>JARXKK010000173.1 GCA_030278895.1 Acidobacteriota bacterium
GGATTAAGTGGTGCGCCCAGGAGGACTCGAACCCCCAACCTTTTGATCCGTAGTCAAACGCTCTGGTCCAGTTGAGCTATGGGCGCACGCGAAGATCGCGGGGACGGGGACCATAACGGAACCCGCGCCCCCGCGCAAGTCCCTGCGTTCGATGCCGCTTAACCGCCCTCGTCCCGCGTCCCCTAAACTTCGTCCCCGCCCACTCGTATATCCCCCAGGAACCATCGAGGAGGAATAGCCGCATGACGGCCGCGATCTCTCTCAAGGGTGTGGTGAAGCGTTTCGGAAAGTTCGCCGCGGTCGACAATCTCGATCTCGAGATCCCGCACGGCGCGACGTTCGGCCTGCTCGGCCCGAACGGCGCCGGCAAGACGACGTCCATCCGGATGATCATGAACATCACGAAGCCGGACGCGGGCGAGATCCGCGTCCTCGGCGAGAAGATGAACGACAAGCTGCAGGAGCGCATCGGCTACCTGCCCGAGGAGCGCGGCCTTTACCGGAAGATGAAGGTCGTCGACCAGCTCATCTTCTTCGCCGCGATCAAGGGAGTCGGCAAGGACACGGCGATGAAGCGTCTCTCGCCGTGGATCGACTCGATGGACCTCCGTCCCTGGCTCCAGAAGAAGACCGAGGAGCTGTCGAAGGGCATGCAGCAGAAGGTGCAGTTCCTCGGCACGCTCGTGCACGACCCCGAGGTGCTCATCCTCGACGAGCCGTTCTCCGGGCTCGACCCGATCAACGTGATCCTCGTGAAGGATTTCCTCGCGGAGTTCAAGCGGCAGGGCAAGACCGTCATCTTCTCGACCCACGTCCTCGAGCAGGCCGAGAGGATGTGCGAGAGCATCGCGCTCCTTTTCCGCGGGAAGAAGATTCTCGACGGCACGGTGAAGGACATCAAGCACTCCTACCTGGGCCGCGTGCCTCTGCCGCCGCCCGTCGAGCCCGAGCCCGAACTGGAGAAGATCTTCATCAAGGCGGTCCAGGAATCGGGCCTCGACGCCCCGACCGCCGAGGAGCTCAAGTGACCATGAACGCCAAGCTCCTCGCCATCATCAAGCGCGAGTACTTCCAGCAGGTCAGGGGAAAGGCGTTCTGGGTCGCCACGTTCCTGATCCCGGCGATTTTCCTGGCTTTCGTCTTCATCCAGGTCGCGCTTCAGAAGACGCTCGTCGCGAAGGGCCGCATCGCCGTCGTCGACATGTCGGGCCGTCTCTACGAGCCGCTCGTCGCCGAGTACAAGGCGCGGCCCACGGACGACGAGCCCGAGAAGGCGAAAAAGGACGGCGACGCGAAAGCCGCTCCGAAGGTGGACGAGAAGTCCGTCACCGAGAAGATGAACGAGAGCCGCAACCAAAAGATCACGACGCAGCTCGACCTCTTCAAGGTGGACGCGACGCCCGAGACGCTGCCCGAGGTGCGCAAGCGCCTCAACAAGGATGTCCAGAGCGAGAAGATCAAGGCCTACATCGTCCTCATGCCGACGACGCTCGAGACGGGCCACGCCGAGTGGCGCGCCCAGAGCGTCAAGGCCGAGCTCGTCATGCGCGAACAGATCGCGGGCCTTCTCTCGCGGGCCGCCACGAAGGAGCGCCTGAAGGACAGGGGCGTCGACCCGAAGATCTACGAGGCCGCGCGCCTGCGCGTGGACCTCGAGCCGCACGAGGCGAAGGAGATCGAGAGCGGCGAGAGCGGCAAGAACGTGGGAATGAACCTCGCGATTTCGGGCGTCTTCTTCTTCCTCATCTACATCTCGATCTTCGTGTACGGCGCATACATCATGCGGGGCGTCCTCGAGGAGAAGAACAACCGGATCGTCGAGGTCATCGTGTCGTCCGTGCGCCCGACGACACTGATGCTCGGGAAGATCCTCGGCATCGGCGCTGTGGGCCTCACGCAGTATTCGGTCTGGGCCTGCCTCGCGCTCGCGATCGCGCTGCCCGGCGTCGCGGCCGTCGCCGGGATGGGCGAAGGCCTGCCCCATATTCCTGCCGCCACGATCGGCGCGTTCGTCCTCTTTTTCCTGCTCGGCTACTTCCTTTACGCGTCGCTCTACGCCGCGCTCTCGGCCCCGTTCAACACGGAGCAGGAGGCGCAGCAGTTCGTGATGATTCCCGGCATGATGCTCATCCTCACGTCCACAACGTGGTTCTTCGCGTACAACCAGCCGAACGGCCGGCTCGCGACGATCCTGTCGTTCTTCCCGTTCACGGCGCCGCTCATGATGTTCATGCGGATCAGCGTGCAGACGCCGCCGCTCTGGCAGATCGGCGTCTCCGTCACAATCCTCGTCCTCACGATCTGGGCGGTCGCGTGGTTCGCGGGACGCGTCTACCGCGTCGGGATCCTCATGTACGGCAAGAAGCCGACGCTGCCCGAGATCTTCCGCTGGGCGTTCCAGGGGGACTGAGGCGGGTCTCTCCGCGAAAGAAAGAGCGCCCGCGCCTTTCGGCACGGGCGCATGAGCGCTTCCGGAGAAGAACCTAGGCGAGGACCGGAGTCAGCGCGGGCATCTCCGCGCGCGTCGGGGCCGGGACCATCGGGAGATAGGCCGGCTCCCAGATCATCGCGGCGACGGCGGCCGGAATGTCCTTGTCGGCGATGTGCCTTCCGACGCCCGCGTTCCGCGCCTCGGCCACGACGGCCTCGGCGATGAGCCGACTGACGCGCCGGATCTCGTTCGCGGACGGGAAGAGGCTTCCGGACGCGAGGTCCGAAGCCTTTACCTCGTCGGCGAGCTTCTGAGCCGCCACCGCGAACATGCCGTCCGTGACTTCCTTCGCCTCGGCCACGAGGGCCCCCAGGCCCACGCCGGGGAAGATGAAGACGTTGTTGCCCTGGCCGATCGTGATCATGCGGCCGTCCCAGGGCACCGGGTCGAACGGGCTTCCGGTCGCGATGAGGGCGCGGCCGTTCGTCCAGGCGATGATGTCGACCGGCTTCGCTTCGCTCTTGCTCGTCGGGTTGGACATCGGGAAGATGACGGGGCGTTCGACGTGTTTCGCCATCTCGCGGACGATCGCTTCCGTGAACGTGCCCGGCTCGCCGGACGTGCCGATCAGGAACGTGGGCTTCAGCGCCCGGACGACGGCGAGGAGGTCGCGCGGCGAACCCTTCTTCAGACCCATCTTCTCCGCGAGGGCGGCCGGCCACGCGAAGTCGCGCTTGTGGACGTCCTTGATCTCGACGTCGTCCACCACGAGCCCCTGGCTGTCGAGGTTCGCGATGGAACGCGTCAGCGCCTCGCCCGAGAGACCCGCGCGTTTGAACGTGTCGCGGATGAGGCGGGCGATTCCGATGCCCGCGGCGCCCGCCCCGAGGATCACGACGCGCTGGTCCTTCAGCGGAATGCCGGTGGCCCGGCAGCCGGCCATCATGCCGGCCGTGGCGACGGCCGCGGTGCCCTGGATGTCGTCGTTGAAGCAGGTGATCGACTTCCGGTAGCGGTCGAGCAGCGTGAACGCGTTCACCTTCTTGAAGTCTTCCCACTGGAGGAGAGCTTTCGGGAAGCGCTTCTTCACGGCCTGGACGAACTCCTCGACGAGCGAGTCGTACTCGGGTCCGCGCAGGCGCGGAAGCCGCCAGCCGAGGTACAGCTCGTCTTTCAGGAGCGCTTCGTTGTCGGTGCCGACGTCGAGGCTGATGGGCAGCGTCTGCGACGGATGGATGCCTGCCGCCGCCGTGTAGAGCGCCAGCTTGCCGATCGGGATTCCCATGCCGCCCGCGCCCTGGTCGCCGAGACCGAGGATGCGCTCGTTGTCGGTCACGACGATGAGCCGCACGTCGTCGAAGGGAGCGTTGCCGAGGACGTCGTAGATGCGTCCCCGGTGGGCCGGCGTGATCCAGAGTCCGCGGCCGCGGCGGAAGATGTGGCTGAACTCCTGGCATGCGAGCCCGACCGTCGGCGTGTAAACGATCGGGAGGAACTCCTCGACGTGGTCGATCAGGAGGCGATAAAAGAGGTGTTCGTTCCGGTCCTGGAGGGACGCCAGGCCGATGAACTTCTCGAGCGGATCCGGCTTCCGCGAGATGTTGTCGTAAACCCGGCGCTCCTGCTGTTCCAGGGTGCTGATGGCCGACGGCAGCAGTCCGTCCAGCCCGAAGTCCTTTCTTTCCTGCGTGTTGAAGGCCGAGCCCTTCGTGTACATGGGATGCCTAAGAAGCCGGGTGCCGCGGAAAGGCACCTCGGAAATGGTTTTTCCTTTGGATTCGAACCGGAGCGCGTACGTTTCCAT
This sequence comes from Acidobacteriota bacterium, assembly GCA_030278895.1. Lineage (GTDB taxonomy): Bacteria > Acidobacteriota > Thermoanaerobaculia > UBA5066 > UBA5066 > Fen-183. Next base: position 4,236 of record JARXKK010000173.1, read on the forward strand.
GTTCTCAAACTCCTCCACATCCAACGTGGGCTCCGGGCCACGAAGCGGGCATGAGGCATCTGGATCAGGCGCGGCGAAAAACCGGGGCTAAGGCGTCTACGCGCTGACGCGGAAGTTGACGACGTCGCCGTCCTGGACGACATAGTCGCGGCCCTCGACGCGCAGCGTGCCGTGCGTCTTGCATTGCGCGAAGGAGCCCGCTGCGACGAGCGTCTTGAACGGCACCACCTCGGCCCGGATGAAGTGCTTCTCGAAGTCCGTGTGAATCGCGGCGGCCGCCTTCGCGGCGTGCGTCCCCTTCGGGATCGTCCACGCGCGGCACTCGTCCTCGCCCGCCGTGAGGAACGACATGAGGCCGAGGAGGTCGTAAGCGGCGGAGAGGAGCCGGTTCAGCGCGCGGTCCGGCAGGCCGAGGTCTTTCAGGAATTCCGCCTGGTCCTCGGGCGCCAGCGCGGCGATCTCCTGCTCGATCGGAGCCGAGACGGCGCTGAACGCGACGTGCGGCTGACCCTTCCACCGGTCGAGCTTCGCGCGCGCGATCGCCCCCGCGAGGTCGCCCGCTTCGCTCTCGCCCGCGTTGAGGATCACGAGCATCGGCTTACGCATCAGGAGGCCGAAGCCCTTGACGTACTTTTCCTCCTCGACGTGCACGTCGAGCCCGCGCAGGGACTCGCCCTTCTCGAGAGCCGCCTTGAAGCGCACGACGAGGTCCTTCTCGGTCTGGAGGTCGGGCGTCTTCTTCTTCGCGATGTCCTTTTCGATGCGCTCGAGCCGGTTCGAGACGACCGAGAGGTCGGCGAGAAGCATCTCCGTCTCGAGGAGCTCGAGGTCGCGCGCCGGGTCGACCGTGCCCTCGGGGTGCGGCACCGCGTCGGAGGCGAAGCCGCGGACAACGACCGCGAGGCCGTCCATCTGGCGGAGCTCGGGAAGGTTCAGGCTCTGCGAGCCCCCCTTCGCGACGCCCGGGACGTCCACGAACTTCACGGTCGCGGGCGTGTGCTTTTTCGGCTTGAACATCGCGGTCAGCGTGTCGAGCCGGGCGTCGGGAACGTGCGCGATGCCGACGTGCGCCTCGCGCTTGCCCGGCGTCGCCGCCGTCACGTGGCCGGTGAGAAGCGAGAAGATCGTCGTCTTGCCGGAAAGCTCGAGGCCGAGGATTCCAAATTCCATGAGGGGATTCTCCTCCAACCCGTAAGTTGTGCCCGTTCGGGCCGGCATGCTAGATTCCCCGTCCCTTTGGGCCGAAAGGCCACGGCGGGAAGACGTGCCGCGTTCGTCTAGCGGTTAGGACGCCGCCCTCTCAAGGCGGAGATCACG
>JARXKK010000174.1 GCA_030278895.1 Acidobacteriota bacterium
CCGATCTTATGAGGTTCTCGGCGAGCTGGGCTCGGGGGGAATGGGGACTGTCTACCGGGCGCGCGACACGCGTCTCGGTCGTGAGGTTGCCGTCAAGGTGCTGCGAGAGCACCTCGCCTCGGACGCGGCCGCGACCGCCCGCTTCGAGCGAGAAGCGCGCGCCGTCGCGGCTTTGTCCCACCCGAACATCCTCGCGATTCACGATTTCGGAATCGAAGGCGGAGTGTTCTACGCGGTCACGGAACTCCTCAGCGGCGAGACATTGCGCGCTCGGCTCGACCGGGAGTCCCTCGCGTGGCGCAAGGCGACGGAAATCGCGATCTCCATCGCCGACGGCCTCGCGGCCGCTCACGCGCAGGGCATCGTCCACCGCGACCTGAAACCCGAGAACGTCTTTTTGACCGAGGACGGGCGGGTGAAGATCCTCGATTTCGGTCTGGCGCGGCAGCAGCCCGACGCCTCCGCCGAGGCCGGAAGCGCACTGGCGACCGTCACGGCGACGGAGCCCGGGACCGTCCTTGGAACAGCGACGTACATGTCGCCCGAGCAGGTCCGCGGGCTTCCCGTGGACGCGCGGAGCGACATCTTCTCGTTCGGGTCCGTGCTCTACGAGATGGTGACCGGACGACGGGCGTTCCTGGGCAAGACGACCGCCGACACGATGGCGGCCATTCTCAAGGAGTCGCCGCCGGATCCTGCGGAATCCGGGAAGTCGATCCCTCTCGCGCTCGCGCGTGTGATCACGCGTTGCCTCGAGAAGGCTCCGGACGAGAGGTTTCAGTCGACGCGCGATCTCACGTACGCGCTCCGCGAAATCGCGTCGACGACCGGCTCGTCGGTCCAGATGTCGGGCGTCGCCGCGACGCAGCCCGGCGTGCGTCGCGGTCTGGGAGCCGCCATCGCCGTGGGTGTGATCGTCCTGGCTGCCGCGCTCCTTGTCGCCCTCAATGTCGGTGGGCTGCTTGGACGCCTCACCGGCCGACCGGCGCCGGGGGCGATCCGGTCCGTGGCCGTGCTGCCTTTCGCCAATCTCTCCGGCGATCCGCAGCAGGACGCCTTCACGGATGCCATGACGGAGGAGCTCACGGCGACTCTCGCGCGGATCGGCGCGCTGGAGGTGAGCTCACGGACTTCGGCGATGACATACAAGGACAGGAAGAAGACCGTGCCCGAAATCGCACGGGAGCTGAAGGTCGATGCCGTGGTGGAGGGATCTCTCGTGCGCTCGGGCAACCGGATCAAGGTCACGGCCCAGCTCATCGAAGGAACATCGGACAAGCACCTCTGGACGAACAGCTATGAGCGGGACCTTCGCGACGTGCTGATACTTCAAGCCGATCTTTCCCAGGCCATCGCGAAGGCGATCCGGATCCGGGTCAGCCCCGGCGAAGCGGCCAGGCTCGCGCGCTCGCGCACCGTCGACCCCGTGGCGTACGAAGCCTACGTCAAAGGCCGATACTTCTGGAACAAGCGCGGCGGCGATAATCTCAAGAAGGCAATCGGGTTTTTTCAGCAGGCGCTGGACGCCGATCCGGCCTATGCGGTTGCGTACTCGGGAATCGCCGACTCCTACACTCAGCTCGGCTACGCGAGCCTTCTCGCGCCTCGCGAGGTTTTCCCGAAGGCGCGGGTGGCCGCCGAAAAGGCTATCGAGCTGGATGCCTCACTCGCCGAGCCGCACGCTTCCCTTGCCTACGTCAGGTTTTACTTCGACTGGGACTGGGCCGGCGCCGAGCGCGAGTTCCAGCGAGCCATCGACCTGAACCCGAAGTACCCAACGGCCCATGCGTGGTACGCATACTTCCTGACGGCGACCGGGCGCCTCCCCGAAGCGCGCGCCGAGATCGAGCGAGCGAAGGAGCTCGATCCCCTCTCCGTCCCGATCGCGTCCGACATGGGCTTCCTCCTCCACTACAGCTACGAGCAGGACCGAGCGGCGGAGGAGCTGCGAAAGGCCCTCGAAATGAATCCCCAGTTCCCGCTCGCGCACCTCTTCCTCGGGCGGGTCTATCAGGCGAAGGGACTTTACGAGCAGGCCATCGTGGAATACGAGGCGACCGGACCGCTTAGGGAGTGGGTGCCGACGATCGCGGCGATCGGGTATGTCTACGGCGTCATGGGAAGGCGCCAGGAAGCGCTCCAGGTTCTCTCCAGCCTGGAGGCGCTATCGAAGAAGCAGTACGTCACCTCTTACGCCGTAGCTCTCGTTCATGCGGCGCTCGGAGACAAGGATCGGGCCTTCGAATGGCTGGACCGGGGGATCGAGGAACGGACCCATTGGCTCGTCTGGATCAAAAGGGACTTGCGCTGGGAGCCGCTCCGTTCCGACCCGCGCTTCGCGGAGATGATTCGGCGCGTCGGGCTTCCGTCCTGAACTCCGGAAGTCCTGTCCCCGAATCGCGCCGAAGTGTGGCCCCTTCGGGATCCACACAGACGGATATTGGCGGCTAGGGTTCTAGGGCAGCGGGTCGCGCGCGGCCGCGACGAACGCGGCGACGTTCTCGATCGGCGTGGGCGGGAGGATGCCGTGGCCGAGGTTCACGATGTGGCCGACCGGGCCCGCGAGGCGGCGCGCGGCGTGGACGGCGTCCCGGACGCCCTCCGGCGTTCCGAGGAGGGTCCCGGGATCGACGTTGCCTTGCAACGCCTTGCCGTTTGCGCGCTTCCGCGCCTCGTCGAGCGGGAGCTTCCAGTCGATGGAGAGGACGTCGACCGGCATTTGGGCGAACGAGTCGATGAGGTGCGACGAGCCGGAGGCGAAGTGGACGACGGGCACCTGGCCGCGCCGCGGCAGGTGCGAGAGGAGCCGCTCGGTCGCGGGGCGCGCGAAGCGGTCGTAGTCGGCGCGCGACAGCTCGCCCGCCCACGAATCGAAGATCTGGACGAGGTCCGCGCCGGCCTCGATCTGAGCCGCGAGGTACCGGCCGCACGCGTCGGCCAGCTTCGCGAGCAGGTCCTCGAGCACCTTCGGCTCGCGATGCATCATGGTCTTGACCGTCGTGAACGACTTCGAGGAGCCCCCCTCGATCGCGTACGTGGCGAGCGTCCACGGCGCGCCGCAGAATCCGATCGTGGCCGCCTCGTCGTGGACGATGCGCTTGAGGCCGCGGTGGATCTCCATCACGAACGCCGTCTCGACGTTCGGGTCGAAGGCGCGCAGCCGCGCGACATCGGCGGCCGTCCGGATCGGGCGCGGGAGCTTCGGGCCTCCCTCGTCGAGCTGGACCTCGATGCCCATCGGCGGCAGCGGGATGAGGATGTCGGAGAAGAAGACGATGCCATCCATCCCGAAACGCCGGAAGGGCTGGAGCGTCACCTCGATGGCGGCCGGCACGTCGGCGCACAGCTCGAGGAACTTGAGGCGCTTCCTCACCTCGCGGTATTCGGGCAGGTAGCGGCCGGCCTGCCGCATGAGCCAGACCGGCGGAACGTCCGTCGGACGGCCGAAGGCGGCATCGAGGAAACGCTGGCGGGAAGGGCCTGTGGGAGTCGTGGGCATCGCGCGGGAGGTTAGCATCGGCTCGCGCGCCGCGCCTTCACGGGCTCGACGCCGCCCACGCGAGAACGCCCGCGCGAAAGCGGGCGAGGATTTCCGGCTCACGGGCCGCGAGGTCGGCCGCGCCCGCGGCGTCGCCCGCCGAAAAGAGAGCCTCCTCCGTGGCCTGTATTTTCCCGCCGGCGTCCGAATCGAGCGTCGCGTGGTAAACGAAGTCCCGGGTCGCGGCCGTGACGGTTCGGCCCTCGTCGTCCCACGCGACGACGGGCCTCCCGGCAAGCTCGGGTGCGAAGAGGTCCCGCCCGTCTCCCGCGCTGTCCTTCATCCCGAAAAGCCCGAGGAGCGTCGCCGGGACGTCGGCGAGCGACGCGGGCCCTTCGAGCGTCAGCCCTCCCGCGAGGAGCGGGGAAAAGAAGACGAGCGGGACCCGATGGCGAAGGGCGGCGAAGCGATGCGGCGTGGGCGTGCTTCCGAGAGGAGCGATGGGAAGGCCGTGATCCCCCGAGATCACGAAGATCGTGCGCCCAAACCAGGGGCGGCTCCGCGCCAGGTCGAAGAACAGCCCGACCGCCTCGTCCGTGTAGTGAATCGTCTTCAGCATCGGCCCCGTGTGGAGGCCGAGAGCCCGCGAAAGGCCGGGCGCGATCACGAAGCCGCCGTGTGCCGTCTCCGGCGGCTCGAACGTCGTGGAGGCATCCGAGGGGACCTGGAACGGATGGTGATTCGACACGGTGAGCGCCATCGCCGCGAAGGGCTCTTCGAGCCTGTCGAACGCGCGGACGGCGGCGCGCATGAGCGCCTTGTCCGAGTATCCCCAGTTCGTGCGCGGCTCGTTCGGGTCGAAATCGCGCCCGTCGATCAGGCGGAACCCGCGCGCGGCGTAGAAGCGGTCGCGCCGGTAAAACGTCTGGTCCCCGTCGTGGATCCAGAGAAAGGACTTCCAGCCCGCGCGCGCGAGGATCTCCGGGAGCCCGCCGCGAGGAAGGTCCGGCTCCTCGGTGAGGATCAGGGAATGCGGGCTCGCGAGGAGGCCGTACCAGAGAGCGAGCTCTCCTTCCGGCGTGTGTGTGCCCGGACTGTAAGCGTTGTCGACCCGCATGCCGCGGCGGGCGAGATCGTCGAGGCGCGGCGACAGGCCTTTCAGGCCGCCCCACGCGCCCAGCTCTTCCGAACGGACGCCCTCGAGGAGCAGAAACACCACGTTCGGGCGGAGACCGGCGGGAACTTGAGGCGCGTCCGCGGCGCGCAGTCCCGCCGGCGCCGGGACTCTCGGCCCGGAAACGCCCGGCGCATGAAGACGCCGGAAGGACGGGGCCCCGCCGTCCGACCGCGCGGCCGCCGGGTCGCGCAGGAGGCCGGGCAGGACGAGCAGGGGATGGCGCGACGTCAGCCGGAGGTGCACGGGAAGAGGAAGCGCCGCGAGAGCGCACGCCGAGAGGGCGACGATCGCGAGACCGCGCTCGGCGAGACGGGGCGGAGCGCGCCGCGCGCGGCGCGTTGCGAAGGCCGCGGCTCCCACGAGAACCGCGAGGACGAGAGCGGTCCTCATGACGAGCCCCGCGTCGATCGACTTCGCGAGGAAGGACGGGTCCCACCCGATCGCGAATTCCGTCCGGCGCGGAGGATGGCCGAAATAGACGAGCGCCTCGGACCAGAGGAACGTGAGGATCGAGACGAGGAAGGCCAGGGTCGCGAACGCGGCAGCCGCGGCGCGCGGCCGGTTTCTGAAGAGAAGGAGGAAGACGACGGCGCCCGTTGCGAGAAGAGCGAGATCGTCGACGGCGCCCCCGAGCAGCCAGCGGATCGGCTCGGCGGAGGGCAGGGGGGAGACGGCGTGGAGGCGAAGACGTATCGCGAGGCCGCACGCGAGCGCCGCCGTGCCGAGCCCTTCGGTGAAGGACACGGACTCCTCGCGGGTCACGGCGCGCACCGCTTCCGAAGCGGCCTTGGGGTTAACTGATGCATCCGTACTGATTCTCGCCCAGCGGGTGTTCCTATAATCGCCGATGTGACGGATGCCGCCCAGATCGCGACGACACTCGGGT
>JARXKK010000175.1 GCA_030278895.1 Acidobacteriota bacterium
CGCACATCTGCCCGAAGGAAGACGCCGACGTCGCGGCGGTCCTCGTCAAGCAGCTGAAATCGGAAGGCGTGACGATCCACGACGATGCGTCCGCGACGAAGGTGGCGAAGCGGAACGGCAGGAAAGTCGTCACCGTGAAGCCGAAGAGCGGCGCGGAATTCGAGGTCGAGGTCGACGAGATCCTCGTGGCGACGGGGCGCCGCCCAAACGTCGAGGGCCTGGGCCTCGAGGCCGCGGGGGTGAAGTTTTCGAAGCGCGGCATCGAGATCGACACGAAGTGCCGCACGAGCGTGCCGTCCGTCTGGGCGATCGGCGACGTCGCGGGCCCGTATCTCTTCACGCACTGGGCGGGCTACCAGGCCGGCATCGTCCTCCGGAACACGCTCTCGCCCGTCGCCCTCGCCTCGTCGGACGTCGCGAACACGCCGTGGATCACGTATACCGACCCCGAGATCTCGCACGTGGGCCTCGGAGAGGAGGAGGCGAAGCAGAAGGGAATTCCCCACCGCGTCTTCCGCGCCTCCTTCGAGCACAACGACCGGGCGATCTGCGACGGAACGTCCGCGGACAACTTCTCGAAGGTGCTCGTCGACCCGAAAGGGAAAATCCTCGGCGCCACCATCGTGCATCCGCACGCGGGCGATCTCCTCGGCGAGATCGTTCTCGCGAAAAAGAACGGGCTCCCCCTTTCGGCCCTTGGCTCGGTCATCCACGCCTATCCGTCCCTCTCCGAAATCCACGGCGCCGTGGCGCGGGAATATCTGAAGACGTCGCTCACGCCGGGTCGGAAGAAGATCCTCACGAAGCTCGCGGCTTTCCTCAGGAGGTGACGCGTGACGGAGCTTCTCCACAGCTTCCAGTCGTGGGTCGTCGGGCTCGGGCCGCTCGGATGGGTGCTCTACGCGATCGTCTACGCGGTCTGCTGCGTCCTCTTCGTGCCCGCCTCGATCCTCACGCTCGGGGCCGGCGCGCTCTACGGCCTCGGGACGGGGACGGTCGTCGTCCTCGCGGGTGCGACGCTCGGCGCCACGCTCTCGTTCCTCCTCGCGAAGTCGGTCCTCCGGAAGCGCATCGAGAGGATGACCGCCGGAAACGCCAAGTTCCAGGCGCTGGACCGCGCGATCGGCAAGGAAGGCGCGAAGATCGTCTTCCTCGTCCGGCTCGCGCCGGTCTTTCCGTTCACGTACATCAACTACGCGTTCGGCCTCACGGGCGTGAGGACGCTGCCCTACGTCGTGGCCTCGTTCTTCGGGATGATTCCGGGAACGTTCGCGTACGTCTATCTGGGCTCGGCGGCGGCGGGGGCCGCGGCGAGCGAGGCGGACACGACGAAAAAAATCGTCCAGATCGCGGGAGCTATCGTCGCGCTCGTCGTCACGATCTTCGTCGCCCGGGTGGCGACTCGGGCGATCAAGAGCGCGGGCGTCGCGGTGGAGAGCCCGCGGGGCCCCTCACCGGAAAAAACCTAGGGTCACTTCACTTCGCGCTGTCGGAGAGCACCGACACGTTCCGGATCTCCGGCGGCTGGTGCGAGATGTCGTCGAGGAGAAGTGGCGTGGCCGGCTGCGAGCCATCCCAGTCGAAGATCGAAAGGGAGCCGTTCCGCTGGCGGACTTCGTCCATCCGGGAGAGCGGAAGCCCGAGCAGCCGCGTGATGAGGATCCGGTTGAATCGCCCGTGGGCGACGACGAGAGGAGCACGCGAGCCCGACGAACGGAGCCGCTCGAGAAAGCGGTCGGCGCGGAGCGCGGCGCGTGCCGGAGATTCGCCCCCCGTGGGCGCGAGCTCGACCTCGCCCGCCCGCCATCGGGCACGCACGCCCGAGACTTCCTTCTCGATCTCGCCGTCGTAGGGCCGCCCGGACCAGGCGCCCCAGTCGAACTCGACGAGATCCGGATCGAGCGACACGACCTTGCCAAGGACCGCCGCGACGGTGGCCGCCGTCTCCCGCGCCCGGATCATCGGGCTTGCCCAGATCGCATCGATGTTCTCGCGGGCGAGGCAGGCGGCGAGCGCCTCGGCCTGCCGGCGCCCGGTCTCGGAGAGCGGCGTGTCGAGACGAGAGCCCTGCAAGGAACCAGCGAAGTTGCCTTCGCTCTCGCCGTGGCGGACCAACCTGACGAGCATGTGGCGGGATTCTATGAAATGCGCGTCCCCGTATCATCCACAGCCGATGCGCACCGTCGCCCGCGATTTTCCGGAGGTCATCGGGGCCATTTCCGACGACGGCGTCCGCGCGCTCTTCTCGCAGCGGTTCCTCGTCGCGACCGAGATCTACGACGAGCTCGTCGATGCGGCCTGCCTGCGGATCTTCGAGGAGGTGGGAAGGGAATTTTCTGCTGAAGAGGAATTACCCGCCCACACCCGGCCGGCGTTTCGTTACATCGTGGCGAAGCTCACTCACGGGGGATTTCTTAGAAGTGGGATCAGGACGGAAGCAGCGGGTAAGGCTCGCTCCGTCGAGTCCCTCGCCGCCGAGCTCGCCGAAACCGAGCCCGACGCCGCGGTGGGAGCTGAGATCGTGTCGCTTCTCGCCGCGGAGGCGCCCGACTTCTTCCGCGGACGAAAATCGGGCGAAGAGATTCTCTTTTCCCCCGCCCGTCTGCCCCTCTGGATCCGGTACTTTTCGAACGCGAACATCCTCTACACGATCAACAACACGCTCGGCGCCGAGACGCTGGCGCGAGTCCTTCCCGCCGGAGCCGAGGTCCTCGAGATCGGTGGCGGATGTGGCAGCGCGGCGGAAGCGGCTCTTCGGAAGCTGGGGCCCTCCGTGTCGCGCTGGCGTTTCACGGAGCTCGTTCCCACGTTCGCGCGCCGGGGCGAGCGCGCCGCGCGGGCCGCGGCGGCCCCGGAAACGGTCGTGGAGGCCGCCAAGGTCGACATGACGAAGCCATGGGAGGCGCAGGGCGTCGCCCCCGCCTCGTTCGACGCGGTCTACTCCGTGAACTGCTTCCACGTCGCGCCGGACCTCGGCTTCGTGCTCCGGGAGGCACGGGCCGCGCTGAAGCCGGGCGGCGTCGTCGTCGTGTCGGAGTGCGTGAGGCCCGGAACGAATCCGCCGCCCTCGTACGTCGACTTCGTTTTCAATTTCCTCACCAGCTTCACGAACGTGACGCTGGACCCGGTGCTCCGACCGAACCACGGCTTCCTGTCGCCGGCCGCGTGGCGCGCCAGCTTCGCGGCGGCCGGCTTCCAGGGCGTCACGCTCGTCCCCGACGTCGACGCCGTGGCCGCGCGGTACCCGAAGTTCTTCGTCGGCGCCGTCGTCGCGAGGCGTTAGGGCTTCTTTCGCGCGCCCCTGACGAACGCGGCGACGTCCTCGACGACGGCGGCCGCGACGTGCCCGGGTTTCCGATACTCGTCCGGAGAGCTCCGGCCCTCGCCGGCCACAAACAAGTGATTGAGCTTCGGATATGCCTTGAACGTGACGTTCCGCCGGCCGGCGAGCGCCTTCTTCCAGCCCGAAAAGTCCTTCATCGTGACCTGGTAATCCCGTTCCCCCTGCAGGACGAGGATCGGAAGGCCGACGGAACGGGCGGCATCGACGGGACGCTGGTCCCTGAGGTCCAGCCAGTAGGAACGCGACGCGCCGAGGATCGTGCCCTCGAGCGGATCCGGACGACCCGCGTAGAGATCGGCGAGCGCGTCGGCCTCCTTTCGGATCGCGGGCGCCGCCGACCGCTGGGCGTCGCTCGCACCGGGGGCGGCCAGCCACTGCGACTGGTCCCTCACGACCTCCGACATGGGCCGCGACGGAGATGCGAGCAGCACGACGCCCGCGAGAGCGCCGTCGAGAACGGCGATCCGCGGCGCGAGAAGCGCCCCGAGGCTGTGGCCGGCGACGAACAGGCGCCGGCGGTCGACCCCCGGCGTCGCCCGCAGGACGCCGAGGGCCGCGAGGACGTCGTCGAGCACTTCGTCCTTGATCGTGACCTCGCCCGCCGCCGCCATCTCCTTTCCGTAGATCTTCGTGCGCTTCTCGTAACGCAGCACGGCGATGCCGCGCGAGGCGAGGCCCTGTGCGAGATCCCGGAACGGGCGGAGAGCCCCGATCGACTCGTCGCGATCCTGCGGGCCCGAGCCGTGCACGAGGACGACGGCGGGAAACGGCCCATCCCCCAGCGGGATCGTGAGTGTTCCCGGCAGCGACACGGAGCCCGAGACGACCTTCACGTCGCTCTCGCGGAAGGTCGCGGGTTTCACGTAGGAAGGCGCCGTCCATTCGGAGCGCAGGGCCTCTTCCGGTTCGAGAAACATGCCGGCGAGCCGCCCGTCGGCCCGAAACGTCAGCTTCAGCTCGGACTTTTGTTTCTGAAACGTGCAGCTCGTGAAGGCGAGCGTGTATTCGCCGGCGAGGAACGAGCGCGGCTCGGCACACGACTCGAGAGGACCGCCCTTGGCGATCACGCCCAGCCAGAAGCGGCGCAATTTCGCGTCGGGGAGGGCCGCCTTCATCGCATCGTCGAAGCGGGATTCGAGGGCCGCGAGGTCGCCCGTCTTCAGCTCCGCGGCGACGTCCTTCGCAAGCGCCTTCGCCACGGCCGCCGGCAGCGGCCCCAGGGAGGAGGGGGCCTCCTCCGGCGTCCCGGCTGCCGCTACGAGGCCTGGCGCTGCGAGGCCGGCGACCGCGAGAACGGCGACGGCGGCGATATGAATCAGCTTCATCATGGAGCGCCTTCGTTTTCTTCTGATACTGTCTCCGGTCGCCATGAAAATACACGAATATCAGGCCAAGGAAATCCTCCGCGGGTTTGGCGTGCCGACGCCCCGCGGCCGCGTCACCGACTCCCCCGAGGAGGCCGGCCGCATCGCGAAGGAGTTCGGCGGGCGCGCCGTCGTCAAGGCGCAGGTCCATGCCGGCGGACGCGGCAAGGGCGGAGGCGTCAAGCTCGCGAAGACTCCGGACGAGGCCGTCGATCTCGCCAGGAAGATCATCGGCATGCAGCTCGTCACGCACCAGACGGGACCCGGCGGCCAGAAGGTCAAGAAGGTCCTCGTCGAGGAAGCTCTCGACATCGAGCGGGAGCTCTACATCGGCATCACGCTCGACCGCGCGACCGGCCGGCCCGTGATGATGGCGAGCAAGCAGGGCGGCATGGAGATCGAGGTCGTCGCCGCGAAGGATCCGGACGCCATCGTGAAGGAGGCGTTCGACCCGGCATGGGGGCTCCAGCCCTTTCAAGCCCGCAAGCTCGCGGACGCGCTCGGCCTCACGGGCGAGACGCACAAGAAGGCCGTCGGCTTTCTCATCGCGCTGGCGAAGGCCTACGTCGCGACCGACGCCTCGCTCGCGGAGATCAACCCGCTCCTCATCACGGGCGGCGGCGACGTCATCGCGCTCGACGCGAAGATGAACTTCGACGACAACGCGCTCTTCCGCCACACGGCCATCCGCGAATACCGCGACCTCGACGAGGAAGATCCGCTCGAGGTCGAGGCCTCGAAGTTCGGCCTCAACTACATCAAGCTGGACGGAAACGTCGGCTGCATGGTGAACGGCGCCGGCCTCGCGATGGCGACGATGGACATCATTC
>JARXKK010000176.1 GCA_030278895.1 Acidobacteriota bacterium
CCCGCGATCCCCGGATCTTCGTGCTCGACGTGGACTGGATCGGGGCGGCCGGAATCCGGGCCGGCCCCACGCCTCCGGAACTACCGGACCTCCCCACAGCCACGCGCTGACAGCGCGTCGCGTTAGAGCTTTTTCAGTAGCCCGAGCACACGCTCCGCCTCCCCTTCGTCGTTGCCGACATGGGGCGAGAAGCGCAGGAAATCCTCGCGTGCCGAGACGACGACGTTCTCGTCCGCGAGGCGCTTCTGGAAATAGCGCGCGTCCTTGCCCGCGGGCGGGCGCGCCGCGAGAATGCCCGAGCGCGGCGGCCCGCCAAAGAGAACGGGTTCGAAGCCGAGGCGCGGGAGCCCCTCGACGAGCACGCCCAGCGTCCTCGCGATGCGGACCTCTATCTCCGGGAGGCCGATTTCGAGAAGCAGCGCGAGCGATGCCGCGAGCGCGTAGAGGGCGGGCGTCGGAAGCGCGCCGGGTTCGAACCGGACTCCGTCGGAACGGTACACGGGCTTCGACGGGACACGGTAGTCCGCCCCGTGCGCGCGCTCGAGGTTCGTCCAGCCCGGAGGAGGGGCGAGTCGCGCGCGCAGTTCCGGCGTCGTGAAGAGAATCCCGCAGCCCTCGGGGCCGAGCATCCACTTGTGGCCGTCCGCCGAGAGAAAGTCCACGTTCCAGCCCGATACGTCCACGCGCTGGGCGCCGACACCCTGAATGCCGTCGAGACCGAACAGGATTCCGCGCGAGCGGCAGTGCGCTCCGAGCGCCTCGACCGGCGCGCGAAAGCCCGTGTGGAATGCGACGAGGGAGACGGACGCGAGCCGCGTCGTGCCGTCGCAGGCCGCGATGATGTCTTCCGCTGTGAACGCGCCGTCCCGCGTCGGGACGCGGCGCACGACGACGCCATTCTTCTCGAGCGCGACCCACGGCGTGAGGTTCGCGGGAAATTCGGACGCCGTCGTGACGATGGAATCTCCCGGCGAGAGGTCGAGCCCCTGCGCCACGATGTCGAGGCCCCACGTGGTATTCGGCACGATCGAGATCGAGGCGGCTCCTCCGACGCGCTCGTCCGATCCGACGAGCCGTGCCGCGAGGCCGCGAACCTCGTCGGCCTTCGCCGGCCAGTCCCGCCAGTCGAGTCCGCCACGCGAGCTGAGGTTTCCGGCATAGACGGCGAGAGCCGCGGCCGCGCGGGCCGGCAGCGGGCAGATCGCCGCGTGATTGAATTGAATAGAAGATTTCTTAGAAGGGAATTCGGCCAAGAAGTCCAAGCGCCCGCCCTCTTACCCTTCTAAGAAGAATCTCTCTTCGGACCCTTCAATACTGCTTCTGCGCCTTCACGAACCCGTCGAAGTTCCTCTTCACTTCATCCATCGAATCTCCGCCCGTCTTCTCGAGAAGCGCATCCGCGAGGACGAACGCGAGCATCGCCTCCGCGATGACTCCGCACGCCGGCACGGCCGTGACGTCGGAGCGCTCGTAAGCCGCGCGCTGCGGCTGCTTCGTGTCGATGTCCACCGACGGGAGGCCGTCCCGGAGCGTCGAAATCGGCTTCTGGTAGATCGTGGCGAGTACGTCCTCGCCGTTCGTGATGCCGCCCTCGAGGCCGCCCGCGCGGTTCGACGCGCGCGAGAAGCCGCGCGCCGCGTCGTACGCGATCGCGTCGTGCGCGGCCGAACCGCGCCGGAACGCGTTCGCGACTCCTTCCCCGAGCGACACCGCCTTCACGGACGGGATCGACATCAGGGCGCGGGCGATCCGCCCGTCGAGCTTGTCCTCCCACGAAACGTGAGAGCCGAGACCAGTCGGAACGCCGCTCGCCCCGACGAGAATCGTCCCACCCAGCGTGTCGCCCGCCTTCGCGGCCGCATCGACCGCATCCTTCATGGCCGTCTCCACGCTCCGGTCCACGAGCCGGAACGGGGACGCCTCGTCGACCCTCTCGAGGTCCTCGAATCCGCGCGGCCCGTCCGGAACCGCGACGTCGCCGATCGAGAGAACGCCGCTTCGGAGGCGAACGGAGAACGCGAGCAGCAGCTGCCGGCAGAGCGCGCCGGCCGCGACCCGCGCCGCGGATTCGCGCGCGCTCGCGCGCTCGAGGATGTCGCGGAGGTCGCGGCGGGCGTACTTGAGCCCGCCCGCGAGATCCGCGTGCCCCGGGCGAGGCGATGAAAGCCGGCGCTTCGCCGCCGCCTCGGGCTCGACCTCCAGGGAGCCCATGACCTTCTCCCAGACCGCGTGGTCGCGGTTCGCGATCTCGAAGGCGACCGGCCCGCCCAGCGTCTCGCCTCCGCGGAGACCGCCCGTGAAGCGCGCCTCGTCCCTCTCGATCTTCATGCGGCCGCCGCGCCCGTAGCCGTGCTGCCGCCGCGCGAGGTCGGCGTTCAGCGCGCCGATGTCGATCCGGAGGCCGGCCGGCAGCCCGGTGACGAGGCCCGTCAGGAGCGGACCGTGGGACTCGCCGGCGGTCTGGAGCGTGAGGCGCGGCATGCGGGCGAAGTGTAGCGTCTGAAGGGCGCGGCACGCCTTCTTCCGTACACTCCGCCCTGATGATCGAAGTCGAAGGCCTCGTCAAGGCGTACGAGAGCGTCACGGCCGTGGACGGCCTGAGCTTCCGCGTCGCGAAGGGAGAAGTCCTCGGACTCGTCGGCCCGAACGGCGCCGGGAAGACGACGACGCTGCGCTGCATCGCGGGAATCCTTCCGCCGAACGCAGGCACGATCCGCCTCGGCGGGTTCGACCTCGTCACGGAGCCCGTGGAATCGCGGCGCCGCCTCTCGTTCATGCCGGACGAGCCGCGCCTCTTCGAGTACCTGACCGTCGAGGACCACCTCGCCTTTACCGCGCGGATGTACGGCGTGATGGACGGGGGGGCTCGCGCACGCGTCCTCCTCGACGAGCTGGAGCTGGCGGGCAAGGAGCGCGCGCTGCCGGCCGAGCTGTCGCGGGGGATGAAGCAGAAGCTCGTCGTGGCGTGCGGCCTCCTCCACGACCCGGAGGTTCTCGTCTTCGACGAGCCCCTGACGGGAATCGACCCCGGCGGCATCCGGAAGATGAAGCAGACGATCGTCCGCCGCGCCGCCGCCGGCGCCGCCGTCATCGTGTCGTCGCATCTGCTGCCGCTCGTGGAAGAGATCTGCGAGCGCGTCCTCGTCCTCTCGCGCGGGAAGGCCGTGCTCCTCGGCACGCTCGACGAAATCCGAGCGGGAGCCGGCGGGGACGCGTCGCTCGAGGAGATCTTCCTGCGCGTCACGGGCGCCGCGTGAGGGCGCCTTCCGCGCCGCTCTCCCTCGCGCTGTTCGCCGGCAGGCGGATGCTTCGAAACGCCGCGCGGAGGAAATTCGGGCGGCTGCGCGAGCCGCGCTACATGGTCGGATTCCTTCTCGGTGCCGCCTATTTCGTGATGCTCTTCACGCGGCCCGGCAGCCGAACCGGCCGCACGCCCGGGACTCTGCGCTTGCCCGCCGAGGGGGGCGACCTTCTCCTCCTGGCGGGAGCCGCCGCGCTGGCGGTCGCCACGCTTCTCATGTGGCTCTTCCGCAAAGGCCAGCCCGCGCTCGGGCTGTCCGAGGCCGAGATCCAGTTCCTCTTCCCCGCCCCCATCTCTCGCAAGGCTCTTCTTCACTACGCCCTCCTGAAGGCGCAGCTCCCCGTGCTCTTCAGCGCTCTCGTCATCACCGTCGTGTCGGGCCGCCGCGGGGGCGGCACGGCGATCCGGACGGGCGCCGGGCTCTGGCTGCTCCTGACCGCGACCCACTTCCACAACCTCGCCCTCGCTTTCACGAAGGCGCGGTGGGAAGAGCTCGGGGCTACGGCGCGCCGCGCGACGAAGGCGGTCGCGTTCGCCGTCGAAGGTGCCGCGCTTGCCATCCTCCTCGTGAGCCTCGGGGCAGGCCTCCTCGCGGGGGCGTCGGGCATCAAGGGCGGATCGGTCGCGTCCATCGGCGCGTTCGCAGTCGCACTCCGAAGCGGGCCTTTCGGTGCCATTCCGTTCGCGTTTCTCGCCCCGTTCCGCTGGATCGTCGCTCCGATCTTCGCGGCGAGCGCGCAGGCCTTCTGGATCGCGCTCCCTCCGGCCCTGCTTCTCCTCGCCGTGCTCTACGCGTCGGTCGCCTGGACGGCGGTTCGCTTCGAAGAAGCGACCCTCGCCCAGGCCTCGCGCCGCGCCGAATTGCGCTCGCGTCGCGCAGCAGGCCGCCTCGAGGCCCTTCCGTCCGCGAAGCGCCGCGGATCCGTGCCGTTCGCCCTGGCGCCACGGGGCCGGCCCGAGATCGCCATCGTGTGGAAGAACCTCATCGCCTGGAAGCGCACGAGCCTCGCCCGCCAGGCCTTCGCCATCGGCGCTCTGGCCGCCGCGTTCTTCACGGCGTCGGCCTTTCTGAAGGGACCCACCGCCGACGTCGCGGCCGCAATCGGAAGCGCGACCTGCCTCGGCATGACCGCTCTCCTCGCCCTCGTGACGCCGCTCGGCTTCCGGATCGACCTGCGCGGGGATCTCGAATACGCGGCCGTTCTCAGGACGTGGCCGCTCGCGGCCGAGCGTCTCGTCCTCGCCGAGCTCGGTGCCCCGGCCCTCGTCGCGGTTCTCTACGGCTGGGGAGGAATCGCGATCGCCCTCGCGATCGCGTCGGGCCGCGCGGCACGCGCCGCGTTTCTGGGGACGCCCATGGCGGAACCCCTGTCCTCTTTCCAGAGGCTCGGCGTGCTCGTGCCCGTGGCCCTGACGGTGGCCGTCTTCCTGCCCAGCCTCGTCGCGCTCACGCTCGTGATCCAGAACGCGACCGTCCTCGCTTTTCCGGCCTGGTTCCCCGCGGGCCGCAAACGCGCCGTCGGCCTCGAGCAGTCGGGCCTCCGCATGCTTTCGTTTCTCGGCACGTCCCTCGTTCTCGCCCTCGCGCTCGTCCCGGCGGCGATCCTTGCCGCCCCCTTGATCTTCTTCAGCTTCGGGTTCCTCGGCTTCTGGTCCCTGCCCATCGCCGCCGTTCTCGCGGCCCTGCCGGTCGTCGCCGAGGCCGCCGGGGGGGTCTTCCTGCTGGCGCGGCTGTTCGAGCGATTCAATCCTGCCCGGGACCTCGGTTCCTGAAAAACCGTTTTCTGACAGAATACGCGGCCATGCCGAGTCCGTTGTCCCTGCCCGTGCGAGATGCCCTCGAGCTCATCGCGGAATCGAAGGCCCCCGCATACGGGATGGACCGCCACGACCGGATCGTCTACTGGAACGAGGGGGCCGAGAAGGCGCTCGGCTGGTCCTCCGACGAAGTCCTCGGAAAGATGTGTTACGACGTTCTCGCCGGGCGAGACGTCTTCGGCAACCTCTACTGCACGAAGGAATGCCCCGTCGTCATGTCGGCCATCGCGGGGGACGACGTGCGGCCCTACCTTCTCGACGTGAAGAAGAAGGGGTCGGCCACCGTGAAGCTCATCGTCCGGGCCGTGCCGCTGCCCGCCGCGGGTTCCACGTTCGCGGTGCTCATGCACTTCCTCGAGACCGAGGGACCGGCTCTCGAGAACCTCGTCGCCGCGC
>JARXKK010000177.1 GCA_030278895.1 Acidobacteriota bacterium
TTCTCGGTTTCGGTTTCATTCTCGGTCTCGGGCGCAAGGATGCCGCTCTCTTCCCCTTCGATGCTCCGCTGAACGGCGCTAGAATTGCCGAGGAGGTTCTTCATGCTCGCGTTGCTGCTTCTCGCACAGGTGGCTTCCGCAACGCCGGCCGCGCCTGCGCCGACGTCCGCGCCGGCCCTCGGCAAGGCGTCCACGGCTGTGTCGGCAAAGCCGAAGACCCTCGCCGACCTCGCGCAGGAACGAAAGCTCGCGAAGGCGGTCGGAGGCGGCACGCTCTCGGTGTCCGGAGCGTCCGGCATGCCCGTCGTGCCTCCGAACACCGGCGCCGGCGGTGCGCGAGACGCCGCGCCCGACACCGGGAATGCGCGCGTCCGGAACGCCGAGGCCGACGTGAAAGCCGCGCGTCACGCCGTCGACGAGGAGGCCGCGAGGAAAGGCATGACGTCCGAGGACACCGCGGCCGCGCGCAGGAAGCTGGACGAGGCACGCCGCGAGCTGAACAAGGAACGCGAGGCCGCCGCACGCTAGGCCCGGTTCTCGACCCCTCAGCGCTTCAGCGCGAACGCCCCCTTCAGAATCACGAGCAGCCACGGCGCGCCATGCATCGCGAGGTCGAGCCAGTCGATCGGCCGGAGGTGCGTCCCGCGGAAGAGCATGTCGAGCTTCTCGACGATGTGCGGCGGCTTGAACGGCGCGAGCCCGAGCGTGAGCGCGGCCATGAGCGCGAGCGGCCACGGAACCTGTTCGAGAAACTGGCGCATCGAAGGGAGACTAGCGCAGGGAGCGTATCGCGGCGCCATTCGGTATCGTGGGACCGGAGGCGCGACTCCTCGTGTCCGTTCCTGTATTGAAGCGTTCCCTGAACCGGCTCGACTCTTCGTTGAGGCGTTTCGCGTCCGAGGAGAGCGACGAGGCGTTCACGCTGCGTCTCTATCAGGAGATGCTCGGCCGCCCGGCCGATACAGGCGGTCTCTCCGAAGGAACCAGGAAGCTCGGTCTCGGCCTTCTGCGCCGCGGCCAACTCCGCAAGGACGTTGCCTCGTCCCCAGAATATCGAGCTGTGAGCAGCATCCGGGGGGCCCTGCACGCGCTCACGCATGGCCCGGCGCCTGCCACCCGCCGGAGCCTCGCCGCGTCGCTTCCGAAAGAGATCTGGCTCGAGCTGACGACGCGCTGCAACATCGTACCGGCGTGCTCGATGTGCGGTTATGCGAACGCCGACTCCCGCCCGCCTCGTCGTGACATGGATCCCGAGACGTGGCGGGGCCTCCTTCCCCTTCTCCGCCAGGCCCGTCACGTCGGTCTCCACGGTGCGGGAGAGCCGCTCCTCTATCCCTTCCTCGATGATCTCCTGGAGGCTCTCGCTCCCTCACCCGCGATCGTCGGCTTCAACTCGAACGGGCATCTCCTGACCGCGCCCGTCAGCCGCCGTCTCGTCGAACGGGGTCTCGGCTGGATCTCGATCTCTCTCGACGCGGCCACCGCCCGCACGTATCTCCGGGTCCGGCGACGCCCGGATTTCGACACCCTTCTCTCGAAGATCAGGAGCCTTCGCGGGATGCGGGACGACGCCGGCAGCACGCGGCCGCAGATAGAGATCAACATGACCGTGATGAAGCTGAACCTGGCCGAAGCTCCGGCCTTCGTCGAGCTGGCGGCAGGCCTCGGCCTGGACCGGGTGATGTTCCAGGAGATCCAGCCGGGAGGAGCGCAGCGCGTCGTTGCGCCCGACGGCTTCGTCTTCGACTACCGCGAGCAGGAGCTGGCGGGCGACGGCCGGCGCGACGACCTGCTGGGCCAGGCCCGCGAGCGCGCCCGCGTGCTGGGAGTGGGGTTCTCCTGCGAGCTCGTCTACGGATCGGCCGCTCCAACCCATGCGCCGCCGGGCCGCCCGGGGCCCATGTGCGGCGAGCCGTGGGAGCGGCTGCTCTTCAACGTCCGGGGCGACGCGTTCATCTGCTGTATCCAGCTCGGGAACCAGGTTCTTCTCGGTCGGGCGCCAGATGACTCTCTCGAGGAGATCTGGAACGGCCGAAGGGCCCGGATCGTCCGCGAGGCGATGTTCGATGAACCCGACCCGTCGTATTGTCGCGGCTGTTATCGGACCTCCGGGCATCAAGCATGACGTTCGACCTCCAACCCGTTTTGCAAGGCGAGTTGCTGAGCCTCCGGCCGCTTCGGCTCGAGGACTTCGACGCCCTCTACGCGGTCGCTTCGGACCCGCTCATCTGGGAACAGCATCCGGCCAGCGACCGCTACACCGAAGCGGTCTTCAAAGAATTCTTCCGGGAGGCCATGGAGTCCGGGGGAGCTTTGATCGTCACGGATGCCGGAGACGGCCGGGTCATCGGATCGTCGCGATTCCACGGATACGACGGCGAGAAGGGCGAGATCGAAATCGGGTGGACCTTCCTGGCCCGGTCCCACTGGGGCGGTGTCTACAACGCAGAGATGAAGAGGCTCATGCTTCGCCACGCCTTCCGGTTCGTGAACAGCGTCGCTTTTCTCGTCGGATCGCAGAACCTGCGCTCGCAAAGGGCGATGGAGAAAATCGGCGGCCTTCGCGCGGGATCGAGGCGGGACGCCGCGGGCCGCGAGAGTTTCGTCTATCGGATAACCGCCCCGACACCAGCTCGTGGCATCCGAGGCAAGGGTCCGCGGCGACAGAATGGATGATCTGGCGCTATGGGTCCATAGTCGCTATGTTTAAGCCATTTTGTTACAATAGTTTGTGCAGGCTTATTAAATCTTATGGCGGTATGCTTTAATAACAGCGGTCGCTATTAAAGTTCCCTCCGACGAGAAGAAGTGGATCATGCACAGGGGGTTGACAGGAGAGTATTCGGTCCGAAACCTGAGTGGAGAGGAAGTCCGCGCATTTGTCCCGAATGCGCTGCCCCCGATACCCCCGCTGGACGTCGGAGCGTTTCGGAAAAAGCACGAGCGGGCCCTGCTCGCTCTCGGTCGCTTGGACTCCGTCTCGTCGCTTCTCCCAGATGCGAAGCTGTTCCTCTACTCCTACGTCCGGAAGGAAGCCGTCCTTTCATCGCAGATCGAGGGAACACAATCGACTCTCTCCGACTTGCTGCTCTTTGAGCTTGAAGAGACGCCGGGCGTTCCCATGGACGACGTTGTGGAGGTCTCAAGCTACGTCGCCGCTCTGGAGCATGGCCTCAAGCGCCTTCGATCCGGCTTCCCGCTCTCGAATCGGCTTATCCGAGAGATTCACGAAGTGCTCCTCTCGAAAGGCCGGGGTTCGGGAAAGATGCCCGGAGAATTTAGAACCACCCAGAACTGGATCGGTGGCTCGCGGCCTGGAAACGCTCTGTACGTGCCGCCACCTCCGGAGCGAGTCGAAGAATGCATGGGAGAGCTCGAGCGGTTTCTCAACGATGAGCCGGGGCGCACGCTGCCGCTCGAAAAGGCCGCCCTCGCTCACGTGCAATTCGAGACGATTCATCCATTCCTAGACGGCAACGGGCGCGTCGGGCGCCTGCTCATCACCCTCCTCCTTTGGAAAGAGGGCGTCCTGGCTGAGCCAATGCTTTATCTGAGCCTTTACCTGAAGCAGAACCGGAGCCGATATTACGAACTCTTACAGGAAGTCAGAATGAACGGGGACTGGGAAGCCTGGCTCGACTTTTTTGCGGATGGGGTCGAGAAGACCTCGGAAGGGGCCGTAGACACAGCGCGGGCTTTGGCCAGGCTGTTTGAGAAGGACAGGGACAGGATCGAGAAGGTAGGGCGCAGCGCGGGTTCCGTCCTCCGCGTACATCACGAACTTCAAAAGAGGCCGCTCAGTACGATCAGCCGACTCTGCGTCGCCACCCGCCTGACAGTGCCGACCGTGACGAAGTCCATCGGCACGCTCGAAACACTCGGAATCGTCCGAGAGGTGACGACGAGGAAGCGAGGCCGGGTTTTCTCATATGTGGCTAACCTAAGGTTGCTGACACAGGGGATGGAACCACGGCGCGAGGAATGAGCGCGCTCGACGAACTGCCGCCGTGAACTCCTGGCTGAGCGAGGGCGCTAAGTTGGAGCGGGTGATGGGGCTTGAACCCACGACATCCAGCTTGGGAAGCTGGCGTTCTACCACTGAACTACACCCGCTCGAGGAGACCGTGGCGGGGCTGAAAGTACTTGCCGCATAGGAGTTCGTCAAGGGGCGAGAATGCCGCGTGCGGAAAGAGCAGGAAACGGTCGCCGTCTTTGGCGCAGGCGCGGTCGGGTGCTACTTCGGCGGGATGCTGGCGCGGTCGGGCGTTTCGGTCACGCTCATCGGGAGGGCGAGCCACGTCGACGCGATCGCCGCCGAGGGCCTGCTCCTGAAGACGACGGCGTTCACCGAGCGCGTGCGCATCGCGGCGTCGACAGACGCCGCAACGGTGCGAGCGGCGAACCTCGTCCTCGTCGCCGTGAAGACGTGGGACACGGAAGCGGCGGCGCGCGCGCTCGCGCCTCACCTCGCGGAGGGTGCGACGGTCCTCAGCCTCCAGAACGGCGTCGAGAACGCGGCGCTTCTCCGGGCCGGTACGGGCCACGATGCGTTCCCGGCTGTCGTCTGGGTTGCGGCCGAGATGACGGGCCCCGGGGCGCTCACGCACGCGGGCCGAGGCGATCTCGTGATCGGCGACGAGACGCCGTCCGCGCCCGGGGCGCCGGAGCGAAGGAGCGCGCTGGACGCCGCGGCCGCGCTCTTCGCGCGCGCGGGTGTCCCGTGCATCGTGTCGGAGAACGTCGTGGGGGAGCTCTGGGCGAAGCTCGCGGCGAACTGCGCGTACAACGCGGTGTCGGCGCTCGGACGCGCGCACTACGGGCGCGTGACGGCGAACCCGGACCGGCGGCGCCTCGTCGAGGACGTCGTCGGCGAGGTGCTCGCGGTGGCCGCGGCGAACGGAGTCGATCTCGAAGGCCGCGACGTCTTCGGCGACGCGTGGCGGCTGGGGGCGTCGATGGCGCAGGCGACGTCGTCGATGGCGCAGGACCTCGCGCGCGGACGGCGCACGGAGATCGACGCCCTGAACGGCTTCGTCGCGCGGCGGGGCGAGGCGCTGGGCGTTTCGGTGCCCGTGAACCGCACTCTGACGACGCTCGTGAAACTCCTCGAGGAGGCAGGCTCGGCCTGACTCAGCGCCCGTCGATGGCCTTCTTGTAGGCGGACAGGTGGCGGATGGCGGCCGCGCCCTTTCCCAGCTTCTCATACAGCAGCCCGAGGTTGTAGTGGGCGTCGGCGAACGCGGGGTCGGATGCGAGCGCGCGCTCGTAGGCGTCGGCCGCTTCCTTCATGTGGCTCCGGTCCTCCAGCGCGACGCCGAGGTTGAACGCCGCGGCCGCGTGCTTCGGCTTCGCGGTGAGGGCGATCCGGTAGTGCACCTCGGCCGCGCCGGTTTTTCCCTCTTCGTGGAGGAGACGGCCGAGGTTCACGTGCGCGTCGGCGTGATGCGGTTCCAGCTCCACGGCGCGCCGGTACGCGTCGCG
>JARXKK010000178.1 GCA_030278895.1 Acidobacteriota bacterium
GCTGGGCGGCCCCGCGCTGGGTGCGAACGCCACGCGGACGTTCGCGCTCGCGGGCTCCTGTGGCGTCTCCGCGACGGCCGTGGCCGTGTCCGTCAACGTGACGGTCGTCGCCCCGCAGGCGGCCGGAGACCTCGTCTTCTACCCCGCGGGCGCGGGCGTCCCGAACGCCTCGACGATAAGCTTCCGGGCGGGCCGGACCCGGGCGAACAACGCCCAGGTCCTCCTGTCGTCCGACGGCACGGGGCGTGCAACGGTCAGGAACGGGTCTTCGGGGCCACTCGACCTCGTGGTGGATGTGAATGGATTCCACGAATAGCTGTCAAATTGTGGCGCTCGCAGCCGCCGCACTCCGTCTGGCGGGGGCGGTCGCGATCTCCGCGACGGCCCGGGAGAACAATGCCCTCGGCCGCCATTCTGCTAAGGCCACGACCCGCAGTGTTTTCAACAATTGCGCCTGCAGCATAGATTTCAACCTGGGCGGCAAGGGATAACCCGGTGAGGCGCCGACACTACCAATCGAAATTCAATCTCAGTTAGACTCCGTCCAGAGATCGTGACCGGAAAAAGGAGACAGTCCATGAGTAAGGTTCGGATCCAGCGTACTCTTCTCTTCGCGGCTTGTTTCGTGGCTGCGGGCCTGCTGTCCCGGCCGGCCGAAGCGCAAACCGGACTCCAGTTCTACGCAGTGACGCCGTGTCGCGCGGCCGACACCCGCTCGGGCTTCGGCGGCATCATGTCCGCTTCCACCCAACGGAACTTTACGATCAAGGGCGTCTGCGGCGTTCCCGTGACCGCCAAGGCCGTCTCGCTGAACGTTACGGTCGTTGGCCCGACCCAGGACGGTTTCGTCAGTCTCTGGCCGACAGGCGGCACCTTCCCGGTCGTCTCGACCGTCAACTTCAACGCCGGTGAGCCGGCCCTCGCGAACGGCGCCATCGTGCCTCTCGCCGTGGCGACGCCGGATCTCGCAACGGTCTACGGCACCGGCAGTGGCTCGGGTACGATTCATACGATTCTCGACGTCACCGGATATTTCCAGTAAGCCCGCGGGCGGAGGGCGGCCTCCGGGTTAAATTGACGGCGTGTCACGAAAGCGGCTTTTGGCGTCCCTGCCTTATGCCGCTCTTTTCGTTCTCGGCGGTGTTTTCACGGCGTGGTGGATCGCGTCTGCGCGCATCCCGCGCAGCGCCGACCAGGCAGTTGTCGCTCTCATGGCGCGGCACATTCTCGAGGGCCGCGGGCACCCCGTCTTCTACTGGGGCGCGACGTACGGCGGAACGCTCGAGCCGCACCTGCTTGCGCCGGTCTTCGGGCTCTTCGGTGCGACCCCGGCGGCCTTCCGCGCCTTCTACGTCGCTCTGTGGGCCCTCTTCGCGGCGGGCACGGCGGCCTACACGGCCCGCTTCTTCGGCCGGCGCGCCGGGCTCCTCGCCGCGGCGTATCTCGCGATCCCCCCGTTCTTCCTCCCATATAAAGTCCTGACGTCCGACGGCGCTTACGCGTCCGTTGCGTTGCTCGGCTTGGCGGTTCTTTGGCTCGCAACCGACGCCGATTCGCGCCTCGAGAAGGGCCGGGGGGCAGACGCGACGCTTGCCCTCCTGGGATTCGCCGCCGGCGTCGGTGTCTGGGTGACCCCGGTGACGCTTCCGGTGGCCACCGTCGCGGTTGCCTGGCTCCTCGCGCGGCCGGGTCGACGGCCGGGTGTTCAGGCGTTTGCCGCTTGCGCAGCCGGAGCGCTCGTGGGGGCCGCCCCGTCTCTGGTGTGGAACCTGCGGCACGCGGGACAGAGCGTACGGGCGCGCGAGCTCGCGCCGGCTTCGGGCGCGGGCCTCATCTCGAATCTGACGGGTTTTTTTGGCGGGTCTCTTCCCGTTCTTCTCGGCGCCGCGCGCCCGAATTTCAATGAGGCCACGGAGCCCTCGTTCCCCGGCGCGTTCATCGTGGTTCCCTTCGTGGCGGGCCTCCTCCTCGTGCCCGCGCTTCTCGCCGTGCGGCGCGACCGCCGCCTTCGCCTGCTTCTCGCCGTCTTCGCCGTGCTCGCCGCGGCGACGATTCTCGTAGCGCGGCGCGCGCCCCGCGAGCCGCGCTACATGGTCGCGGCCTACGCGGCGTTCGTTCCGCTCCTCGCCGCCAGCCTGGCGGGCGCCTCGAGCGGCCTTCCACGGGCCGCTGCGGCCGCCGGGTTCGCGCTCCTTCTCATGAGCGACCTGTCGGGCGCGGTTCGGGCCCGCCGGCACATCGAGGATGCGAACGACGCGCAGGTGACGGGACCTCTGGAGCCGCTTCTCACCGAGCTGAGGGCTCGCGGGATCACGCGCCTCTGGACGAACTACTGGGCCGCGTATCGAATCACCTTCGAATCCGGTGGGGTGATCCTCGCCGCGCCGGTTGCACTCGAGGATGCGAACCGCGTCGCGACGATCCAGGACGCCGTTCGGACTTCGCCTGACCCCGCGGTCGTCCTGCTCCCTCCTCGCGATGCCTGCTTCCGGACCGCGCTCATCGAGCACGCGGAGCCGTACTCCGAGAGTCGGTCGGGTGCGTTCGCGATCTTCCACGGGCTTCCGGAGTCCATTCGCGACGTCGCCCGCTCCGGGGCCCTGCCGATGCCGGTGGCGGCGTACCGTCCCACGTGGGGCGCGGCGGAGCTGCCGGTGCGCCTCGCGCCCGGCGGGGAGGCGGGAGGATCCGCGCACGTCACGAACACTGGGCCGTGCACCTGGATGAACAACGTGCGACTCGTCGTTTCATGGAACGGGCCCGAGACTCGTGAGGCGGCGTTCTCCACGCCCGATCGCCGCGTTGCACCAGGCGAGACGGCAGACCTGACCTTCAGGCTGCGCGCGCCGCAGACGGCGGGCGACTACCGACTGAGGCTCGACCTGGACCAGTCGGGGATCGCCCGTTTCTCGGCGAAGGGCGGCGCGACGCTCGACGCGCGCGTGCTCGTGGCCCCCTGATCACGGCAGGAGCTTTGCGAGTCCGACGTCCCCGTGCAGGTAGCGGGAGGCGCGCGGGTCCGGCGGCCCGGCGAGGATCAGGTCACGCGGCCGGTAGAGGCCGGGCGGCGGCGGCAGGTCGCCAAGGAGGACACCGGGGATCTCGTCCTCGAGGCGGAAGCGGCCCTCTTCTGCTCGCCACGTCAGCAGGATGATCTCTCCCCAACGCAACCTTCTGCCGGGACACGCGCCGGAGTCGAAGCACACCTTCTCCTCGGGCATCCGGCACCGGAACCCCTCGAGGTCGACGACGCACGACGTCATCGCGTCCACGGACCACAGGAAGGTCTGGGGGCGTGTCGCGCGGTCCTCCCAGAGGAACTCGCTCCAGCGTCTTGCGAGATACGGTGCCTCGGTCGCCTGGTATGCGGGATCGTGCGGCACGACAAGAAGGAGAGTCGCGGCTGGTTTCGCGCGAGGCACCTCCTCGACGAGCGACGACAGCTCGATTCGGTGCCGTCGCCACGTCGCGAGATACATGTCCTGACGTTCCATCCCACCCGCGATTCCGAAGCCCGTGAAGAGAGCCACCAGCGCGAGTCCGGCGATCCGCGGGGCGCCGCTTCGCGCGAGAAGCCGGCTCGCGGCGAGGCCGATGACCGCCGAGACGAGGACGCGCGATAGGACCTGGGTCCGATAGAAATACTGCGAGAACACCACGCTGGCCCACGCTGCGTGGAGGGCGACCGTGGCGAACACGCACCACGCCGCGACGAGAAACTCCCGCCGGGGGGCCGCGGCGGGCGGGTCGTGCGGCAGGCGCGCGAGTCTCCTCGCGACGAGGAGGATCCCGAAAACCGCGGCCGCGGCCCAGAGCCAGACTGGGATGGCGCGGGGGGGCGCCTCCCCGAACGGGACGCGTGAGAAGGTCCATGTCCACGGGAAGAGGTCGTTCGACGTCAGGACCCACGTGCGCCGGATGCGGTCGACCGCGGTGAGCGGGAACGTCGACGAGCCGACGTACGTCGCGGGGTTGTGGAGGACCCTGAAGAACAGGAACCCATAGGGCGCGAGGACGGCCACCCAGGCCGCGGCCGCAGCTGCGACGCGTTTCCCGAGTCCTCCGACCGCGAGGAACAGCAAAGGCGCGAGCGCGAGTACGACGCTCGCGCCGTCCACCGTGAACACGCTCGCGGCGGC
Organism: Acidobacteriota bacterium; assembly: GCA_030278895.1. GTDB lineage: Bacteria > Acidobacteriota > Thermoanaerobaculia > UBA5066 > UBA5066 > Fen-183. The sequence goes on from JARXKK010000178.1 coordinate 4,140, forward strand.
GCTCGCGCATCCCGCGACGAGCCAGGGCCACTGGCCGCCCCTGACGAACTTCAGGGCGCACCAGAGGCCGACCAGGGCGAAAAGGGTGCAGACCTGATAGCCCAGGGCGACGGGGCTTCCGGTGAGGTAGTCGCCGGTCGCGCAGGCGGTCAGCGTGCCGGCCATCCACGCGGCGCGCGGGGCTCCAGGAAACAGCTCTCCCGCGAGCCGCCACGCCGCCCACGCGATGGCCAGCCAAGAAATACCGTAAAGGAGCTGGAGCGCGAAGACAGGCTCGGGCGTGACCCACGCGAGGAAGAAGGGCACGGCGAGAAGTCGGCGCGTGGGCGAACCCATCGGCGCCAGAAGCCCGGAAAGGCCGGCCGACGTCCATGCCTCCTTCGCGTGGGCCATCTGCGAACCGTCGTCCTGGTAGAGGCCGCGGTCCGGCGCGAAGAGGCCCCAGACGAGGAGGGTGAGGACCACCCAGAGTCCCCACGGCGCGCGGCCCCTCACGCCGCCGGCCCTACCAGTATCGCGCGCGATGCGCACGGTAGTAGGCGAGCGTCTTTTCGAGTCCGTCCGCGAGGGGCGTCACGGGCTTCCAGCCCAGGATTCTTCGGATCTTCGAGACGTCCGAGTAGAAGTCGCCGGGCTCCTGGGCCTTGCGCTCGGCGGAGTACGGCGCGAACTCCCAGCGCGTCCCCGTCTGCGACGAAAGCGACTCGGCGACCTCGCGGAACGTCGTCGGTTCGCCGCCGCCCACGTTCAGCAGTTGCCCGGACGTCACGTCCGAGGCCGAAAGGAGGATTGCCTCGACGCAGTCGTCCACGTACAGGAAATCGCGGAGGATCGTCCCCTCGCCGAAGACGGGAATCGTCGCGCCGTCCAGCGCGAGACGCACGAACCAGTTCACGACGCCGTAGCGCGAGTGCCGCATCTGGCCTCGCGGACCGTAGATGTTCGAGAGGCGCAGCGTCGTCCCGCAGATCGCGTGGACGTGCCCGTACATCTCGACGATCTTCGCGGCCGCTAGGTTCGAGATCTCGTGCAGCCCGCGCGGGTTGGTGGGGGCGTCTTCGGAGACCGGAAGAGAGTCCGCGCTCCCGTACTCACCGCGTGTCCCGGTGTAGACAACGCGGGCCGACGGCGCGTGGCGGCGAATCGCCTCCATGACGACCGTCGTACCCCGGATGTTGATGTCGATGTCCGGATACGGGTCCGTGAGGGAAAGTACGTGGTCCATCTGACCCGCGAGGTGGAAGACGTAGTCCACGCCCCGCACGGCGCGTGCCATCGCTTCCTCGTCGCGGATGTCCGC
>JARXKK010000179.1 GCA_030278895.1 Acidobacteriota bacterium
CGGTGGCCCGTGCGCGGGAAAAACGTCTCGATCTCGGCGGAGACGAAGAAGTCCGTGTAGTCGGGATGGCGGTCCTGGAACTTGAGGCAGCCGGTCACGGTGTCGTGGTCCGTGAAGGTCACGAAATCCATCCCGCGGCCCTTCGCGAGGCGATACGTCTCGTCGGGGTCGTTGTAAGAGTCGCGCGTGTTCCCGGCCTTGAAGTACTTGAACATCGACGCGTTCGTGTGGAGGTGGAGGTCCGCGCGGGCGAGGGGCAGGGCCGGCCCGCCGCCTGGTTCGGCGGTGCCGGCGGCGGGAGGCTGGGTGTCTTCCATGGGGAAGGCAGTGTCCCGGTACCGCGGGGGCGAGTCAAGGACGGGAGACCGCCCGCCTGCTAAAGTCGTTTCGCCATGGGAGGAGTGTTCGCAAGAGTGTTCTACGCGATGTTGCTCGCCGGTGTGCTCGCCACGGCGACCTGGGTGTCGTTCACGCGTTTCGTCGCGGGGAAGTCGCTCAAGGTGCCGAATCTCACGAACCTCACCGCGGAAGAAGCGGCAACCGTCGCGGCCGAACGCGGCCTCGAGGTGAAGGTGGACTCCGCGCAGGAAGGCTTCGACGATGCGGTCGCGGCGCACCGTGTGCGGAGCCAGGTGCCGTCCGCGGACACGGCGGTCAAGGGCGGGCAGACGATTCGAATCGCCCTGTCGCTCGGGCCGCGCGCCGTGCGGATGCCCGATCTGACGGGCCTCTCGCCGCGCGCCGCGGCGCTCACCGTGGCGAAGGCCGGTCTCAAAGACGCCGCGGTTTCCACGGTGCGCCTCCCGGGTCCGCCCGGCGTGGTCGCGCAGGGAATCGCGCCCGGCTCGATCGCCCCGCCCGACTCGGCGGTCGACCTGCTCGTGAACCGCGGCATGGCGGACGTCGCCTGGGTCATGCCGGACCTCATCGGCCGCGACTTCGAGCGCGTCCGGACGGCCTTCGAGGAGCGGGGCTTCCGCATCGGCGGGGTCAAGAGTCAGTCCTACGAGGGCGCGGCGACCGGCACGATCCTCCGGCAGTTTCCGCTCGCGGGCTCGCCTGTGACCAGGCGCGATGCCCTGTCGTTCGTGATCGCGGCGCCCGAGGGAGTCACATGACGATCGCCATCGCCCCGTCCCTCCTGTCGGCGGATTTCTCCCGGCTCGGAGACGCGGCGCGCGCGTGCGAGGAAGGCGGCGCCGACTGGATCCACTTCGACGTGATGGACGGCCACTTCGTCCCGAACCTCACGGTCGGCCCGATCGTCCTCGCGGCGCTCCGGAAGGCGACGCGCGTGCCTTTCGACGTTCACCTCATGATCGAAAAGCCGCTCGCGACGCTCGACCAGTATCTCGACGCGGGAGCCGGCCGCGTGGCCGTGCACGTCGAGGCCGAGCCGCACCTCCTTCGCTTCGCCCAGCATGCGCGCGGGCGCGGCGTGAGTCCGGGCGTCGCGATCAATCCGGGCACGTCTCTGGCGTCGCTCGACGAGGCGCTTCATTTCGTCGACTTCGTCCTCGTGATGACGGTCAACCCCGGATGGGGCGGACAGGCCTTCATCCCCGGCTCCCTCGACCGGATCGGTCGGCTCGCGGACATCATCCGGAGCGTGGGTTCGAAAGCCACGATCGCCGTGGACGGAGGCGTCGGCCCCGACAACATCGCTCCCCTGGTCCGGGCCGGGGCGCGCCATTTCGTCGCGGGCTCGTCGATTTTCTCCACGGGAGACGCCCGGGAAGCCATCCGCGGGCTGCGGGGGGCGGCGGGAACACCGGGCACGTTGCACGCTTGAAACCGGGCCCATGCCGGTGCATTCTCCGCAGTTCATGTCGCACGCCACACGCCTCCGTTTGCTGACCGTGCCCGCCGCTCTGCTCGGCGCGTCCTTTCTCGTCCTGTCCGGCTGCGGCTCCACCAACGACACGGCGAAACTCACGCGCGAGCTCCTGACGATGCCGAAGGAAGAGGCGTACGCGCGGGGCGAGGCGCTGGTCAAGAAGAAGAAATACGAATCCGGCCGCCAGTACCTCCGGTTCGTGGCCGAGAACTATGCGAACGACCCGATCGGGCGCCAGGCCTCGCTGAGGCTCGCCGACTCGTTTTTCGACGAGAAGACGCAGCTCGGCTATCTCGAGGCGGGCGTGAGGTACAAGGATTTCCGGAACCGATACCCGTCGCACCCGAAGTCCGACTACGCCCTGTTTCGCCTTGCGCAGTGCTCGGACCGGCAGGCGGAGCGTCCCGACCGGGAGCAGACGAACACGCGTGTCGCGGCGACGGCCTATCGGGAGCTCATCATCAACTATCCCGACTCGCCCTACGCGACGGAGGCGCGCGCGCGGCTCGGCGTCATGCGCAACCTCCTGGCCGAGCACGAGTACCGCGTGGGCCATTTCTACCTGAAGCGCAAGGCCTGGCGCGCGGCAAGGGGCAGAATGGAATTCATCCTCACGGCCTACCCCGAGTATGCCGGGCTGGACAAGGTGCTTTACGAGGCGGGTCTTCTCGAGGGCAGGATGGGGAACATGGACGAGAGGCAGTCGCTGTGGCAGCGCCTTCAAAAAGACTACCCGGCGAGCCCGCTCGTGAGAAGGTTGCCGGCGCCTCCCGCCTCCCCGGCCGTACCCGTTCGCACCGCGGGCGGCTGACGAATTTCCCGCGGGCGACCCGCGGCGTGCCCTCGATTTGACGTAACCGGTTTCGATGCGGTAACTTAGGTTGCTTTCGCGTCGCCTTTTTTCCCGGGAGTGGCGTCCCATGGGCACCGTTTTCGAGCAGGAGGTCGTCATGCGTCATCCTCTGGCTGCGCTCACGGCGGGCATCCTGCTCGCCGCTACGTCCGCACTCCTGGCGGCGGACGGCACGCGCCCCACCCTCTCGCGAGAGGCCGCTCCTGCCCCCGTCACCCTCATCGAGAAGGTGGGGCAAGCGCCTCGAGTCGTGTCCGGTCCGCTCCCGATCGGCGTCGAATCGGACGTCTATTGCTCGGGCTATCTCGGCGATGTGGAGGGGGTCTTTCCCGGAGAGATCGTGAGTGCGGAGAAGGACAAGAGCCAGACTTTGTTCATGCTCGGCGACATCCTCTACATCAACCTCGGAGAGAGAGATGGCCTCGTGGCGGGAATGGAGTTCAGTGTCCTCCGCCCGCGGCAGGTCGTGAACAAGTGGGGCTCCATCACGGACGTCGTGGGACGACTCTACGGCACGCCCGGCCGCATTCGCGTGATCTGCGTCCAGGAGCGGTCGGCGATCGTCGAGATCTCCTATTCGTGCGTGGACGTGCAGATCGGCGACTCCATCATGCCGTTCGAGCCGATCCCGGTGCCTCTCGCGCGGCGCACCCAGTTCGCGACCATATGCGACACGCCGAACGGGAAGGCGACCGGTCACATCGTGGTGACGCGTCTCGGAGAGACGCCGATCGGGACCGATTCGGTCGTCTACCTGGATCTCGGCGAGGCGGACGGCCTGAACCCCGGCGATTTCCTGACCGTCTTCCGGGCTTCGGGGCGGGCGGAAGGCGTGCGGACGATTCTCGGCGAGGCCTCGATCCTGACGACGCGGGACCGGACATCGGTCGCGATCGTCACGCTGATGACCGACACGATTTACGTCGGGGACTCCGTCGAGCTCAAGTAGGAACGGATTCTCAAAAAACTCTTGCGGGAAGAAATTCCCGTGATAGCTTTCTCTCCCCCAAACGGCGAGCGTTCGTGCGGTGTGCGGGAGGAGACGTGTCTGTGACGATCGACGGGCAATTGCAGCGGATCATCGACGAACTGGTTTCGAAGGGCATTCCGCTCGAGGCCGCCAAGAAGGAATTCGAGAAGAAATACGTTGCCGCGGCCGTCACGCGCGCGTCGGGCAACATGGGCCGCGCGGCAAAGTCTCTTGGCATCCACCGCAACACACTGCGCGCGAAGATCTCGCTTCTGAAGGTCAAGCCGCCCCTCAAAGGCCGGGACAACAGCTAGAGGACCGCGCCCTACTTGGGTTTGTTGGTCCCGTCGTCCTTCGGATCTCCGGACTGGCCGTCCTTCATCGAATCCTTGAAGTTCTTGATGCCCTCGCCGAGGCCCTTGCCGAGCTGCGGAATCTTTCCGGCCCCGAAGATGAGAACGACGATTACGAGGATGACGAGAAGTTCGGGAAGACCGAGATTAGGCACAGGCGCCTCCTGCCGGCGGAATGATACTCCCGGGTCCGCGCTCAGAGGAACGAGAGGAGAGCAGCGAAGGGCCCCCGGGGCTCCGTGTGCCGCCGGATGACGCGCCGGGCCGCCTCGCGGTGAGGCCGATAGAACGGCCTTCCCATGAGCATCATCTTCTCGAACGTCCCGAGAACTTTCCAGGCGCGCTGCAGGAGGACGGCTTCGGAGTACGCGGAGGCGCCTACCGCAACGGCTTCGGCGGCCCTTTCGAAGCGGAGCGAGACCGGGTCGTAATCCGGCGGTCCGAGGCGAAGATCCTGAAAATCGATCGCGGTGAGCCGTCCGCCGGGAGCGCGCATGAGGTTGTTCGCGTGGTAGTCGCGGTGCGTCGGCACCGCGTCTCCCGTGGTCCGAGGATCGGCGGCGGCGCGCGCGAGGGCGCCCGCCCGTTCGGTCCATTCGGCGGCGCGCGAAGCTTCGAGCGGCTCGCGTCCTCCCTTCTCGAAGGCCCAATGCCGCGTGTGGTCGAGCTCCGCGGCAAAAAACGTCGCGTCGAAGGCCGGGTTACGGGTCGCGACGATTCGCGCGACCGAGCGGACCAGGAGAAGCACGTCTTCCGCCTCGTCGAGGAGGCGGAGCCGGTCTTCGGCGGGTGCCTCCGCGAGGTCCATTGCGAGGTCCCGATTCCCGAGATCCTCGATCAGGGCCGCCCCGAGGTCCGGGGCGTCCGCATGGAGCGCGGGCACGCGCACCCCGGCGGCATGGAGGGCCGCGCCGATCGCGGCCCAGTTCGCCTGTGCGGCGGACGCCGGTTGCGGGTAGAGAACGAGGAGGGACGATGCGCCCCCGGCTGTGGGTTGGCGAAAGTACCGCCGGGCACCGACGTCGCCAGCCAGAGGGGACGGCAGCGGCGCCCCGGAGAGGCCGAAGCGTTCGCGCGCCGGCTCGAGCGCGTCCGCGGAGGCGGGAGCGCTCACCCCTTCTTCGCGGGCGCGGCAGCGGCGGTGGGGGCCGGGGTCTCCTCGAGGATCTCGACCTTCAGGAGCTTCTGGTAGGCCCGGGGCTTTCCGAGACTGGCGTTTGACGGGTCCGGATTCGACTCCGCCACGATGCGGTCCGCCACGTCCATGCCCTTCACGACCTCGCCGAAGGCCGTGTACTGGTGGTCGAGGGACGGGTAGTCCTTGAGGACGATGAAAAACTGCGACGACGCCGAGTCCGGCGCGGCCGACCGGGCCATCGAGACGACGCCGCGCTTGTG
>JARXKK010000180.1 GCA_030278895.1 Acidobacteriota bacterium
CCGATCGTCGCGAGGTAGAGACCCGACGCGGTGCGCGGGTCGCCCGCCCAGCCCGCGACGACGAGGCCCGTCTCCGGCATCGTGACGGAAACGCCGCCCTCGGGGTCGTCCTCGGGCCGAAACACGAGGACCGACCGCTCCTGCGAGAGCGCGATGCCGATCGGCTCGGGCACGAAATGCGTGACGGCGCGCGGCCGGCCAAAGCCGCCCGACAGCGTCCGTCCTGCGCCCGGCAGCGGCCGCCGGGCCCATTCGGCGCCGTCCCACCACAGCGTGACCCCCTCGGCATCGGCGGACCATGTCTTGAGGCCGCGATCGGGAAGGCGCGCGCGCCGCACGTCCTCGACGCGCGACTTCAGGCTCCCGAGCCGCCGCCACCCGCCGCCGCCGTTCAACGATTCGTAAACGCCCGCATTCGTCGCCGCCAGAATTCTCCCGTCGCCGTCCGACGCGAACGCGCGCGACCCGAGCTCCAGCACGCGCGTGAACGGCGCGCCCGCGCGCGCGGCCCGGTAGATTCCGTCAGGCGTGCCCGCGAGAAGCGCCTCCCCGGAGGAGGCGAGGGAGAGCACCGTCGCCGGCGGGGACGAGAGGAGCCGCTCCACGTCGCCGGTGACCGCGTCCACGGTCCAGAGCCCGCCGCTCTTCCCGTCCGCGGCGCGCGCCACGACGACGCGGCCAGACGACAGAAGCGCCACCGCCGACACCCGCGCTTCCGAGAGGCCCCGGTTCGAATCCGTGAGCGTGACGCCGCCGTCCTCGGACCGGAGGACACCCTCGGCCTCCGTGCCCACGATGACGCGCGACGGGTCGCGCGGATCGAAGACGATCGCGTTGACGACGACGTCCGCGGAGATGCGCCGGAACGTCTTCCCCCGGTCGCGGCTCTCGAACAGGCCTCCGGTCGTCCCGACCAGGATCCGGCTGGAATCCCGCGGGTCAACGCGGACCGCCTGCGAGCGGCGGTCGGCGAGGCCCTCGCGGTAACGGGTCCAGTTCGCGGCGCCGTCGGTCGTGCGGTAAACCCAGCCGCACGTTGCCGCCCAGAAGTCTCCGGGGTCGTCGGGCGCGAAGTCGATCGCGAAAACTTCCGTGTCTTCCACCATGCCGTTCGCGATGCGCAGCCAGGTGCGCCCGCCGTCCCGGGACCGGAACGGGTGGCGGAAAGAGCCGCAGTAGAGAACGCCCGGGAGGACCGGGTCGAAGGCGAGAAAGGAGACTCCGCTTCCCGGGTCGAGCGGCGGCGCGGAGACGCGCCACGTCGCCCCGTCGTCCTCCGAGAGCTCGATGCCCCAGTCGCCGCCGACGCCCACGGTCTTTCGCCCCCGCGCGGAGACGGCCACCACGCGCGCGCCCGCGCGGTCCTCCCAGCGCCGCACGACCTCGAACGTCTTCCCGAGATCGATCGAACGCGCGAGGAGACCGCCCTTCACGACGCCCGTGAGCGCGGCCCAGACGGCCCCCGGCCGCGCGGGATCCGTGGCGAGCGACGTGACCGCGTAGCCGGGAAAAGGTGCTCCGCCGGGCGCCGAAGTCCAGGACGCGCCGCCGTCCCGGGACCGGTAGATGCCCCCCTGCGCCGTGCCCGCCCAGAAGACGCCTGGCATGGCCGGGTCGGCGACGAGAGACTTCACCTCCGCGCCGGGCAGCGGGTAGCGGTACCAGGAACCCGCGGTCCCCCGCGCCGCGTCCGCCGCGAAGGCGGACGCGGCGAGCGAAAGGGAGAGCGCGAGGGCGAACGTCGAGGAGAGGAAGCGCACGAGAGAGTTTAGCGGGACCCGCGCACGCGACAAGCTCCGAAGCTATTTTCTCTCGCTCTTCTTCTTCTTAGAAGGCGCGGGGGGGGATTGCCCGGCGGGGGACGCCGGAGCCGCGCCCGAATCGCCGCCGCTCTCCTTCTTCCCCTTCGACGAATCCCCTTCCTTCTTGCCCTCGCCGGCCGCCGAGTCGCCCTTCGACTCGCTGCCGCCCTCCCCGCCGCTCTTTCCCTCTTCACCCTTCGAAGAATCTTTCTTTTCTTCGGATTTCTCTGATTTCTCGCCCTTCGACTCCTCGCTCCGCGACCCGGACTTCGCGTAATCCGTCGCGTAGAAACCCGAGCCCTTGAATTGGACGGCAGGCGAGGAAAGGAGCTTCTTCAGCGCGCCGCCGCAATGCGGACACTTCGTCTCGTGCGGGTCGCCGAATCTCTGGATGAACTCCGACTTCTTGCCGCACTTCGCACACTGGTATTCGTAGAGAGGCATGAATTCCCTTTTTTTAGCCCGAGCTCGTTTTCCACTGAATGCGCTTGATGCCGCTCGTGTTGACGTCGCGGCGCGTCACGAGGTGCAGCACCCAGAAAGCATAGACCAGCTTCGCATTCGTCGAGACGTCGCCGGGCCCCGCGGTGATGAAATCCCGGAGCGTTCGCCGTCCGTCCACCAGCGAGAGGAGCTTCAGCTCGGCGGCGTTCCAGGAAACCCCGGAGGCCTCGGCGGACACCTCGCCCCGGTCGAACACCGTCCACGACGGCCCGAGACGCAGGACGACTCGGCGCGGATCGGGCAGCAGGCGGATGCCATCGGCAATCACCTGCGGCGTCGGCACGTCGAGCTGGATGAGCTCGTCCTTCCGGAAGTCCCCGACCTCGAACGTCACGCTGCCTTTCTCCCACGAAAAGACCGAATAAAGGATGGCCTTCACCTGCTCGGTGACGATCTGCCGAAGCACCTCGGGCGTCAGGACGCCCATCTCGACGAGCAGCTCGCCATGGCGCTTGCCCTGCGAGGCGTCGATCCGGTCGACCGACAGGCGCAGCTCGGCGGACGAAATGACGGCGCTTTGCTTCAGGTAGGCGCCCAGAGAATCCCTGAGATCCGACGAGGTCGCGAAGATCACGTTCCCTCCCATGAGGTAGATCTTCTTGACGACGTCGCCGGACGTGGCCGTGACGACCCCGGGGACGCGGTAATGGTGAATCGTCCGGAGGATCTCGGGAAGCGGCTCTTCCCCGAGGTCGCCCGTGTACTGGAACCCGGATCCCGTCACGATCGACGGATTCTACTCACGGACGCCCGGAGCCGCCTTGCTACGATCCCCCCGTGCTCGCATTCGACGAAGCTCTCGCCATCACCCTCGGCGCCGTCACGCCGCTCGCCGCGGTCGTCACGCCCCTCGCCGACGCCGTGGGCCGGGTGCTGGCCGAGGACGTCGCCGCGGATCTTCCTCTACCCCCTTTCGACACGACGGCCATGGACGGGTGGGCAGTTCGCGCGGCCGATGTCCGAAGAACGCCGGTGCTCGTCGCGCGCGCCGGCGCCGCGGGCGCGGGCCGCGTCCCCGGGACGCTGCCCGAAGGCGCCGCCTGGAAGGTGATGACGGGCGCCCCGATGCCGCCGGGCAGCGACTCCGTGGTCCCCGTCGAGGACGCGGTCGAGATCGACGCGGGCGTCGTGCGGCTCGACGTCGCGCCGCATCCCGGCGCGCACGTCCGTCTCCGCGGAGAGGTCTTCTCGAGAGGCGCCCTGCTGCTTCCCGCGGGCCGCCGCCTCACGCCCGCCGACCTCGTCCTCGCCGCGGCCGCCGGACGGGCCACGCTCAGGGTGGCGCGCCCCACTCGGGCCGCCGTGCTCGTGACCGGGGACGAGATCGTGGCGACCGGCGCGACTCCCGGTCCCGCGCAGATTCGCAACACGAACGGGCCCCTCCTGATCGGCGCGCTCCGGCGAGCGGGCGCCGAGGTCGCGGACCTCGGAGTCGCGCGCGACACGGAGGCCGCACTCCGGAAGACGCTCCGCGCCGCGCTCTCACGCGGCGACGACATCCTCCTCACGACCGGCGGCGTGTCGGCGGGCGACTACGACTTCGTGGCGGCGGCGCTCGAAGCCGCGGGCGCCTCGATCCGTTTCCACAAGGTCGCGATTCGTCCGGCGAAGCCGGTGCTCTTTGCGACGCAGGGCGCGACGCTCGTCTTCGGACTGCCCGGCAACCCGGCCTCGGCGGCCGTGGCCTTCGATTTCTTCGTGCGTCCCGCGCTGCGCGCCGCGGCCGGAATCCGGCCGCCTCTCCCGCCCGCGCTCCCCGCGCGCCTCACCGCCTCCATAAGGAACAAGGGGCCCCGGCTCGCGTTTCATCCGGCGTCGCTGTCCCTCCGCGACGGCGTCGAAATCGTCGAGCCTCTCGCGACCAAGGGCAGTCACGACGTCCTCACCCATGCGCGGGCGAACGCCTTCCTCGAGCTTCCGCCCGCGTCGTCCTTCGACGAGGGCGACCTCGTTCCGGTGCACCGCTCGACCTTCGAAAGTACGTTTTGAAGGGCCGGCGCGTCGCCCTGACGGGCCTCGGCTGCCTCACGCCGATCGGGAACGGCGTTCCCGCGTTCACCGAAGGCCTGAGGACGGGCGTCTCCGGCGTCCAACGCATCACGCTCTTCGATCCCGCCGCTCTCGACGTCACGATCGCCGCCGAGGTGAAGGGCTTCGACCCCGAGTCGGCCCTGCCCGCCCGGGAGCTCAAGCACGTCGCGCGCGTCGTGCCGCTCTCGATCGCCGCCGCCGGAGAAGCGCTCCTGAGCGCGGGGATCGACGCAAGTTCCCTGACTCTGGACGAACGGCGCCGCGTCGCGGTCGTCTTCGGCACCGGCGGCGGGCCGGTCGAGTTCTTCGAGAAGATGTACGGCCACTGGTATCGCGGCGACCTCAAGAAGGCGTCCGTCTACTCCATCCCGACCGGGACGATGGGAACGCTTTCGTCCGAGATCTCGATGCGCTACGGCCTCAAGGGCCGCTCGCACGTCATCACGACGGGCTGCACGTCGTCGGCGGACGCCATGGGCTACGCGGCGCGTCTCGTGGCCTGGGGGGACGAGGATCTCGTCCTCACGGGCGGCGGCGACGCCGTGATCACCCCCGGCATCATGACGGGCTTTTCGCTCATGCAAATTCTCTCGAAGTCGCGCCAGGGCGCTCCCGCCACCGCGAGCCGGCCCTTCGACGCCGGACGCGACGGGTTCGTGCTCGGGGAAGGCGCGTGGATGTTCGTGCTCGAGCCTCTGGAGCGGGCGAAGGCGCGCGGCGCCCGCGTGCTCGCCGAGGTCTGCGGGTACGGCACGACGTGCGACGCCTACCACCGCGTGCGACTCGACGAATCCGGCGAAGAGCCGGCGCGTGCGATGCAGGAGGCGCTCGCCGACGCCGCCATCAGCGCTTCCGACATCGACTACGTGCAGTATCACGGGACGTCCACGCTCCTGAACGACCGCATCGAGACGCGCGCGACGAAGAAGGCGCTCGGCGATCGGGCCGGGGGAATTCCCGGCAGCAGCGTGAAGAGCCAGATCGGACACCCCCAGGGCGCCTCGGGAGCGGCCGGAATGGCCGCGACGATTCTCGGGATGCTGGGCGGTTTC
>JARXKK010000181.1 GCA_030278895.1 Acidobacteriota bacterium
GCGATCCGGCGCGCGCTCGCGCCGCTCGGAGATTCGATCGCGGTCGTGGGAGGCGCCGCGCGCGTCCGCGTGCACGTCCACGTGAATCGCCCGGAGGACGCCTTCGCCGTCGTGCGAAGGTTCGGCGCGGTCACCGACACGAAGGTCGAGGACATGCGCGCTCAGAACGCGTCTCGATTCGCGGTGAAGGGCCGCGTCGCCGTCGTCACGGACTCGGCGTGCGACCTGCCTGAGGCCTCTCTCGAGGCGGAGGGCGTCACGGTCGTTCCCCTTCGACTGATCCTCGGGGAGGAGACCTTTCTCGACAAGGTCACGATCACGACCGCCGCGTTTCACATGCGGATCGCCGAGGGCCGATTCGTGGCGCGGACCTCGCAACCGCCGCCAGCCGATTTCCGGGAGGTTTACGGCGCCCTCGCCGCGCACGGATCCCCGGTGCTCGGGATCCACGTGTCGGGCGCCCTTTCGGGCACGTGCCAGGCCGCCCGCACGGCGGCGAGCGCGCTCCGCGCCGACGGCAGCCTGGCTCCGGTTGCCGTGCTGGACTCCAGGAACGTGTCCGTCGGACAGGGTCTCATCGTGCGCGAGGCGGCGCGCGTCGCACGGAGCGGAGCAACCCTTGCCGAGGTGGTCCTCGCCGCGGAGTCGGCGGCGGCTCGGGCGTGCCTTTACGCCGCCGTGCCGTCGCTCGACACGCTCGTGAAAGGGGGCCGCGTCACGGCCGGCCAACGGGCGCTCGCGAACGCCCTCGGCGTCGTTCCGCTCATCACCGTGGACGGCCGGGGGCGCGCCCGGCCCGGCGGCGCCGCCCGGGGCTTCCCGCGGGCATGCGTAAGACTCGTCGAAAAGTCCCTCTCGAAGACGAAGGGGATCGCCGGGACGACCTGGGGAGTGGCCCACTTCGGTGCCGCGCGGCTCGCGGAGAGCATCGCCGCGGAGCTCCTCGACCGCCGGCCAGGCTCCGACGCCTTCGTGGTGGAGATCGCGCCCGTGCTCGCGGCCCACACGGGCCCGGGGGCCGTGGCGGTGGGCTTCCTGGGCTTACGCGCGCGGTGACGGCTCCAGCGAATAGAGCTTGACTCTTCGGGCTTCCGGCAAAAAAATCCTCGATAGTCTGTCAGACTATCCAGATTCAGCTTTGCCTCTCAGTGTGACGTGAAGGAGGAACCGGTGTTCAAATCGATTCATAACCGGCTGGCGACCGTCGTGCTCGTCGGCTTCGTGGCTGCCGGCTCTGCGGGCCGTGTCGAGAGCGCGGGTTTCGCGCTCTTCGAGCAGGGCGCGAAGGGGACCGCCATGGGCGGCGCATTCGTCGCCACGGCGGATGACCCGTCCGCGATGTTCTTCAATCCCGCGGGCAACGCCTTCGCCGACGACAAGTTCACCCTGGAGGGAGGCGGCTTCCTCATCCTTCGCCCCACGGCCCAGTTCGACGGCTTCAGCCCCTTCCCGGGGGACGGCTACCACGCGGAGATGAAAAAGTCGCTTTACGCGATCGGTCACGGGTATGGCCTCATGACCCTCTCGAAGGACGTGAAGCTCGCCGTCGGCCTCTGGACTCCGGCCGGCCTCGGCGTGCCCTGGGAAAACCCGGACACGTTCAGCGGCCGGTTCCTGAGCCAGCGCACCGACATCCGGCAAGTCGCCCTGTCGGCTCAGCTCGCGGTCAAGCTCTCGGATGCCGTCGCCATCGGCGCGGGCCCCGAGGTCCGTTTCACCGACGTCCACCTCTCCCAGAACGCGGGAGCCATCAATCCCTTCACGACGCGGTACGTGGACGTGGCCCACATCAGCATCATCTCCACGGGAACGCCCGTGAAACTCGGCTTTGGGGCGGGCCTTCTCGTCAAGCCCTGTGACCGGCTTCGCTTCGGCCTCGCCTATCACTCGGGCACGACCGTGAACCTCTCGGGCGGCGCCCAGTTCAGCCAGATCCCGAGCGGCAGCGCGCAGTTCGACGCGGCCGTCGCTGCCGGCATCCCGGTCGGCCAGACCGTTCCCGCGACGACGGCGATCCAGTTCCCCTCCCTCACGATGTTCGGCCTGGCGTACGACCTCGCGCCGAACCTCACGGTCGAAGTGGACGGCAACTACACGGCGTGGAACACCTTCGATAAGACGGTTCTGAGCATCTCCGGTCTCCCGGACAAGGTCCTCGTGCACAACTGGGAGAACACGTGGTCCGTGCGCACCGGCCTCCTCTACAAGATGACGAAGGGCTGGCTCGCGGCCGGGTTCGTATACGACCAGACGCCGCAGCCCGACGCCGACGTGTCGCCTTTCCTGCCGGATTCGAACCGCAGCGGCGGCTCGATCGGCGCCGGCATCCGGGCGGGGAAGATCGAGCTCCAGATCTCGAGCCTGTTCCTGTGGTTCCACGAGAGAACGGTCACGACGAACAAGGACAACTTCAACGGCACCTACAAGACGTTCGCGATCCTGCCGGGCGCGACGCTCAAGATGGCCTTCTAAGTAAGGGAGCACAGAAGAACATGAAGACTCCCACTGCCTTCCTTCGCCTCGTCTCCGCGGCGGCTTTCGCCGGTACTCTCACGGCCGCCGTCGCGCTTCCCGCGGCTGCCCAGGTCGACCTCACGCGCATCGCCTTCGTCGGGGATTCCGAGGGAGCCGGGTTCTCCTCGGGCTGCCTCACGAAGCGCGTCCAGGTGGATTCGCCGGGTGCGATCATCGCCCGCACCGCGGGAGTCGACTTCCAGCAGCCCATCGTCAATGACCCCGGCCTCGGTGGCTGCCTGGTCCTGACGTCGTTGGCCCCGTCGTTCACGAGAGAGGCGTCCACGGGCACTCCGGCGAACCTCTCGCTGCCCAGGCCATACAACAACCTCTCGATTCCGGGCTGTGCGATCGGCGACATGGTGCGCGCCACCACGGCGGCCGAGACCCAGAGCGCGGGCGCCTGCCGGTTATTCATCGACCTCGTCCTCAGGAACTCGGCGCTGCACATCGGCTCGCCGATCGCCCAGGCGGTCGCCCTCAACCCGACCTTCGTCTTCCTCGAAAACGTGGGTAACGACTACCTCGGCGCCCTGCTGAGCGGCACCGTCATCGACGGCGTGACGGTCACGCCGATCGCGTCCTTCACGGCCGACATCAACACGGCCCTCACGACGCTGAAGAACAAGCAGCCGAAGGGAATCGTCTTCGGCGTCGCCGACATTACGAGCATTCCGTTCGCGACGACGCTCCCGCCCTTCCTGACGAGCGGCGGCAAGCTCGTCCTCAACCCGGCGACGGGAGCCCCGATCCCGCTTCTCGGGCCCAAGGGCTGCCCGACGGGCGTCCCGGCCTGCCCAATCCCCGCGAACACGATCGTGACGCTAAACGCCGCGGGGTACCTGCCCTCCGGCTTCGGTATTCCGTGCGCGGTCGCCCCCACGCTCCCCAACTGCAACAAGCCCCTGCCGGCCGCGGCGCTCGATGCGACCCATCCGGGCGCCCTCATCTACGCGGCCGACGTCGCGTTCCTGAAGTCGCGCGGAGCCGAATACAACGCGGCAATCCAGGCCGCCGCGACGGCTACGGGCTACAAGTACTACGACGTGAACGATTTTCTCCTGCGCCTGAAGGCCGGATTCGACATCGGCGGCGCGACCGTCAACGCGAACTTCCTGACGGGCGGAGCGTTCTCGTACGACGGCTTCCACCTGACGCCGATCGGATACGCGCTCCTCGCGGATGACGTCATTCAGTTCATGAACGCGAATTTCGCCGCGGGCCTCCCGCGCGTGAATCTCTCGACGTACCTCTTCAATGGTGGGACGGCGGGGGGCCTCTCGGGCTCCAGTGCGCTCTACGTTCCTCTCAACGGCGAGGACTACGAACGGGGCGTCCAGGGAATCTTCACGCTCGATTTCTCACGGCAGCTCGCGTCGATGTTCTCTCTCTCGAAGCCCGCGCTCGTGCAGGGCGACGGCGACATGGTTCCGCGCGTCGAACCCCGTCACCGCGGCATCGAGCAGCCGTGACCGGCCGAAAGACTAGGAGGACGATGTGATCTCAGTTTCCCTTCCGAAATCGATTTCGAGGCGCGCGGGCGCGAGTGTCGCGCTCTTCGCCGCGCTCTTCATGGCCGCGTGCACGTGCACGACGGGCGGCGGGTTCAAGATCACGAAGCCAGCCGACGGCGCGCACGTTCCCATGGGCACGCCCGTCGAAGTGTGCGTGACGGCCGTGGGCGGCGATTTCTGCTACTTCCCGCCCAAGGCGTATGAAGTGACGGTCGACGGGGGTCAGAGCCGGATGATCGCGGCCGACGCGAAGCCCCTCTGCACGACGTTCACGGGCCTGGGCGAGGGTCCGCACGTGGCCGACGCGTTCGTCATGCGCAACGGAAAGCGCGCCGAGACTTCACGCGTGAAGTTCACCGTCGACCCGCCCCCGCCCCCGCCGACGCCGGTCCCGACGCCCGTTCCCACGCCGATGGCGGCCCCGCTCCCGTCGCCCCCGCCCCCAGCGGCCGTGGAGGCGGAGATGGTGGCGCTGACGCAGAAGGGCGGGTATCTCGAGGACATATTCTTCGACTACGACAAGTTCGTCATCAAGCCCGAGTACCACGACCGGCTCCAGCGCGGCGCCGAGTGGATCAAGAATCACCCGGATACGCAGGTCACGATCGAAGGGCACTGCGACATCCGCGGCACCAACCAGTACAACATCGTGCTCGGCAAGAAGCGCTCCAAGGCGACGTTCGACCATTTCGTCAAGCTCGGCATCGACCCGTCCCGCCTGACGGTCACGACGGTCGGTGAAGAGAAGCCTTTCGATACGGGCAAGAACGAAAAGGCCTTCGCCTCGAACCGGAGGTCTCACTTCATCGTCACGAAGCGCTGAAGCGGGCTTTTTCTTTTCTTTTCGTGGCCCGGGCCCTTCGGCCCGGGCTGCTTTCTTTCCGGCGATGGGTGAGTTAGGCTCGCTTTCCGCCCGGCGGTCCCGGCTGGGGGTGGCGTCCATCGCCCCCCGCCAGAGCGCAACGGCGGAATCCACGAAAGCCTGGAGAATCAATGATTTCCGCAACTGATATTCGAGCCGGAATGATCATCGTTTACAACGGCGAGTTGCACCGGGCTCACAGCGTCCTTCACAAGACGCCCGGGAACCTCCGGGGATTCGTCCAGGCGAAGCTCCGGAACCTGAAGTCCGGCGCGATGAACGAGCACCGGTTCCGGTCGGAGGACAAGGTCGAAAAGGCCTCTCTCGATACGCACCAGATGCAGTATCTGTATTCCGACGGTGAGGGGCACCACTTCATGAACCAGGAGACCTTCGACCAGATCCGCCTCGACGACGAGGTCGTGGG
>JARXKK010000182.1 GCA_030278895.1 Acidobacteriota bacterium
CCGATGATGAGCTCGCGCTGGCCGCGGCCGATCGGGATCATCGCGTCGATCGCCTTGATGCCGGTCTGCATCGACTCCCTGACGGGCATGCGGTCGACGACGCCGGGGGCGATGCGCTCGACCGGGTAGAACTCCTTCGACGCGATCGGGCCCTTGCCGTCGAGCGGCTGCCCGAGAGGATTCACGACGCGGCCGACGAGAGCCTCTCCCACGGGCACCGAGATGATTCGCTTCGTGCGCTTGACGGTGTCGCCTTCCTTGACGAGGCTCGTCTCGCCCATGAGGACGCAGCCGACGTGGCCCTCCTCGAGGTTGAGCGCGAGGCCGTAGACACCGTTCGGAAACTCGACGAGCTCGCCCGCCATGACCTTGTCGAGGCCGTACGCGAGCGCGATGCCGTCTCCGACCGACACGACGGTTCCCACTTCGTCGACGTCCACGCCCTGCGTGATGCCGGCGAGCTGGGCCTTGATGAGCTGGGTGATTTCCTGAGCGCTGATTTCCGCCATGTTCGTGCTTCTTTCTCCGTTGGATCAGGCCGGGGCGAGTGCGTGCATTGCCGCGCGGGCTTTCTCGAGACGCCGGGCCAGCGAGGCGTCGAGCCGCGCGCTCCCGACCGACACGACGAATCCGCCGAGGAGTGCAGGGTCCACGGCTGTCACGAGCCGGACGGTCTTCTTCGTCCGCGCGGCCACGAGCGCGCGCAGCGACTCGAGGACGGCGTCGTCGGCGGGCCGAGCCGTCACGATACGAGCCTCTATCGCCCGGTCTTCGCGATCCAGGTGCGCGCGGAGGGCGGCCAGCAGCTCGCCGAGGGCCGGCAGGCGCCCGTTGTGAAGAAGGATGGTCAGGAGGCGCGCGGCAAGCTCGGGCACGCCGATGCGGGAGACGACGGCCGCGAGGAGCGCCTCGCGCTTCGCGCGCTCCAGGCCGGGGTTCGAGAGGATCTTTTCGAGCTCCGGCGTCCGGTCGAACACGTTCCGGAAATCTTCGAGCGCCGCGAGCTCGACGGCCGGATCCTTCGCCACGGCGAAGAACGCGTCGACATAGGGGCGCGTGAACTTGGCGCTCATCCGCTTTCGCCTCAAGCCTTCGCCGCGCCGCTCAGGCTGGCGATGCCTTCGTCCAGGAGCCGCTTTTCGTCGCCGGCGGTAACGTTCTTCTTCAGGAGTTCGCGGGCGAGATCGACCGAGAGGTCTCCGGCGTAGGCGGTGAGCTCGGCGCGCGCGGAACGCACGCGGTTGTCGAGGTCCGCACGCGTGCGCGCGAGGATATGGTCCGCGTCCGCCTGGCTCTTCTCGAGGAGGGCCGCGTGCTCGGCTTCTGCATCGTGGCGTACCGCGGACTTCAGGTTCGCGAGCTCGGTTTGAATACTCTCGAGACGGACCGCGAGCTCCTTCGCGAGCGACTCGGCGCGTCGACGGTCTTCGTCGGCCTTTGCGAGAGCCGCGGCAACCGTGGATTTCCGGTTTCCGAAAAACGCCGCGGCCGGCTTTCGCAAGAGATACCAGAGCAGGCCAAGGAAGCAGCCGAGATTGAGAACCTGCCAGGCGAGGCCCGGAACGCCGAGAAATCCGCGCGCCGCCTCGTGGCCCTCTCCGGAAAAAAGAAGCGCCACGACCGCCTTCGTCACGCGATCCTCCGGCCGAGCGAGAGAGAGGCGATCTCCGCCGCGGTCGCGTGAGCGTTCCTTGCCAGTTCGGCGCGCGCCACGCCGATTTCCCCGTCGAGCTTTGCCTGGGCTTCCGCCACCGCGACGCGCGCCTTCTCGCGCGCGTCCTCGAGCATGACCTGACGCTTCGCGTTCGCATCCGCTCGCGCGGCCTGCCGGGCGGCGAGCGCCTCGCGGCGCGCTTCCGTCAGCCGCCGATCGATTCCCGCGAGCGTCTCCTTCTCCTGGTCGAGGGCCCCCGAGAGCGCCGCGGTCGCTCCGGCGACCGCGCGCTCGCGCTCCTCGAGGATCGAGCCCAGCGGTTTGAGCACGAACACCCTCAGGACGACGTAGGTCGCCCAGAAGATCACCATGACGAGGAGCAGGGAGAGATCGGGTAACTGCATGCGCCCTCGGCGTTACCTGCGCTGCCCCGAAACCGGACGCCGAACCACCAGAACGACGCCTTGGACCCCGGATGTGCGCAGGCCGCGGCGTTATCTCACAGCGGCGGCGGTGGGTCAAACACGGCATCCTCGCGCCGGGATGCGGCGCGAGGCAAGATCCTCCCGTGGCGGAAAAGGCCGGCTCGGGCTCTAATTTAATCGATCGATTAAGGAATGGCGTCGAGGCTGCCGATGCCGAGTGGGAGAAGGCTGCGGCCCGCGTCCAGCCCGGCGACCTCCTTTGCCGCGAGGGCTGCTTCGGATGCTGCATGGGCTCGTTCGAGATCTCGTTTCCCGAGGCGCTCGTCCTCAGGGACGGCGTCTCGGCACTTCCAGAGCCGAAGCGGACTCGCGTCCGCGAGAGCGCGGCGCGGCTCGTGGCCGGCAGCACCGCGTCGTTTCCGGGAGATCCGGTCGCCGGTGTCCTCGACCCGGACCGCTCGGAGGAGCAGGACGCCGCGTTTTTCGACGCGGTCGAACACGTCGCCTGCCCCCTCCTGGACCTCCCCTCCGGACGCTGCGCCGTCTACGCGTCGCGCCCCGTCACCTGCCGGACTTACGGCCTCGCCTGGCGGGAAGATCGCACGGTCGTCCACCCCGCTTGCCCCCTGAACCTCCCGGACGCGACACCCGCGCACACCCTCGAAACGGCGGTGGATGTCGCGCCCCTCCTCGCGGGAGACCAGGCACGCGCCGAACTCGCACGGGCCGGCGGGAGGCCCTCGGGTGCAGCGACGACTGTCGCGCACGCGCTCACGGGGACGGCGTTCGCGGAGTAAGAGGGGTGCGGAAGGGGCGCGTCAGGAGGCCGGCGCGCGCTTGGGAGCTTCCTCGGTGCGAGGAGCTCCGCTCGCGCCGCTTTCGACCGGTCCCTGGATCACCGCGCCCTCTTCGACCACGAGGATCGGGGTGTGAATGTCGGCGAAGACGCGCGCGCCCGCGTGCAACTCGACGCGTTCCTTGGCGTACACGCTTCCCTTGAGCGTGCCCGAGACCGCCAGGCGCGCCACGCGCACGTCGCCCTCCACGACCCCGCCGTCTCCGATCACGAGCTCGGCGTCAGACGTGATCGTGCCCTTGAATTGGCCGTCGATCCGGAAAACGTCGTCGAACGAGAGCGTGCCTTCGAGGCGGGCGCCCCGATCGAGGAAACCGTTCAGAGAGCCTCCGCCCTTCTTTGCGCTCAACGGGTTGCTCCGGAAAGCCGCTCGAAAAGGCCGATGAGCTCCTCCTCCGAGAAGAACGAAACGCGAACCTCGCCGCCGCGCCGCTTTCGAACGATGACGACACGCGTCCCGAGCGCGCGTCCGAGCCGGAGCTCCGCGTCGCGCGTGTCGGCGTCGACCGATCGGGCTTTCTTCCTCTTCGCGGCCCCCGTCCGGAACGTCAGAACGCGCGCTTCGGTGGCCCGGACGGACAATCCCCGGCGCACGACTTCCTTCGCGAGCTGCTCCTGATCTGCCGCCGACGGCAGCGCGAGAAGGGCTCGCGCGTGTCCGGCGGAGATCGCCCCTTCCTCGAGCGCGGCGCGCACGGCGGCCGGAAGCCGGAGCAGCCGGAGCGCGTTCGCGACGGTCGCGCGATCCTTGCCCACGCGCTCGGCGACGTCCTCCTGCGTGAGGCCGAAATCGTCCTTCAAGTGCCGATACGCCTCGGCTTCTTCGAGGGCCGTGAGGTCCCGGCGTTGGACGTTCTCGACGAGCGCCAGGAGCAGCTGGTCGCGATCCGTGACGCCCTCGCGCACGATAACCGGCACCTCTGAGAGGCCCGCGAGACGCGCGGCCCGCACGCGGCGTTCGCCCGCGACGATCCGAAAGCGCCCGCCCTCCTTCGTGACGAGCACGGGCTGGAGAATTCCGGTCCGGCGGATCGACTTCGAGAGCTCTTCGAGGCCGGCGTCGTCGAACCGGTGCCGCGGCTGACGTTTGTTCGCGTCGAGAAGATCGAGCCCGACCGTTCGGAGGCCCGCACCCGCCCCTTCGGCCCGCGCCGAGGGAATCAGCGCCGAAAGACCCTTGCCGAGAACCGTTTTTCGGGGAGACGACACGGCGATGATCCTAGCAGCCGGGGCGCCGGCCGGGGCCCGGGAGCCTCAGGAATCCCGCTTCAGGAGCTCCCGCGCGATGCCGAGGTAGGCCTCGGCGCCCTTCGACTTCACGTCGTAGAGAAGGATGGGCTTTCCGAAGGACGGCGCCTCGCCGAGGCGGACATTTCGCGGCACGACGTTCTGGAAGACCAGCGCCCCGAAATGCTTCCGGATCTCCTCGAGAACCTGCCGCGACAGATTCGTCCTTTCGTCCCACATCGTGGCGACGACCCCGGCCAGCGCAAGGTTCGGGTTGAGGGATTCCTTTATGCGCTCGATCGTGGCGAGAAGCTCGGAGACGCCCTCGAGCGCGAAGTACTCACACTGGATCGGCACGAGGACCCCGTCCGCGGCGACGAGCGCGTTCACCGTGAGGAGCGAGAGCGAGGGCGGGCAGTCGATGAGGATGTATTCGAACCGGTCGCGCAGCGGTTCGATCTTCATCGAGAGTCGATGTTCCCGGCGTTCCATGTTCACGAGCTCCACTTCGGCCCCGACGAGCTCGCGGTTGGACGGCACGAGCGTCAGGTGCGGCAGGTCGGTGCCGCGGGCGACTTCGTCGAACGCCGCTCCCCCGCCGATCCAGTCATAGGCGGTGCGGGAAAGGGTCGCCTTGTCCACCCCGAGCCCGGACGTGGCGTTACCTTGCGGGTCGAAGTCCACGAGCAGGACCGGGCGCTCGAGGACCGCGAGCGCCGCCGCGAGGCTGATCGCCGTCGTCGTCTTGCCGACCCCGCCCTTCTGGTTCGCGACGGCGAGAACGCGGGCGCTCCGGCAGGAATGTTTCACGTGAAACACTCGAGCGAGAGGATGCCGCGGAGGTTGGCTCCGGGGGCGGGGGTGAACGCGTGCTTCTTCGCCCGGCTCGCCCCCACGGCCTCCGTGACGAGGGGCCGGGTCGTCCAAAGCAGGGCCCGCGCGCCTGGAACGAGAACGGACCGGGCGGCACGCACGAGATTGCCCGCCGAGCCCACGGCGCGGGTCGTCAGCACGTCGTACCGCTGTGCTCCGTCCATGGGAAACGAATCCGGGAATCTAGCGTTCA
>JARXKK010000183.1 GCA_030278895.1 Acidobacteriota bacterium
GGTTTCACACGGAAAGGCCCGCGTTCATCCGGAGAGATTAGCGCGGTTCGGGCTCACTCGTATCGCAGGGCCTCGATGGGATCGAGCCGGCTGGCCTTGAGAGCCGGATAGAACCCGAACGTGATCCCGACGACGGCCGAGAACGCGAACGCGAGCCCGATCGCGGTGGGCTCGAGCGCGACGGGCCAGCCCGCGACCTTCGCGACAAAACGCTGAATCCCGAGCCCGAGGCCGATCCCCACGGTGCCGCCCGCGAGCGAGAGCGCGACGGCCTCCACGAGGAACTGCGCGCGGATGTCGCCGCCCTTGGCGCCGATCGCCATCCTCACGCCGATCTCGCGCGTCCGCTCCGTGACCGAAACGAGCATGATGTTCATGATCCCGATCCCGCCGACGAGGAGCGAGACGCCCGCGATCGACCAGAGGAGCGTCGACATCGTCCGGCTCTGCGCCTCGGCCTGTTGGAGCATCTCCGTCTGCGTGCGCATCATGAAGTCGTCGTCCTGGCCCGTGGCCTTGTTGATGCGGTGGCGCTGCCGAAGAAGGGCCGTGATCTCGTCCTGCGCGCGCGCGACCTGGTCGTTCGACGCCGCGGACGCGAGGATCGAACCGACCGCCGTCGTCCCCATGATCTTCTTGCGCACGGTCTCGTAGGGGGCGATGACGACGTCGTCCTGGTCCTGGCCCATCATCGAGCCGCCCTTGGCCTCGAGGGTTCCGACGACCCGGAACGGGATGTTCTTGATGCGGATGACCTTTCCGATGGGGTCCTCGTCGCCGAACAGGTTCGTCGCGACGGTCTGGCCGAGGACGCAGACCTTCGCGGCCGTGCGGTTGTCCTGGTCCGTGAAGAATTGTCCCGCCGCCACGTTCCACGAGCGGATGAGCGGCCAGTCGACCTCGCCGCCCTGGATGGAGGTGGACCAGTTCTGGTTGCCGTAGATGACCTGCGCGATCGTCCGGATCGTCGCGGACACGTACGCGACGGAGCCGACGTCCCGCCGGATCGCGTCCACGTCGTCCTGCGAGAGCTTCGAGCTGCCTCCCCAACCCGTCTTGGCGCCCGACGACGTCGTCGTCCCCGGGAAGATCATGAGGAAGTTCGTCCCGAGGGACCGGAGCTGGTTCTCCGTCTGGAGGCGCGCGCCCTCGCCGATCCCGATCGTCGCGATGACGCAGGCGACGCCGATGATGATCCCGAGCGCCGTGAGGAGCGAGCGCAGCTTGTTGCGCGTCAGCGCGCGGAAGGCGACCTTGAGGATGTTGCCGGACTTCTTCATGCGGGCTTCCCTCCGGAGACGGTGGCGTGCTTGCGGTCCTGCACGGCGACGTCGCTCAGGACTTTCCCGTCACGAAACGTGACGATGCGCCGGGCGAACTGCGCGATGTCGGGCTCGTGCGTGATGAGGACGACGGTTTTCCCCTCGCCGTTCAGGGCCTGGAAGATCGCCATGACCTCCTCGGACGTCCTCGAGTCGAGGTTGCCCGTCGGCTCGTCCGCGAGAAGAATCGCGGGTTCGTTCACGAGGCTCCGTGCGATGGCGACGCGCTGCTGCTGGCCGCCCGAGAGCTGCGCCGACGTGTGGTCCCAGCGGTCCTTCAGGCCCACGCGCTCGAGGGCCCGCATCGCGCGGGCGCGGGACTCCTCGTCTGTGAGCTTCGTCTTCCTCGAGTAGAGAAGCGGAAGCTCGACGTTCTCGAGCGCCGAGGTGCGCGACAGGAGGTTGAAATTCTGAAAGACGAATCCGATCTTGTCGTTCCGGATCTCGGCGCGGGCGTCGCGCCCGAGGGACGACACGTCGATGCCCTCGAGAACGTAGCGCCCCGCCGTCGGCCGGTCCAGGCAGCCGACGATGTTCATGAACGTCGACTTCCCCGAGCCCGACGGCCCCATGACGGCGAGAAATTCGCCCGGCTGCACGGCGAGCGTCACGCCGTCGAGCGCGCGCACCTCGGTCTCGCCCATCTGGTAGACGCGGGTGAGGTTCTCGAGCTCGATGACGGGATGCGCCACGGCCGCCCGCCCGCTCAGAAGGGCCGCCTCCCGCCGCCCGCGCCGCCCGCGGGGCTGGCCGAGCCCGGGCCGCTCGCGCGCGCGGTCGCGAGGCCGACGATGATCTCGTCGCCCGCGTTGAGGTCGGCGCTCTCGATCGCCGTCATGTTGCCGTCCGTGATGAGCGTCTTGACCGTGACGGCCTTGAGCTTGCCCTTGCCGTTCTGGACCTCGACGTAGAGCGTGCCGGAGCGCGAGGCCGCCGGCCGGCCGGAGCCGGCTCCGCCGCGTACGCCAGGACCGCGGCCACCGGTCTGCGGGGCGCCGGCCTGGGCCGCGGGCGCTCCGCTCGCCGCCGGGGCGGGCACGCCTGCAGCTTTGCCCTTTTCACCGCCCGCGATGTCCGCGGGATCGGGCCGGAAGCGCAGCGCGGCGTTCGGGACGCGCAGAACTTCGCGGCGCGCGTCGACGGGAATCTGCACGTTCGCGGTCATGCCGGGCTTGAGCTTGAGGTCCAGGTTCGCGACGTCGAGCACGACCGGATAGGTCACGACGTTCTGAACCGTCTGGGGCGAGAGGCGGATCTGCGAGACGGCTCCCTTGAAAGGCTGGTCAGGGAAGGCGTCGACCGAGAAGGACGCATCCTGGCCCACCTTCACGCGGCCGACGTCGGCCTCGTCGATGTTCGTGAGGACCTGCATCTTCGTGAGGTCCTGGGCGATCGTGAAGATGACGGGGGCCTGAAAAGAAGCCGCCACCGTCTGGCCGACGTCGTACTGCCGGTCGACGACGACGCCGTCGATGGGGGACAGGATCCGCGCGTACGAGAGGTTCGTTTCGGCCTGCTTGAGAGCCGCCTGCGACTGTCGGACGGAGGCCGCGGCCGAGTCCCGTGCGGTCTGCGCGCCGTCCAGCTCGGACTGGGCGAGCAGCTGCTGCTTCTCGAGGTTCTTCGAGCGGGTGAAAGAGAGCTCCGCGTTGCGAAGCTCGACCTTCGCCTTTTCGAGGTCCGCGCGGCGCTGCTCGACCGACTGAAGGAACGGCGTCGGATCCAGCTCGGTGAGGATCTGCCCTTTCTTCACGGTCGAATTGAAGTCGGCGTAGAGCTTCGCGATGATGCCCGAGACCTGACTGCCCACCTTGACCGTCGTGACCGCCGACAGCGTCCCCGTCGCGGTGACCGTCGCGACCACGTCGCCCTTGTCGAGCTTCCCCTTGCGGAACTTCGGCTCCGACGACCCGCGGCGCGCGTAAAAGTAGGCGCCGGCGAGAGCCACGACCGCCACGACGACTCCAACGATCAGAATCCTCTTCTTCATGAGCTCCTCAAAAAGCCACCGACAGACCGAGGTGAAAGGTCTTCACGACCGCGGTGCCCGAGAGCCTTCTCATCGACCGGGAACTGTATTCGATCGTTGCCGCCAGACCCTTCCGGGGCGTCCAGACGACTCCAGGCAGGTGAATCTGCTCGGTGGCCTCGGCCCCGAGATAGTGCCAGACCGAGTAGAGATAGCGATAGGTGACGGTCGGGAACTCGGCCCGAAATCCGGCAAGGCCCGCCGTCCCGTCGTCGTAGGCGAGGCGGCACGGGGCGCCCGGCACGCAGCGCTGCCCCGAGCGCGTGAAGCCCTCGAGAAGGAGCGTGAACGGCCCGAGGGTCGCGGTGACGTCGAAGGCGCCGTCCGTCCGGCGGAACGAGCCGGGGCCGCCGTCCTTCCCGTCGAGCCCGGCCGACGCGAAGGAAACGGCCGGCTTGAGCGACCAGAGGCCCTTGTTCACGACATAGAAGACGCGCGCCTCGAAGGCGTCCCGGAGGACGCGCGTGGGGTCCGACTCCACGTTGCGGCCCTCGTCTTCCCACGCGACGTGGTCGTTCTGGGCGTAGTAGCGGGCGCTCCAGCCGAGCGTGTCGAACTCCAGCCGCTTCTCGCCCACGAGGCCCGCGCCCCAGTCGGGATTGCGCGCGACGCCGTTCGCGGTGAAGAGGGTGCCGATGAAGGACTCGTCCTCGAGGCCGAAGTCCCGCGCGACCTTTCCGATCCTCACGGCGCCGACGGGTGTCGCGAGAGAGGCCCAGCCCTCCTGCAACCACACGGAGCCCTGGTAGTAGGGGCGGAACAACCCCTCGGCGCCGCGAACATCGGCCTTCGCGGCAAAGACGCCGCGCGTCCATTCCGCCGAAAGCGCTCCGTAATAGAACTCCGCGAATCTCTCGCTCCGTTCCGAGACCGGTTCGTAGTCGTAGAGGACCGCCTCGACACGGAATTTCGGGAGGTCGGGATCCGTTTTCACACTCGCGTCCTCACCCCGCGCGGCGGGGAAGACGCTCATGGCGAGGAAAGCGAAAACCACGAAGGCGCTGCGCGTCAACACAATCGCTATATTACGGGCTGGAGGCTCCCATCACTTCTTCCCTCGATCTCGAAATTCCGTTTCACGTCGAGCGCCTCGCGAACGGGCTCACGGTCGTCGTCTCTCCACAACGCGGAATCCCTCTCGTCACGGTGGACGTGACGTACGACGTCGGAAGCCGGGTCGAACCGGCCGGAAAGACGGGGTTCGCGCACCTGTTCGAGCACCTCATGTTCGAAGGCTCGGAAAACGTCGGCAAGGGCGAGCATTTCCGGCTCGTGGCCGAGGCGGGCGGCTCGATGAACGGGACGACGTCCGAGGACCGGACGAACTACTTCGAGACGCTGCCGGCCGAATGCCTCGACCTCGGCCTCTTCCTCGAATCCGACCGGATGCGGGCGCTGGTCCTGACGCAGGAAAAGCTCGACAACCAGCGCGAAGCCGTGAAGGAAGAGAAGCGGCTGCGTATCGACAACCAGCCCTATGCCGCGTCGTTCGAGGCCGCGGACGACCTCGCCTACGACGCGTTTCCCTACAAGCACTCCGTCATCGGGTCGATGGACGATCTCGGCGCGGCCTCTCTCGACGACGCGCGGAACTTCTACCGCCGCTACTACGCTCCCGGCAACGCGCTTCTGGCCGTGGTCGGCGACGTGGACCCGGCCGACGCCTTCCGCCGCGTGAAGAACGCCTTCGAGGAGGTTCCCGCGCGGGAGACGCCGCCGCGCTTCGCGTTCGAAGAACCCTCCCCCACCGGC
>JARXKK010000184.1 GCA_030278895.1 Acidobacteriota bacterium
ACGCGCCTCGCGATGGCGCGCCTCGCGTGCGAGGAGATCGCGCGCTTCGCGCGCGGTGAGCCGCCGCTGCATCCGGTGCTCTGAAGAACGGCGGGCGCGCCGAAGCAATGCTCGCGAGCGAATCGCCCATTCGCCCTTCTAAGAAAATCTTCCTAGAGGGTCACGCCACGGAGATGTCGCTTCTCGCGAGGGACCTTGCCGCCAGTGCCATCGGCCCAAGCGCTGCTGCCGCCGCCGCCGCGCAGAACACGAGCAGGAGGGGTGCGAGCGACACCGGCATCTTCACGAGCGACCCGAGCAGCAGGCGGAGCTCGCCCGAGACGACGAGTGTCGAGAGCAGCGAGAGGCCGGTCGAGAAGACGAGGGCGAAAACTCCGCCCGTCGACAGTGCGACCGCTACCGCGTTCGGCGCGTCGTATCGCGGATAGAGCGCCCCGAGCCCGACATGGAGCGCCGGGATCGCGAGGCCCCCCGCGCAGGCGACGAGGAGCGCGACGGCAGACGTCGCGCCCGCGGGCCGGAGGACGAGGAGGCTCGCTCCCGTCAGAGCCAGGGCGATCCCGGTGGCGGGAAGGGCGCGGATGGCCCAGCGTGCGAGGAGCTGGCGCCGCGGATCCAGGGGCAGAGTCCGAAGAATGAGCGCCGCGCGGCCGTCCGAGGAGACGGACGGGTAAGCGAAGCGCAGGGAGAGGGCCGAGACGAGAAACAGGGACAGCCCCGTCTGAAGCCCGGCCACGAGATCGCGCGCGGAAGCGTCCGTGCTCGGCAGGAGCCGTACGTTCATCAAGTCGAGAAGGAACACGGCCGCCAGGGATCCCAGCTGTGCGGGAGTGGAGGCATCGCGGAGCAGGCTCGCCGCCTCCGCGCGGAGGAGCACGGCGGCGAGCGAGCGGGCCTCTGGGCCCCGGCGCTCATCGCCCGACGCTCGCAGGGCGCCGGGCCGCGCGCCCGTGAAGACGTGGAGGTGCAGGCGCCAGAGCGCCGCCGGCACGAGGAGGAATGCGGCGAGGCCGGAGAGGAAGAGCGTGGCGCCGGGCAGGAGCCCTCCGGCGTGTCCGAAGAGTCCAGGCGTCGCGGCGCGAGCCGCCCACGCCCCTACGTCGAGGCCGGGCGCGGGGAGCGGAGCGGACCCGAGGCGGGTCACGACGGAAAGCGCTTCGACGGGATCGAGGAGACGTTCCGGGCGGGCGGCGCGAAACCCGAGGAGCGCGACCGCGAGGCCTGTAGCGGAGAGAAAGGCCGCCAGCAGGCGCGCGCGCCTCGGGGGAACGACACTTACGAAGAGAAGGGCCGTGGCGATCCCCGCCGCGCCCGCGAGAAGGATCACGCCCGCGAGGGGAAGCGCGCCGGAAAGGAACGCGAGAATCGGCCGCTCGCCCGCCCCGGCCGCTACGAGGAGCGCGGGCGTCGCGAGAAGAAGCGTCGGCGCGGCGGCGAGGAGGAGAGTCAGGAGGGCTTGCCGGAGTACGAGGCGGCTGTGGGGGAACGGAAGCGTGGAGAGCGCCGCGAGCTCATCGGACAGGAAAAGCGTGCCGATGGCGGTCGTTAAGGAGCCGAGAAATCCGAGGAGGAGGGCGGCCGTGAAGGCGCCGCCGAGGAGGCGTTCGAGCAGAAACGCGGGTCGGATTTCGGGCAGCTCGCCGAGCGCGGCTCGGGACGCCCGCAGGGCGCCTTCGAGGCCGGCCATCTCGAGGCCGCAAAACATGAGAACCGCGAACAATCCGGCCATCGCGGCGATGCGCGCGCGGGCGTTGCCCGCGAGGAGAGTTCTCCCGGAGGCGCGAAGCGTGTTCGCGCGGAAGACGCCGTTCACGTATGCGGGACTCCGCCCGCGAGGTCGAAGAAGATCTCTGGCAGCGTGCCCGTGCGGCCGGTATTCGTCACGAGGCGCCCGGGCGTCCCGCTCGCGACGAGCCGCCCGTCGACGAGGAGGCCCGCAAAGGTCGCGATTTCCTGGGCGAGCGCGAGCTGATGGGTCGTGATGAGGACGGCAGCGCCCGCGGCCGCATGGGACTGGAGGCGTTCCGACAGGCCGCGCTGCGCGAGGGGATCGAGGCCGACCATCGGCTCGTCGAGGACGAGCACTTCCGGGTCGTGGAGGAAGGCCTGCGCGAGGGCCACGCGCTGCCGCGTGCCGTGGGAGAGCGTCTCGTTGCGTTGGCCCCCGAACTCCGTCAGGTCGAAGGCGGCGAGCTCGGCGTCGATCCGATTCTCCAGCTTCGCGCCGCGCCGGCCGAACACGGCTCCCACGAAGCGCAGGGTCTCGCGCGGGGTCCACTTCGGCCAGAGATAGGGTCGGTCCGGCACGAACCCGAGACGCGCTTTCGCGGCGACGGGATTCTTCGCGACGTCGATGCCCGCGAGGAGGGTCCGTCCGGAGGTAGGGGAGAGGAGGCCGGTGAGGAGGCCGATCGCGGTCGTCTTGCCCGCGCCGTTGGGGCCGACGAGGGCGAAAAGCGCGCCGCCGGGGATCTCGAGAGAGAGGTCCGAGAGGGCCGTCTTGCTGCCGTAGCGCTTGACGGCCCCCTCGAACCGGATCACATGGAGATCTTAAGCGTAAAGCCCGCGCACCTGCATGTCGTGGGCGACGCGCTGGATCGCGACCATGTAGGCGGCGATGCGGTATGAGACCTTGTGCGCCGCGGCCATGTCGCGCACGTCGCCGAAGGACTGCACCATCATCTCTTCGAGGCGCTCGTTCACTTCCTTTTCGCGCCAGAAGAAGCCCATGCGGTCCTGGACCCACTCGAAATAGGACACCGTGACGCCCCCGCCATTGGCGAGGATGTCCGGAATGACGATGACGCCCTTCTTCTGGAGGATCTCGTCGGCGTCGTGCGTGGTCGGCCCGTTCGCGCCCTCGACGACGATCTTTGCCTTGATGTCTTTCGCGTTCTCGGCGGTGATCTGGTTCTCGAGCGCGGCCGGCACCAGAATGTCGCAGTCGATCGTGAGGAGGTCGTCGGCGTCGAGCGGGATGCTTCCCGGGAACCCGACGACGGTCTTCTTCTTCGCCATGTACTCGAGGAGGGCCGGGACGTCGAGGCCCTTCTTGTTCTGGATCGCGCCGTTCACGTCGGAGACGGCGATGATCTTCGAGCCTTCCATGTAGAACATCTTCGCGGAGATGGAGCCGACGTTGCCGAAGCCCTGGATCGCGACGCGCGCGTCCTTCAGGGGCACGCCGTGCGCCTTGCCGGCCTCACGGGCGGCGATCATGACCCCGCGGCCCGTCGCCTCGACCCGTCCGGCCGACCCGCCGATCGAAACCGGCTTGCCCGTCACGACGCTCGTCACGGTGTGGCGCATGTGCATGGAGTACGTGTCCATGATCCACGCCATCGTCTGGGAGTCCGTGCCTACGTCGGGCGCCGGAACGTCCTTCTCGGGACCGAAGAAGTCCATCAGTTCGGCTGTGTACCGGCGCGTGATGCGCTCCAGCTCGTTGCGCGAGAGCTTCAGCGGGTCGCAGATGACCCCGCCCTTGCCGCCGCCGAACGGGATGTTCATGACGGCGCACTTCCAGGTCATCCAGGACGCGAGCGCGCGCACTTCGTCGAGCGAGACGTGGGGGTCAAACCGGATCCCGCCCTTGGCGGGGCCGCGCGCGATGTTGTGGTGCACGCGGTAGCCGATGAAGAGCTCGATCCGGCCGTCGTCCATCACGACGGGAATCGCCACCTTGATCTCCTTGATGGGCTCGCGGAGCACCTTCGTGAGGCCCGGATCGAGCTTCAGGAGGCGGGCCGCCTGGTCGAAGCGGTTAGCCATCTCCTCGAACGGATTGATGGCGGGAGCGGCGCCTTTGGCGGTGTGCTGCAGGACGCCCGACGTCGATTCATGTCTGAAAGTCACGGAATCCTCCTTCATAAGGGACTATTTCCGACTGGGTATTCTAGGAGGTCCCGACGGCGTTCATATGACACGATCTCATCATGGCGACTTTCGAAAACCGGGGTGACGCGGAGCTGGTGAGGCTGGTTCTCGAGGGCGAGACCGAGCTTTTCGCCGTCCTCGTCGACCGCTACCGGACCCGCCTGTCCCGCTATGTGCAGCGCTTTACGTACGACGTCGAGGATGCCCGCGACGTCACCCAGGACGTTTTCATCAAAGTGTATGGCGCCCTCGACTCGTTCGACCCCCGTTTCAAGTTTTCGACGTGGCTCTTTCGAATAGCCGGAAACGCCGCCATCGATCATCTGAGGCGGCGGCGGGTCCGCACGTTGCCGCTCGAGAGGCCTCCCGGCGAGGATGGGGAGGCGCGCTCGGTGGACCCTCCCGAAACCCGCCCCAATCCGCACGAAGATCTGACCCGCCAACGGCTTCGGACCGCTCTCGCAGAGGCGATCGACCGGCTTCCCGACGACTACCGCGAGCTCATCAGCCTCCGCCACTACGGCGAGATGCCCTATGAGGAGATCGCGGAGCTCAAGGGGATGCCCCTCGGCACGGTCAAGAACAAGCTATTCCGGGCACGGCAGGCTTTGAGAGATCTTTTGCCCAAAGACATCGTATAGAGGGATCAGGATGAACGTGAGAGTCGCCGACGCCCGGGACCTACAAACCCCCTCCACGGAGGAGCTGGAGCGAGACCTTCGTCTGGAAGCCATTCTGGATGAATGCGTTATGGCTGCTCCTGCGCCTGTCTGGGAGTCGGATCTGGCTGCCCGGGTGATGGCTGCGCGACCCTTCGCACCGTGGGAAGTCCGGCGGGCTCAGGCCTGGCGGGCGCCCGCCCTGGCCGCTGGAGGCCTTCTGGCCGCCAGCCTTGCCGTTTTTCTGGCTCCCCTCTGGTCGCTCGGACCCCAGACGGCTCTCGAGATGTGGGCCCGCGTGATGGCGGCCGGCACGACGGCCGGCCTGCCCGCGCTCTTCGCGGCAATCCCCACGCTCGCCGACTCCCTCGGGGCGGTCCTCTCCGGAACGCCGGGCACTCGGGCTGCTCTGGCGGCCGGCCTCCTCGCCTCGGGCGCCATGCTTGCCGCGCTCGCGCGTCGGCTGTCCCGGCGTCCGTCGCGGCTCGCCCTCGCGCGCGGCGAAACGCCGCGCGGCTGACGCGGGTCTCCGCATGAGCCGCGACAGGCGGTCGACGGGAAG
>JARXKK010000185.1 GCA_030278895.1 Acidobacteriota bacterium
GACGGTCGCGCCCTCAAGGTGAACGAGGCCAAGCCCCAGGAAAACCGCGGCGGCGGCGGTGGTTACGGCGGCGGCGGTGGTGGCCGCGGCCGCTACTAGTCCTCGGTCTTTTTCTTAAAGCACTTCGCTTTTTTTCCGGCGCCCGTGACGTCAGTCATGCGGCGCCGGTTTTCTTTTTGCGGAGGAAAGGGACGAAAGGGACGAAAGTCACGGCACGCAGGTCTCGCCCTTTGCGGGAGAGAGCTTTGCGGACGTGAGGCGGCTGTTCTCCTTGTCGAAGACGAGATCCGCATCGAGGCGGCCGCGCGTGCAGTCGAAGCGCACGACGGCGTTCGTCTCGCCGCCGCCGCGCAACACCTCGCCGCGCCGGCATGGCCCCCAGGCCGCCGGAGTTGCGAGGCCGTCGGCCGCGAAAGCGAGGCTCTCGGAGAGCGGAAGCGCGGACGTCGTCTCGAGATGCTGGACGCGGGGCGGCATCGTGGGTGCGAGCGTGATCTCGACCCGGATGGAGCCGCGATCGCACGCGAGCTTCCACGCACCCCGAAGCGCGTTCTCGGCCTCGATGGTTCCGTCGAAAGCGCAGGCGCCGTGCCGGGCGCGTAACTCTTCGAAGGAAGCCTTGCGCTTCTCCTTCGGCGTATCGAGAAACAGATTGTCCGCGGCGAGGCCGTCGGCGACGGCGTCGCTCCAGGTCTCCAGGAGCAGCTTGTTGAGGCCGGCCTGCGCGGAGAGGAGCGCCGTCGAGGGCTGCGGGACGCGGGCCTTTAGCGCGCCCGTGCGGTTCAGGCCCTCGAACATCTCGTTCGCGGGGCTTCCCCAGCGCGCATACGTGAGATTGCCGAGCGCGACGATCGCAACCCCGTGCTCCGGGAGCCAGCGCATCGTGGAACCATAGCCGGGGAGACCGCCTGCGTGGCTGACGACGAACCGGAAGCGGCAGGTCTGGGAGGTGCCGAGGCCGTAGTCGTAACCGCCGGCGGTCATCCGGAGCGGGCTTTCCACCGTGTCCCGCGTCGCGGCACCGCCCACGAAACGTGCGACCTGCTGCATCTCGCGCGCGGAGCTGCGGCGGATCGGGCCCGTCTCGGGCCCGTCTCGCGGCGGCCACGCGGACAGGAAGAAGGACGTGTAACGCGCGAGGTCGCGCACCGTGGAGTAGAGGCCTCCCATCGACCCGTACGCGCCGTCCCCGAGCCCCGGCTCCTCGACCCAGGCGTCGCCCTCGCGGCGATAGCCCTTCGCGAGGCGGTCTCGCGGAACCGAGGCCGTGTCCCACCAGGTGGAGGTCATGCCGAGCGGGCGGAGCACGTTCCGGTCGACGTAGTCGCGATAGCGCATGCCGGAGGCGCGCGCCACGATGCGGCCGAGGATGGCGAAACCGGTATTGGAATACTCGAAGGCCACGCCCGGCGCGTTCGAGAACGGAATGCCGGCCTTCAGCCAGCGCGCGAACGTCTCGTCGCTCACGGAGAGCTGCCGGTCGCCCCACGGGTTGTCCTCGGGGAATCCCTCGGAGTGCGAGAGCAGATGGCGGATCGTGAGCGGCGACGCGTCGCCGGTGGCCTTCGCGAGACTCGCGAGCTCGGGCACGTACTTCGAGACAGGGTCGTCGAGGCCAAGCTTGCCTTCGTCGCGCAGTTTCAGAATCGCGACCGCCGTGAAGCTCTTCGTCATCGAGGCGATCCGGAAGACGGTGTCGGCGTCGACGGAGGCGTTCGCGGCGACGTCGCGCACGCCGAGACCCTTCGTGAAAACGAGCTCCCCGTCGACGACGATGCCCATCGCGGCGCCCGGCATGTGCTGCTTCTCCACGGCCTCCGCGAAGATCTCCTCGACCTCGGGAAACGCGGCGGCGAGCTTCGCGCGCCTGCCGGCATCCTCGAAGCGGGCCGGCGGCACGGTCTCGCCGTGAAGAGGAACAGCCACGAGGGCGAGGAACGCGGTGGAACAGAGAGCGCCACGAAGTGCGGCTCGAAGATTCACGGAGGCCTCCTCGGGGGGAACTTCGCGATTCTAGGCGGGTAACGATTTCCCTTTAAGATGTCAGGCGTGACGACGCCCCGCGTGATCCAGTCCGAGGTCCGCTGGCCGGTCATCTTCGCGCTTCTCGCGCTCGGCCTGCTCAACTTCGCCCTGCCGCCGACGCTCATCGTGGGGCCGCGCTGGGTCGTCCTCGTCATGCTCCTCGTTCTCGCCGTGCCGACGGTGCTCGCCCACCGGGCGGGCCGCGCTTCGCTCACGAAGGCGCTCGGATTCGTGATGAGCGGCGTCGTGACGCTGACGCTCGTCGGCTCCCTTGCGCTCCTCATCGCGGGCATACCGAAGAAGAGCGAGACGCCGACGGAGCTCGCGCGGTCGGCCGCGTGTCTCTGGGTCGCGAACGTGCTGGTCTTCGCGATCTGGTACTGGAGGCTCGACGCGGGCGGGCCGTTCGCCCGGGACGGGCGCGGCGCGCACACCGAGGGAGATTTCTTCTTTCCCCAGATGATGGACGGGTGTCCGGGGCCGAAGAAATGGACGCCCCGTTTCGTGGACTACCTCTTCATCGCGTTCAACAACTCGACGGCCTTCTCGCCCACCGACACGCCCGTCCTCTCGCGCTGGGCGAAGGTCCTGACGATGCTGCAGTCGCTCATCTCTCTTCTGGTCGTCGCGATCCTCGCGTCCCGGGCCGTCGGACTGATCTGACCGGCGGGGCCTCGTCCCTCGTCTTACGCCTGGATGATTCCGTGGCGGAGGGCGAAGCGGATGAGCTCCGTGCGCCCGTGGGCGCCCAGCTTGGTCATGACGTGCTCACGGTGGGTCATCGCGGTCTTCACGCCGATGCCGAGCAGCTCGGCGATCTCCTTGTTGCTCCGCCCCTCGGCGACGAGCTTCAGCACCTGCTTCTCGCGGTCGGTGAGCGTCTCGTACGCGTCGACGGTTTCCGTTCCGGAGGCCGCGGCCTCGCGCTCTTCGAGGGCGACACGCGCGACTTCGGGCGCGAGGACGAGGCCGCCTCTTGCCACGCTACGAATCGCGGACGCCAGCTCGGAGCCCGCGGCCTTCTTCAGCACGTAGCCCGAGACGCCGATCTTCAGGAAGCGCGAGACGTATTCGCGGTCCTCGTACTGCGTGAGGACGATGATCCTCGTCTTCGGGCTGAGCTTCCGGATCTCGAGCGCGGCCTCGAGGCCGCCGAGGTTCGGCATCGCGATGTCGAGGAGGAGGACATCGGGTTCCAGCTCCTTGCAGCGGTCGATCGCCTGTCGGCCGTCCTCGGCCTCGCCCACGACCTCGATGTCGTCGGCCTTGGCGAGAAGCGCCCGAATTCCTTCGCGCATGAGGGCGTGATCGTCGGCGACGACGACGCGCGTCCTAGACAGGGCGGACCGCCTGCGGGATCGGAATCTCGAACGCCATGTGGGTTCCTTCTCCGGGCGCGGAGTCGAGCCTCATCTTCCCACCCAGGATCTCCACGCGTTCGCGCATCCCGAGAAGGCCCAGGCCGCGACCGGTTTCGGAGGGCTCGACGACGCTCTTCGGGTCGAATCCCCTGCCGTCGTCCTCGATCTCGACGAGGAGAGTCTTCTCGCCGGCCGCGATCTGCACGAGCACGTCCTCGGCCCCGGCGTGCCGGGCCACGTTCAGGAGCGCCTCCTGCACGATGCGGAAGACGGCCGTCGCGACGTCCTCGGGCACGCGGCTCTCGACGTCCTCGAACTCGCACTTCACCGTGATACCGAGCGGCTCCAGATGGCGCGCGGCGTACCACCTCACGGCGGCGAGGAGGCCGAGGTCGTCGAGGACGGAGGGGCGCAGGTCGAAGATGACGCGGTGCAGGTCGTCGAGGGCCCGGCCCGCGAGGCCCTTGACCTCCTCGAGGCGCGCACGCGACTCGCCCTCGGGCAGGTCGCCGAGCGCGCTCTCGAGCCGGAAGGACAGGGCCGAGATCGTCTGGCACGTTTCGTCGTGAAGCTCGCGCGCGATGCGCATGCGCTCGCCTTCCTGCGCGCTCAGGAAGCGCTTGAGCAGCTCGGCGCGCCGGTCGTCGCGCTCGAGGCGCGCGCGCATCGTCTCGAGTGAGCGGCCGAGCCGGCCGACCTCGTCGTCGGGAAGCGGCGGGATGGGCTCCTTGAGATCGCCGCCCGTGATGCGCTCGGCCGCGCGCGTGAGAACGAGGAGAGGCCGGAGCACGCTCTTCGCCGCGCCCCACGTGAAGAGCGCGGCGAGCGCGAGGAACACGGGCGTGACGGTGAGCATGCGCCGGCGGAACGCGATCGCGGGCGCGAACGCGTGCGCGGCCGGCTCTCGCACGACGACGCCCCAGGGGAAGAGGCGGAGGGGCTCGAAGGCGATGACGTTTTCCCCCACGCGTGCGGCGTAGGCCCGGCGGTCCTTGAGAAGCGGCAGCAGGAAGGCCGCGGCGACGGGTGGAGTCACGCCTGGCCCCGGATCGGTCGTCGCGACGACCTCGCCCGCCGCGTCGACGAGCTCGGTCGTGATCCCTTCCCCGCTCTGGACGGCGGGGAGGAGAGCCTGGAAGGCGGGAAGCGTCGGGTCCAGGCTCGCGCCGGCGAGGCCGGTTGCCTTCCCCGCGAGATCCACGAGCGGAACGAAGAGGAACAGGCGGCGCGCGCCGTCCGGGAGCGTCGTGAGGGCGGAGGCCGCGCGGCGGCCCGTGGAGACCGCTTCCTGCGCGGCGGGGAGGTCGATGAGGTGGTCCCGCCCGTGGCAGTCGGCGGGCTCCTCCCAGAGGATCTCGCCGGCCGGGCTCAGGAGGAAAACGCTGGAGAAGATGCGCGAGCGGCGATACGTCGCGAGGAGCGCGGCGCGGCGCGCGGGACTGTCGGGCTCGACGCCGCCGCCATAGAGGCCCTCGAGGTCGTCCCGGAGCATTTCTTCGGCGTGCGCGACGGCGCTGCGGGCGAGGATCTGCTGGTCGCGCACGACTCGCTGGGAGAGATCGCCGAGGGCGCTCGAAACGAGGAATCCGAGGACGATGAGCGGCGCGACGATGCCGATGCCGACGAGAAGAAGCGCCCGCGCCTGCAGGGCATTCTGAACCCCGAGGCGTTGGTGCTCT
>JARXKK010000186.1 GCA_030278895.1 Acidobacteriota bacterium
GACTTGTTTCAGCGATCTGGCGAGTCCGGCGCAAGTGAAGCGATTCGAAGAATCTCGAGGAATCTCGAAGAATCTCGAAGAATCGGACAGGATCGATTCGGTCGGCGAGACAAAGTTGAGTGGCTGACTGCCTGTTTCCGTGCGTCGGAACACGGCATCTGGCAGATACGAGTGCAGCGGGTGACCTCTCTCACGTTTTGAAGGACGTTGCTTGCCGCTGGTCAGGTTGTTGCTCCCGTGTAAGGCAGGCACGAGGAAATCGTGCCGCGGCACCAAAGGAGTGCGCCCATGCTCGCTTCTCTGCTCCTCGCAACAGTCCTCGCGGTTCCGGTCAATCACCTGTCCGTTCGCCAGGCCTCACAACCCATCGTGTTGAACCGTGGAATCTCCCGGCCTGCCGCGGTGGACAGAGTGAAAATATTTTCGTACTGCGACATGAGAAATCAGCCAACGATCATGGTGACGAACTCCGGGCCGACCGATCTCGTTCTGGGGTGGACTCTCACGGTCATCAAGCCGGGCTATCCGACCGACCGCTGGTCGAGCGTGAGCTTCGTAGGACCCGGAAAATTCGAAGGGTGGATGGCCCCCGCGACGTACCTGCACCTCGACATCCGTTACGACGATGACGGTATCCCCGTCACGGAAAGCGCCGACGCGTTCTGCGAGGCTCCGACCGTTCAGGCCGGCGGGTTCGAGGAGTAATCCATGCTCAGCGCCGCCGGACGTGCGCGGGGTCTTCCGGGTTGACGAGGTTCTCGGGCGGCGTCTTGACGTCCACGTTGTGGAACGCCGCGACCATCCAGTCGGTCCCCGTCTTGACCATCACCTGCTGAAGCCGCGTCCGGAGCACCTTCTCGAGATCCACGTACACGGTCGGCGGAAGTTTCTTGAAACCGGACACCTCCGTGTCGATGTCCACGATGGCGACGTCCGGACGAAGGAAGCGGACGCGCCGTACCTTGAGCGCCAGCCGGCTGCCCTTGAAGAGGGACGAGAAGAGCTCGACCTGGCGTTTCTCCAGCTCGGCGCGGCCGCGGGAGACCGCGCCGAAGACGTCCGTGAAGGAACCCTCTTCCTGAAAGCGGGCCGCGAACTTCTTCGCGTCTCCCCGGTTCCACGCGTCCTCCTCCGCGTCGATCACCTTACGAATCGATGCTTCCTCCGCGGCGGCGACGGCATTCGTCACCGGGGCGACGCCGGGCGGAAGAGCCGTGGGCGACGTCCCATCCGGAGTCGTCGGTGTGGCGATAGCCGGGGCTTCGGCCGCCGCGCCCCCCGCCGCGGGCTCGTACTCGGACGACAGGATCTTCCCGTCGCCCGCGTCGACGATGACTTCCTCGACGCCGCCCTTGTTCGCGAAGCGCAGGTCGTACGAATAAGCGAGACATCCGTTCACGACCCCGACTTCCGAGGACATGACGGCGTTCACCTTGTTCGGCGCCACGGAGAGGACGGCCCGGGCTTCGGCGTCCTTCGGGCTGATCTTCACGAGTCGGCGAAGCTCGGCCGGATCCGTGTTCTTCGCGGGACGGATCGAGCAGTCGGGCTTCTGGGCGTGTGCGGCGGGGGCGGCGAGAAAGAGAAGGAAACAGATTTCGGGGATCGGCGGGCGGCGCATGGTTCCTCTCAGTCTCCCCCGGATTATGCGCGGCGAAAGGCGGCACGGACCTTGCGCGCGTTTCCGTTGGAGGCTCCAATGAAAAATGGATCAATCAGAACTGTGATTCCGCCCGGCCATCCGGTCGCCACTGCGATCGGGGGGCTCGGTGCCGGCGCCGCCGCGGCTGTTGCCGGTGCTGCGATGGGCGGCCCGATCGGAGCCGTGATCGGCGGAGCCGTCGGTGCGGTCGCCGGTGCCGTCGCTGGAAACAGCTTTGCCTCGGAGTTCGACGCGACGGAGGAAGCGCAATTCTGGAAGGACCGGTATCAGCTTCGCCCCTATTACAGGCCGGGAACGACTTTCGAGCATTGGGAGCCCGCGTACCGCTTTGGCTGGGACAGCGCGCGGCGGCCGGAGAACGCCCATCGCTCTTTCGGAGACCTCGAAGAGGAGCTTGGCGCCGAATGGCGGAAGCAGCGCGAGGCGGTGGGCGACGACTGGCGTCTTTACCGTGACGCCGTGAAGGACGCCTGGGACCGCATCAGATAAGGCGTGAGCGGCGCGACAACGGGGCCGTGAACAGGCGCGGCCGGCCCGCTCGAGACAGGAGTACTCTATCGAGACTCATTCCCAGATCCCGCGTTCAAGTCAGAGTTCGAGGAGTGCCATGAACGTGATGCGCGTCGACCACGAGCCCTCGAATTCGTCCCGGCACCTCGCCATCGCCCTTCTCGTCGCCTCGACCCTCGCCGCCGTCGCGCGGCCCGCGGCAGCCGCGAACGTCTGGACGATCCCGGGCACGGTTAACGCCGGCGGCCTGAACAATACGCGATTCGTCTCGGATCTCGCGGTGACGAATCCCGGGAGCATCCCGGCGTTGCTGACGATCTCGCTCGTCCCCGCGAGCGGCACGACGCCGAGCCAGGTCACACTGGCCGCAGGGGCGACGTTGGTCTACCGGAACGCGCTCAACGTCATATGGGGCGCGCAGGGGGCCGGAGCCACACAGGTTTCGAGCGACGCGCAGCTTCTCATCCGCGCCCGGACGTACAACACGGCGGCGTCGGGCACGTACGGCGTGGCCCTCCCGGTCATCTCGGACGAGCGGCTGCTGGCGCCCGGCAAGGCGGCCGACAGCCTCTGGATCAGCCAGTCGGCGAACGGGAGCTCGGGGTACCGCACCAACATAGCCGTCGCCTTCCCGGATGCAGGCGGAGGCGCGGCGACGGTGACGGTGTACGACGCGGCCGGCGTCGAGGTCGGCGCGCGGGACTACTCCCTCGACGCGGCGGGATTCCAGCAGTTCGGCGTCGGCAGCTTCGCCGGCGCCGTCGCGGTCGCGCGCGCCGAGGTGCACGTCACGCGCGGCAGGGCCGCGGGCTACTCCGTCGTCGTCGACAACGTCACGGGAGACAGCTCGCTCTTCACGTTCGAGGAGCTGCCCACGGGGTACCAGGACGTAGTCGTGAATGGCGTGGCGCGCGCGAACGGCAGGAACAACACGTTCTTCCGGACGGACGGGCGGTTCTTCAACCCGAGCGACGAAGACGCCGTGGTCAAGGTTTCCTTCCATGCCTCCGGCAACTCGAACCCGAACCCGGTCTCGAGCACGTTCACGGTCGTAGGCGGACGCATCCTCGACGTCGTCGACGTGCTCGGCTCTCTTCTCGGCCTGCCGGTGGGCTCGGCCGGCGCGGTGCGGTTCGAGACGGACTCTTCGGTGGCGATCCTCTGCCGGACGAGCAACGTCGACCCCCTCGGCGTCAATCCCGGGACATTCGGGGCTCAGCAAAAGCCCACGCCGCTCCTCTCGTTTCTCATGTCGGCCGATGCCGGCGCCGTCATCACGGGCATTCGCCAGAACACGACGTTTCGGACGAACGTGGGCTTCGCCGCGGGGCCCGACGGAGCCGACTACTCCCTGACCCTGAAGAACACCTTCGGCGCGACGGTCGCGACGGTGACGGGCTCCCTCGGCGCCT
This sequence comes from Acidobacteriota bacterium, assembly GCA_030278895.1. GTDB lineage: Bacteria > Acidobacteriota > Thermoanaerobaculia > UBA5066 > UBA5066 > Fen-183. The sequence goes on from JARXKK010000186.1 coordinate 3,586, forward strand.
TTGGCTGGACGCAGCCGAACATCCAGGACCTCTTTCCGAACGCGACGATTCCCGACGACGCGACGCTTGCCGTGAGGGTGACGTCGGGCAGCGTCGACGTCTTCGACTCGTCGATCGACAACGCGTCGGGCGACCCCGTCGTCACGCCGATCATGCCGCTCCCCGTCGCCATCCCGTCGTCGGCGACTATCGGTCCGCAAGGAGGCTCAGTCCGCTCGGACGACGGCAGGCTCACGCTCAAGATTCCGGCAGGCGCCCTCGCCGCGCCCGTCATCGTCACGCTCACGCCGGCGGTGTCCACCAACACGAACGTGCTCGGCTCGGCGTATGCGTTGACTCCGTCCCCGCTACCTCTCGGCAAGCCCGCTCTCGTCGTCTTCCGCGCGGCGGGCGGACCCGCGCCGGCGCTCGGCCTCGTGAGCGTCAGCCTGGCGGTGAGGACAGCCTCGGGCACGTTCGTGGCCATGGGCGGAAGAGTCGATCCCGCGTCCGGAACTCTGTCGGTGCCGATCTCCTCGACGAACCCATCCGCGAGGGCGGGGGAGACTTCGGCCCGCACCGCCTTGGACGGCCCCGACACGTTCCTCCAGTTCCTCAGCAACCTGGTCGTTACTCCTGAATTCCCCACAGTCCTGACGGACGGCCACATGCCGTTCGGGTTCTCCGAGTTGCTTCCGCCTTCGGCCGGAGGCCGAGAGATGGGCTATGTCGCCGACGACCGGAGCGATTTCACGGTTCGCTGGAGGCGGCCCCGGCGCGGCACGATCAGCAACACGACCGACAAGGTCATCGTCTATACGGCGCCGCATCGCATCAGTCATGCAATCGCGTCCGACCTCTTCTGGGTGACGATCCGTTCGTCGCGCGTTGGGTACAGCGTGCGATTCAGCTTGCCGGTAACCGTGCTCATCGTTCGAAGAAACTGGAGGATCGAAACGGAGGTCGTCGTAGACCAGCCCTGCGCCTTCTTCTACACGATGGGCTACTTCTGGAAAGAGCAGGGCACGTTCTCGATAGGGGACAACCGCAAGATCACGAAGAATTCCGCCGCGATCGCCCAGACGTCGGATCCAAGCACGATTTGGGGTCTCTGCAGCCAGATCCCGCACGGCTATACGGCGATCACGCCCACAGGGGACTTCGAAGTCGACGTCCAGTTCGAGTTCCTGAACGGCGGCCCGCTGTCCTTCATCGACGTCTCCGCGCACACACTCGTCATCTACGGCCATTCCGCGTGGAAGGGGGGGAGCGCGACCCTCACGGGCCCGGGAGCGTCGCCGTTTCTCGTATCGGTGGGCGCGAATTCGCTCGGCTTCGACTTGAACGTCAGCTACTTCGAGGAGGGGGTGTGGTTTGACGGCAGCCGTGCCCCGAGCGTCACGACGCACCGCCACCGCATCTTCTCGGTGGACACCCCGTGATCCCGTAATCTCGGAGGCGTGGAGCACACGTCCGACGCCGGATTCATGAAGC
>JARXKK010000187.1:0-3802 GCA_030278895.1 Acidobacteriota bacterium
ACGACGCCGCGAGCTGCCTCAGGACGAAGTGGAGGATGCCGCCGTGGCGGTAGTAGTCGACTTCGTTCGGGGTGTCGAGGCGGCAGACGGCCGTGAACGTCGTCTTCCTGCCCTCCGTGTCCGTCGCCGTGACCGTGAGTTTCTTCTTCGGCACGAGGTCTTTCGCGACTCCCGCGATCGCGAGCGTCTCCTGGCCGGTCAGCCCGAGGCTCTTCGCGTCCTGCCCGGCCTCGAACTGGAGCGGGAGGACGCCCATCCCCGCGAGGTTCGAGCGGTGGATGCGCTCGAAGCTCTTGGCGATGACCGCGCGGACGCCGAGAAGCATCGTGCCCTTGGCGGCCCAGTCGCGCGAGCTGCCCGTGCCGTACTCGGCTCCCGCGAGGACGACGAGCGGAGTCTTCGCGGCCTGGTATTTCATGGCCGCGTCGAAAATCGGCATCTGCTCGCCCGAAGGGAAGTGCACCGTGAGGTTTCCCTCGCTGCCGGGAATCAGGAAGTTCTTGAGGCGAATGTTCGCGAACGTGCCGCGCATCATGACCTCGTGGTTGCCGCGGCGGGCGCCGTAGGAATTGAAGTCCGCCGGCGAAACTCCGCGCGCACCGAGGTATTTGGCGGCGGGCGAGTTCTTCGCGATGTTGCCGGCCGGTGAGATGTGGTCGGTCGTCACGGAGTCGCCGAGCATGACCAGACATCGCGCGCCGGCGATCTCCTTCACGGGCGCGGGCACTTTGGGGATGTCCGTGAAGAAGGGGGGCTTCCGCACGTACGTCGAGGAGTCTTCCCAACGGTACGTCTTGCCTTTCGGGACCCGCAGCGCCTGCCAACGTCCGTCCCCCTCGAAGACCGCCCGATAAGCGACCTTGAAGTGTTCGGGTTTCACGGCACTCGCCACGGCCTCCCGGACTTCGTCGGACGTCGGCCAGATGTCCTTCAGGTAGACGGGCGCTCCGCTGCGGTCGGTACCGAGCGGCTCGGTCGCGAGATCCCGATCCATCTCTCCGGCGAGCGCGTATGCGACGACGAGCGGTGGCGACGCGAGGTAGTTCAGCTTGACCTGCGGATTGATGCGCCCTTCGAAGTTGCGGTTGCCCGAGAGGACACCTGCGACGACGAGGTCGCCCGCGCGCACGGCCTCGGAGACGGCATCCGGCAGCGGGCCCGAGTTGCCTATGCACGTCGTGCAGCCGTAGCCGACGAGGTGGAAGCCGAGCGCATCGAGGTAGGGCGTGAGCCCCGCGTCCCGCAGGTAGTCCGTGACGACCTTCGAGCCGGGCGCAAGCGACGTCTTCACCCACGGCTTCACCGAGAGCCCGCGCTCGACAGCCTTCTTCGCAAGGAGGCCGGCGCCGAGCATGACGGACGGGTTCGACGTGTTCGTGCACGACGTGATGGACGCGATGACGACGGCTCCCTGCGGGAGTTCGTACGAAACGCGGCCGTCGACGACTTTCTGCGTCTTGGTCAAAGAACCGAGAGAGGAAAGGAAAGAAAGAGGCGACCTCACCGCCTGCGCGTTTGCGGCGGGGTTTTCGGCGGCGGTGTGGGCGGGCGCGGAGGGCGCGAGCGCCGTGCCCGGCGCCGTCATGCCCTGGTCGCCGCCCTCGCCCAGCCACTTCACGATCACCTTCGGATCGACCTTGGCGCTCTCACCCTCTAAGAAATTCTTAAGACTCTCTCTGAAGACTCTCTTCGAGTCCTTCAGCGGCACGCGGTCCTGAGGGCGCTTTGGCCCCGCGAGCGAGGGCTCGACGTCCCTGAGGTTGAGCGTGAGCGTGTCCGTGAAGACCGGGTCCGGTGAGTCCTTCGTGCGGAAGAGGCCCTGTTTTTTGCAGTAGGCCTCGGCCAGTGCGACGGTCTTCGCGGGCCGGTTCGTGAACTTCAGGTACCGGATCGTCTCCGCATCGACGGGGAAGAAGCCCATCGTCGCGCCGTACTCGGGCGCCATGTTCGCGATCGTGGCGCGGTCGGTCAGCGCGAGGCCGAGGGCGCCAGGGCCGTAGAACTCGACGAACTTCCCGACGACGCCCTTCTTGCGAAGCATCTGCGTCACCGTGAGGACGAGGTCCGTCGCCGTCGCGCCGGCGGGCAGCGTCCCGACGAGCTTGAAGCCGATCACGTCGGGGATGAGCATCGACTGCGGCTGGCCGAGAAGCGCGGCCTCGGCCTCGATCCCGCCGACGCCCCAGCCGAGGACGCCCAGCCCGTTGATCATCGTCGTGTGGCTGTCCGTGCCGACCAGAGTGTCGGGATAGGCGGTCTTCCCCGCGCCCGTGAAGACGACGCTCGCGAGGTACTCGAGGTTCACCTGGTGGCAGATGCCCGTGTCGGGCGGGACGACGCGGAAGTTGCGGAACGCGTCCTGGCCCCAGCGCAGGAACGCGTAGCGCTCGCGGTTGCGGTCGAACTCGAGCGCCGCGTTGTTTCCGAACGCCTGCGACGTCGCGAACTGGTCCACGATGACCGAATGATCGATGACGAGGTCGGCGGGCGCGAGCGGGTTGATCTTGTCGGGGTCGCCACCCATCGCGGCGAGGGCCTCGCGCATCGTCGCGAGGTCGACGACGGCCGGGACGCCCGTGAAGTCCTGCAGGAGGACGCGGGCAGGGCGAAACGCGATCTCGCGGTCGGACGGCTTCTTCACGTCTCGCGTGGCGAGGGCCTGGATGTCTTCTTTCGTGACGGTGCGGCCGTCCTCGTGACGGAGGAGATTCTCGAGGAGGATGCGGAGAGAGAACGGGAGCTTCCCGACCCTGGGGAACTTCTTCTCGAGAGCCTTGAGGCTGTAGATCGTGTAGTTCGAGGACCCGACCTTGAGGCGGGCCTTCGTCGCGAAACTGTCCTGCATGTGTCCTCCGGCTGTCCCGCCGGAGCCGGCGGGCGGCGCATTCTAGACGCAACGCTCCGCCCGCGCGCTGATGCAGGTGGAGCAGTGGGGCGTGGCACGCCCGTTGTGCCTGCCGCATAAAATCCGCGACATGTCGAAGACCACCGTCAGAACCCTGCTTGCCGCCGCCGTCCTCCTCGCGGCGTCGCCCGCGCCCGCGATCACCGCCGAGGAGATCGTCGCGAAGAACGTCGAGGCCCGCGGGGGCGCCGCCGCCCTCGCGTCCCTGAAGAGCCTGCGCCGCACCGGCCGATTCGTGATCCCGGGGCGCAACCTCCTCATCGCCTCGATGGACGTGAAGGAACGTCCGGGGCGGGTCCGGCAGGAGGCCACGTATCAGGGCCTCACGCAGATCCAGGCGTGGGACGGCGAGAGGGGCTGGCAGGTGCAGCCCTTCGAGGGCCGCAAGGAGGCCTCGCTCATGTCCGAGGACGACGTCAAGCCGTTCCGGCTCGCGGCCGACCTGGACGGGCCATTCGTGAACGCGAAGGAGAAGGGCCACACCCTCGAGTACCTCGGGACCGAGGACGTGGACGGCACGCTCGCGCACAAGCTGCGCGTGCGCCTGAAGTGGGGAGGCGACGTCCTGGTCTTCATCGACCCCGACACCTGGATGGTGATCCGCGACGTGCGGAAGAACGTGGTTCGCGGGGCCGAGCAGGAAGTCGAGACGGACTACGGCGACTACGAGAAGGTGGGCGGCGTCTACGTCGCCATGAGCGAGGAGAGAGGGCCGGTCAACTCGCCACCGTCCTCGCGGGGCAAGTCGGTCTACGACAAGGCCGAAGCCAGCGTCGCGATCGCCGCGGACACGTTCGCGTTCCCGGCGAGGATCGCCGCGCCGGCAGGAGCGGGCCGATGAGAGCCGCCGTTCTCCTTCTCGCGTCCTCCCTCGCCGCGTCCGCCGCGTCCGCCGCG
>JARXKK010000187.1:3902-5045 GCA_030278895.1 Acidobacteriota bacterium
CGCCGGGACGATCTCGGGCCTCGGCGCCCGCAACATCGGCTCGGCCCAGATGAGCGGCCGCATCGCCGCGGTGGCGGGCCGCGTCGAGGACGACGGCAAAGTCACGCTCTTCGTCGGCGCGGCCTCGGGCGGCGTCTGGAAGTCGGTCGACGGCGGGACGACGTTCAAGCCGGTCTTCGACAAGCAGCCCGTGCAGTCGATCGGGGCGATCGCGCTCGACCCGTCCGACCCCAAGGTCGTCTGGGTCGGCACCGGCGAGAGCTGGACGCGCAACTCCGTGTCCGTCGGGAACGGAATTTATCGCTCCGGCGACGGCGGCGAGACGTGGGCGCACATGGGCCTCCCCGAATCCGAACGCGTGAACCGCATCCTCGTCAGCCCGAAGAAGAGCGACGTCGTCTACGCGTGCGTTCCGGGCAAGCTCTGGTCGGATTCGGCGGACCGGGGCCTCTACAAGACGGCGGACGGTGGGAAGAGCTGGGCGCTCGTCCTGAAGGGCGACAACCTGTCGACGGGCTGCTCGGGCCTCGCGATGGACCCGCGCAACCCGGACCGCCTCTTCGCGGGCCTCTGGGACTTCCGGCGGAAGGGCTGGACGTTTCGCTCCGGGAGCGACGGACCGGTGGGCACGTCCGGCTCGGGCTTCTTCCTCACGGAGGACGGGGGCGCGACGTGGAAAAAGCTCGACGCGAAGTCGGCTCCCGGCTTGCCTGAGGGGCCCTGGGGCCGCCTCGACGTCGCGATTGCTCCGTCGAAACCCGACCGCGTTTACGCCGTGATCGAGGGCGTGAAGTCGGCGCTCTATCGCTCGGACGACGGCGGGAAGACCTGGGCCCGGAAGGACGACAGCCAGCGGATGGTCTGGAGGCCCTTCTACTTCTCGCGCCTCGTCGTCGACCCGACGAACCCGGACCGCGTCTACAAGCCGAACCTCACCCTCATCGCGTCCGAGGACGGCGGTGAGAGCTTCGGTGACGTGGGCGGCGGCACGCACGGGGACCACCACGACGTCTGGATCAACCCGAAGAACCCGAAGCACGTCGTGACAGGCGACGACGGCGGGCTCTGGATCTCCCACGACGGCGCGAACCGCTGGTGGAAGTGCAACAACCTGCCGGTCTCCCAGTTCTACCACGTGTCCGT
>JARXKK010000188.1 GCA_030278895.1 Acidobacteriota bacterium
AGGCTCGCCGGACGGCGCCCGCTCGGCGTTCGACCAGCTCTTCGGGAAGCGCTGACCTCGACGGAGCGTGAGCGCCCTCCCGAAACGCACGCGCCGCGCGCTCGCCGTCACTCTCGCCGCCGGCCTCCCGGCCCTCCTCGCGCTCCATGCGCTCTCTTTCGGGCGCGTCCCCGCAGGCCTCGAAGGCGGGGCCGCCGTCGAAGCCCTCCGCGGCGTCCACTTGATCGTCCGGAGGCGGTTCGAGGTCCTGTCGTTCGCGATCGGCCCTTCCGCCGAGACGCTGTGGCTCTACCTGGTGGGCGCGAGCGTCGAGCTCCTCGGACCGCGGTGGATCTCCGTCGTCCTGCCCTCCATCCTCGCGGCCGCCGCCGTCGTGGCGCTCACGGTCTTTGTCGCCCTCCGACTGGATCCGGAAACGCCGCCCGCGATTCCCTTCCTCCTCTCCGCCGGCTCCGTCTGGCTCTTCCACTACGGCCAGGTCGGACTCCGCGCGATCGCGGCGCCGCTCTTCTTCCTCGTCGTCTGCCTGCTCCTCGAGCGCGCCGAGCGGCCGGACTCGCCCGCGCGCTTTCACGCCGCCACCGGCTTCGTCCTCGGGCTGTCTGTCTATGCCTACAGCTCGTGTCGCGTCCTTCCGGTGGCCTGGCTGCTCTGGAAAGGGCTGCAGTGGATCCAGGAGAAGGACGCGCGCGCGCGGTTGAAATCGTCCCTCCTCGCGGGTCTCGCGGGCCTGTCCGTCGCGTCCATTCCCAACCTGCTCTTCCTCCTGCGCGAGCCGGGGGAGTTCCTCTTCCGCGGCTACTACGTCTACCGCGGCGACTGGTGGTGGCGGCCCGTCAACGTCTTCTGGACGGCGCTCCTGCCCTTCCATCACCCGCGTCTCTACACCGCGTGGCTCGGTGACGGGCACAACTTCGACGCGACGGCCGTCACGCTGACGGGAGCGGGCGTTCTCCCCGTCGACCCCGTGACCGCCGTCGCGTATGCCTGCGGCCTCGTCCTCGCGTTTCGCGGGCCACGGCCCGCGGGGCTCTCGTACGTTCTATGGGTACTCGGGGCCGGAACCCTCCTCCTCGGGATGTCGGGGCCGAGTCTGACGCGACTCCTCCTCCTCCAGCCCGCCTACGTTCTCCTCGCCGCTCTCGCGCTTTCCCGCGCGTGGCAGCGCTGGCCGCGCGCGCGCGCCGCCCTCGTGACCGCGCTCCTCGTTCCCGGCGCGCTCGGCGCCGCGCAATACGCGTGGACGTTCGGGCAATCGACGGCGGCGCAGGCCGATTACCTCCCGGAAATGAACGCGATGAGCGCGCGGGCCCGTGAGCTCGCGGACGCCGACCCCGCGCTCCGTGTCCTCCTCGTCGCGCGGCGCGGCAAAGACATCGCGAAGTTCTACAACTACCGCCACATCGCGAGGATCTGGTTCGTCGAAGGCGCGGGAACCGGGCCTTCCGCCGTGGCCGAGGCCATCCGCCGCTTCAGGCCGGGTGTCGTCCTCGTCGAGCGCGCGGCCCCTCTCGCGGAGGTCGCCGCCTCGCTCGGCGCCGCCGGCGGAACCGGGCCCTTCTACGAGATTCGGTTGCCCGCCACGGACGAAGAGGCAGACCAGCCGGAGCCCGGCAACCTTCGCCGGCTCTGGAACGAGATCCGGCGTTGAGTGGAGTTCACGGCCGGGGTCCTCATCCGCGCGGTCTCACGCGGGCAAGAAGCAGTCCCGATCCATCTCCGGCGAGCGCGATCCCGCGCCCGCACACGAGACCGCCCGCCGAAAGCTCCGCGAGGCCGCGCGGCGAAGCGAGCACCCAGAACGGGTGCTCCGGCGGTTGCGCGCTGAGTTCCGCGACGGTCTTTCGCGCATAAAGGCCGAGCGGAACGGCGAGGTTCGCGCCGTGCGCGACGGCCTCGACGACGGCGGGATGCCGGACGGCGCCTTTCACGATGACGACAGGCGCCTCCGAAAGACGAGCGAGGATTCGGCCGGCCTCCGTTTCCGCCATGCAGAAGTTCGCGCCGACGCCCTGTCGTGCCGGAAATTCCACGAGGGCAGGCAGCGTCTCTGAGGCGAAGACGGCCACGACGACGCCGGACAGGAGGACGCCGCGCGATAAGGCGCCCCCGCGCACGGCACGCCCGATCCCCGTTTCGAGGACGGCCGACAGGAAAATCGTCGCCGGCACGACGAGCGCCGAAACGCGCAACGAGTTCGGCGCGCCGCCGGGATTCGAGAGGATGCCGGCGAGAAGGCTTCCCGCCGCGAGCAAGAGGAGAAGAACGTCCGCGGGACGCCGGCGCGAAGCCGCCAGGCCGAATCCGAGGAGCATCGCGATTCCGACGGGTGGCGTGACGATTCCGAGGCCCGCCGCATGCCTCAGGTTCGGGTCGCGCGTCCACAGGAGCACGCCCGTGTACTCCAGCGCGTTCGACGCGAGCGCCACGGGAAACCCGAGCGCGCCCGCGGCGCGCGGGGTGTCGGCGTCCTTGACGGGTGTTCCGACGTGGACGTCGCGCAGATGCCCTCCGATTCGATCAGGCTCCGAAAGAAAGCCCCACGCGAGCGGCGCGAATGCGAGGGCGGCGGCCGCCGCCGCGACGAGCACGAGACGCCGCATCTTCACCTCCCGCGCGACGAGGAGCGCGAACGCCGCGAAGCCCGCGGCGACGGCGCCGGCAGAGGCGTGCGTATGGAGCGAGAGTCCGACGCACGCCCCGGAGAGCGCCGCGAAAGCGAGGCGGCCCGTGCGCAGGGCGAAGAGCGCGGCCGCAGCCGCGACGAGGACGAGCACAACGAGGAGCGCGGCCGTCGAGCTCCAACGGGAGAGGAGCAGCGGCCACCCGAGGAGCGCGCCGCACCAGACCGCCAGGACGGCCGTCCGCGGGCCGAAGGCCTCGCGCGCGAGCCACCAGAAAGCCGGCACCGCGAGGGAGCCGGGCAGCGCCGAGACCGCAAAGAAGCCCGTCTCGCCGCTCCCGAAGACCGCGAAGACGCCGCGCACGAATGCGACGTAAAGGTTCGACACGAGCTCGCGGCCCGTCGCGAGCTCGCCGAAATACGTCGCGCCCCACGGTGAAACGGACGCGCCGCCGAAGAGCGGGCGCGCCGCATAGACGACGTCGACCCAGAGGCCCGGCGGGTTCCACTCCAGGAAGATCCACCGCAGGACGATGCCGAAAGCGAGCGCGGGGACGACGCACGCGGCTTCGACGATGAGGCGAAACGGTGCCGGCGGCTCCCGTTCCTCGCGCGCCGCGGCTTCCGTCACGAGCGCGAGCAGGCGCGCCGCGAGAAAACCCGCTGCCGCCGCGAGCGCGAGGTCCTTCAACCAGAGGAGGAGGACGTAGAGCCACGTTTCGCCCGTCCACCAGAAGAGGACCGCGAACCGATCCCGCCGCGCGAGGAAAAAGAAAGTCTGTAGCGCGGCGAACCCGCCGAAAAGCGCCCGGACCATTTGTGCGATCAGTCTCTCACGCGCACGAAGAACAGCCTTCTCCGCCCGTCGGGCGCGGCCCCCGGCGCCTCCGCCCCCCGTGTCGCTCTAGTATTCCTCCATGACGCTGCGGCGCGCCGGCCCCTATGGTCTTCTGCTCCTCGCGAGCCTCCTCGCCTGCTCGAGAGTCCTCGTCCTTTCCGGCTGGCCGGAGAACCACGACGGCGTCGCCTGCTTTCAGAGGGTCGAGATCTTCCGGCGCGCCTTCGCGGGCGGAAATCTCCTGCCTCTCTGGACGCCTCTCGCCGAGAACGGCTACGGCTCGCCGTTTCCGTTCTTCTACCACCGCCTGTTCAACACGCTCGCGGGCGCGATCGCGCTGGCCACGGGCTCGGTCGCCGCGGCCGTGAAAATCGTGATCCCTCTCCTCCTCTTCACGGGCGCGATCGGAATGCGCCGGGCGATTCTCGCGATGGGGCTGGGAGAGTTCCACGCGATGGGCGGGGCTCTGCTCCTCGTCTTCTCGAACTATGCCTACACGGATTGGGTCGTGAGGGGAGCGTTCGCGGAGTTCACGGCCTTCATGCTCGTCCCGTGGCTCACCGTCGCCGCGCTGGAAGTGATGAAGGGCAAACCCCGCGCCGGCTGGGGTCTCGGCGCCGTCCTGTCGCTGATCTTCTTCGCCCATTCGATCATCTTCCTCTTCGCCTTCGCGCTCGTTCTCGTCGCCTTCCTGGGAGCGCTGCTTCTCTCGAAGGACCGGCGAGCGGCTCTTCTCAACCTCGGCCAATCGGCCCTCGTCGTCCTCGCCGTCTCGGGCCCGTTCGCCCTGGGAATCTGGCTCTTCGGCAAAAACCTCGACATGGACCGCTTCCGAACGGGAATGTTCAGCGTCTTCCGGAACTTCGCCCCGCTCGGGGGGTACCTTTACGACCGCATCGGCGGCTGGACGTCGAGCACCGCCGGTTACTCCGTGGAGATCGGCCGCGGCTTCAACACGCTCTCGCTCGTGTGCTTCGCCGCGGCGGTCGCCGGGCTCGCCCGCGGTCGCCTGCCGGCGGCCCGGGTCCGGGCGTTCCTCCCGGCCTGGTTTCTCGCTCTCGGGTCGGCCGCCTGCTATCTCGTTCTTCAGACGACTCTCGCGGCGCCGCTCTACCGCGTCGCTCCGGCGATGCAGTTCATCCAGTTTCCCTGGCGCCTCCTCGCCTTCTCGACGATGGCTTCGATCCTCCTCCTCTGTCTTTCGCTCGATCTCCTGGCCGCCGGCCCGCCGCACCCCGCGGCTCGAACGAGCTTCCACGCCGCGTTCGTCTTCGCCGTGCTTTTCCAGGTCTGGTACGGCGTCGGGCGACCCGCCATCGACCGGGCTTTTTCGGTGGCGGAAATCGAAGCCAGCCTCACGACAGAACGGCTTGCCGCCACGACACACAGCCGGGAGTTTCGCCCACGCGGAGTCTTGCTCCCGCCGCCGCGGCCCTTTCTCGAGGCGACGGGCTGCGTCGTCACGAGGGCGTCCCCGGCGGCGGCGCTCTCGAGCATCGTGGACGTTCCGGAGCTCCGCCTGACCGTGGACGCCGCTCCCGGCGGCG
>JARXKK010000189.1 GCA_030278895.1 Acidobacteriota bacterium
AAGCGCCGCGCCCGCGCCTCGCCGACGGGCACACCGTCGAGGACTACACCGTCACGCTGCGCGGCGTCTGCCCGCGCTGCGTCAAGGCCTGATCGCTTCCCGGATTCAGCGCTTGTCGATCGGGACGAAGTCGCGGCGCGGCGAACCCGTGTAGATCTGGCGCGGCCGGGCGATCTTCTGGTCCGGGTCGGACAGCAGCTCCTGCCACTGGGCGAGCCAGCCGACGGTGCGCGGAATCGCGAAGAGCACGGTGAAGAAGTCGGAGTGGAATCCCAGGGCCTCGTAGATGAGGCCCGAGTAGAAGTCCACGTTCGGGTAGAGCTTCCTCTTGACGAAGTAGTCATCCTGCAGGGCGATGCGTTCCATCTCGAGAGCGATCGCGAGGAGCGGGTTCTTGCCCGTGACCTCGAACACCTGCTCCGCGAGCTTCTTGATGACCGTGGCCCGGGGATCGTAATTCTTGTAGACGCGATGGCCGAAACCCATGAGCTTCTTCTCGCCGGCGCCTTCCTTGACCTCCTTGACGAAGGCCGGGACGTGCTGGATGTCGCCGATCTCCCGAAGCATGCGCAGGACGGCCTCGTTCGCGCCGCCGTGGAGAGGGCCGTAGAGCGCCGCCGTTGCGGCCGCGACCGACGAGTACGGGTCGGTCTGCGCCGAGCCCACCGAGCGCATCGCGTTCGTCGAACAGTTCTGCTCGTGATCGGCGTGGAGGATGAAGAGGACGTCGAGCGCCCGCTCGAGGACCGGATTCACCTCGTAACGTGGCTCGGCCATTTTCTTCATCATCGCCAGGAAATTGCCGCTGTAGGAGAGGTCGTTGTCCGGGTAAACGTACGGGAAGCCGATGGAATGCCGGTATGCGAAGGCGGCGATCGTCGGCATCTTCGCGATGAGCCGGACGATGTGGTGGTTCCGCGCCTTGACGTCGAAGATCTGCTTGGCGTCCGGGTAAAAGGTCGAAAGGGCCCCGACCGTCGACAGCAGCATCCCCATCGGGTGGGCGTCGTGCCGGAAACCCTCCATGAGCTTCTTCGTGTTCTCGTGTAGATAGGTGTGTGTCGTGATGTGGTGCGTGAAATCCTTCAGCTCGCCGGCCTTCGGCAGCTCGCCCTTGAGAAGGAGCCAGGCCACTTCGAGAAACGTCGACTTCTCGGCGAGCTGCTCGATCGGGTACCCGCGGTACTCCAGGATTCCCTTGTCGCCGTCGATGTACGTGATGGCCGACCGGCACGACGCCGTATTCGTGAAAGCGGGGTCGTACGTCATCAGGCCGAAGTCGTTCTCGTCGGCCTTGATCTTGCGGAGGTCGAGCGCCCGGATCGTCCCGTCCTCGACCGGCAGCTCGTACGTTTTTCCCGTGCGGTTGTCGGTGATGGAGATCGAGTTCTTTCCGGCCATGGCACCCTCCGTCGCGAAACCGCGCGAATGCCCGGAGATTCTAGACCCGCGTCAGACCGGCAGGGCGGCCGCGGCCCCGCGCTTGCTTAGAATGCCCCGGTGAACGTCCGCCGCCACCTCCTCGAAGCCGCCACGCTCGTCTCGGCCGCCGTCCTCTGCGCCCTCGTGGCGAACGCGCTCGCGTCGCGCGAGCGCAAGCTCGCGCTCGTCGGCAGCTATCCGAACGCGGTGACGGTGCCGGCATCACCCACGACGGACGCCGACCCGAAGCCCATTCCGGTCGCCACCGCTCCGACCCAATTGCCCATCGAAGAAAAACGCCCTGGCCCAACCCCACCGGCCGCCCCGAAGGCCGGTGCGTCCCCGGTCGGGTCCGAAGCAAAGTCTCCCTCTTCCCCCGCCGACCTGACGCGCCGGTTCCCGCCCCACAACAAGCCCTACGTCGAGATTTCAGGCGACGACGCCGCGTGGCTCTTCGCCCGCGGCATGCTCGTTCTGGACGCGCGGCGGACGAAGGACTTCGAGGCGGGACACATCGCCGGCTCTCGGAGCTTTCCCGTGTGGGAGAGCGACATCGACGCGCGCGTGACGGCGCTCGTCGGCGAGGGTCGCGATGGGGCCATTCCCGTCGTGCTGTACTGCTCCGGCGGCGACTGCGAGGATTCGCACATGCTCGCCCAGAAGCTGTACGGAGGGGGCTTCAACAACCTTCTCGTGTACCGCGACGGGTGGCCGGACTGGCAGAAGCGCGGCGGCAGGAGCGCGACCGGGCCCGAGTCGTGATAGCGAGACTGACGCCGAGAGAAGCTCTCACCTCGCCCTGGCTGACCGTCCGCGTCCAGATCGCGCTCGGAATCTTCTTCGTCGTCGCGGCGCTGCCGAAGCTCGTCGACCCGCCGTCGTTCGCCCACATGATCTACAACTACCGGCTCGTGCCGGGCGCCTTCGTGAACTTCTTCGCGCTCGTGATGCCCTGGTTCGAGCTCCTCCTCGGCCTCGCCCTGATTCTCGGCATCTGGACACGCACGTCGGCCGCCCTCGTCGGCGCGCTCCTCCTCTTCTTCATCGCGGCGATCTCGCTGAACCTCGCGCGCGGCAACGCGATCGACTGCGGCTGCTTCGACGTGTCGGCGGCGAACAGGACGGTGGAAGAGCGCCTCACCGACATGCGCCTCGTCGTCCTGCGCGACGTCGGAATGCTCGCCATGGTCGCGCAGATCCTGTGGGCGAAGGGTCGAGCCGGCGCTGCGGCACCCGTGACCTCGTAGAGATCGCGCTTGCGCCCAGTTTTGTATCAGTATTTAATACATACATGAAACGCAAGCTCGTTCAGGCTGGCAGCTCCCTCGCCGTGACGCTACCCGCCGAAGTCGTTCACGCGTTCCGTCTCGAGAAGGGCCAGGAGGTGGATGTGACCATCCACCCCGTCAGCGGCGCCGTGATCGTCCGCGCCGGCACGCTGCACTTCGAGGGGGGTGAGGTCACTCCGCGATTCGGCCGAACGGTCGCATCTCTCCTGAAGCGAAGGGCAGCGGTCTACCGGACTCTCGCGAAGTGATCGTCACGCTCTCGGTGCCGCAGCTCGTCGCCCTCCATGGCGAGCTCTTGAAGGCGTTCGGCGGTCGCCGGGGCCTGCGAGACCGGGCGGCTCTCGAATCGGCGGCCGCCCGGCCCGGCATGACCTTCGACGGCGAAGACCTCTATCCGGACCTCGCCGCGAAGGTGGCGGCGCTGATGCACTCTCTCGTCGTCAACCACGCGTTCGTTGACGGAAACAAGCGGGTCGGAGCGGCGGCGGCCGAGCTCGTCGTCGAGGTCAACGGCTGCCGCCTTCTTTCGTCTGACTCGGATCTCGAGAACGTGACGCTCGCCGTCGCGAGGGGCGAGCTCTCCGCGGAAGCGCTCGCGATCTGGTTCCGGCAAAGGCTCGCGCCCGTAGAGGCATGACGCACCGCCCCCCGCGACCGCGGTCCGTCACTTCTTCGACTGCTTCGCGAAGTTCTCGCGACGGTCTTTCATCTTCTGCAACTCGGGCGTGAGCTCGCCCCAGTCCGAGATATCGAGGACCTTTCGGATCTCGATCTTTCACCCACTCGATCGCCTCCTCCTTCGACCTCACCTGCCACAGCCAGAAGCCGGCGACCAGCTCCTTCGTCTCCGTGAACGGCCCGTCGACCACGGTGCGCTGGCTTCCGGAGAACCGGACGCGCACCCCCTTCGAGCTCTGCTGAAGTCCCTCGGCCGCGAGCATGACGCCCGCTTTCACGAGCTCCTCGTTGAACTTCCCCATGTCGGCAAGCAGCTTCTCGCTTCAAGGCGCGGATTCTTTCACCGCCACCGCGAGCACCTCGTCCACCGTCGCGTCCGCGTCAGCGAGCGTCGAGCGCGGGTTGATGAAGCACGGGCGGATCGCGAAGCGGCCGTCGAGGCGCGTGTGCGACGGGATCGCGCGGCCCCGCGCGCGGACGGCGAGGAGGATCTTCTCGTTCAGCGCGTCGAGCGCGGCCTCGTCCGAGACGCCTTTCGGCTTCACACGGAAGCAGCAGATCGACAGGACGGGCTCGGCGAGAAGCTCGAGATCCGGATGCGCGCGGACGCGCTCGGCGACGCGCCGCGCGCAGTCGTGGTGGCGGACGACGCGCTCTCTCATCCCCGCTGCCCCGATCTCCTTGAGCGCGGCCCAGACGGTGAGGCCGCGGGGCGGCGCCGAGTGGTCGAACGAGAAATCGGGGTTGCCCTCGCCCCGCTCGTCGAACGGCGAGCCGAGGTCCCCGGTGCCCGTGGGCGCCATTTCCACATAAGCAGCCGGCTCGAGCGTGAGAGCGCGCGCCAGGAAGCCGCCGTCGCGCACGAAGCCCGCGCCGCACCCGATCGGCACGGCCATCCACTTGTGCGGGTCGACCGCGAAGGAGTCGATCTTCGAGAGGTCCCCGTAGAGCGGGGCGACGCGCGGATCGAGGACGCCGAACCCACCGTAGGCGCCGTCCACGTGCAGCCACACGCCGCGCGCATGCGCGATCTCGCGCATCGCGTCGATCGGGTCGACGACGCCGGTGTTGACGTCGCCCGCGGACGCGATGACGGCGACGGGCGTCCGCCCGGCCTCGAGATCCTCGTCGAGGGCGCGCTCGAGAGCGCGGAGATCGGGTTTCCGATCCCTGCCGATCGCGACGAGGCGCAGGGCCCGCCGCCCGAGACCGAGAACGCCGCAGGCCCGATGGACGACGTGGTGCACCTCGGTCGATGCGTAGACCCGCGGGTGGGCGAGCTTTCCGAGCCCGTCCAGACCGGGATCGAATCCGCGGCTCTCGCCCGCATGCTGCCGGGCGGCGGCGAGGCCGAGGAGGTTCGCGGTCGCTCCCCCGCTCGTGAACGAGCCTTCGAAGTGATCCGGCAATCCGACGAGGCGAGCCAGCCAGCCGAGCGCCAGAACCTCGAGGAAGTTGCCGGGACTTGCCCACCAGC
>JARXKK010000190.1 GCA_030278895.1 Acidobacteriota bacterium
ATGCGCTCCAGCGAATTCGCGGGCGGAAGCGTTTCCGCCTCGTCGGAGAGTAGCTCCGCGAGAGCGAGCGCTTTGTTCGGGTCCTCGGCGACGAGCTTGTCGGCCGTCTGCGCCGCGTACAGCAGCGCGAAGCCGCGGTAGGCTTTGCCGTCCAGCGCGCGCAGCGCGGCGGCGAGCTCGTCGGCGCCCGCGCGAGCGGCGTTGACGATGAGTTCGGCGGGCTTCTCGGCGTCTTGCGAGAGGCGGTAGATGTCGTCCACCGAAGTCACTCTCGCCTTGGCGTTCACGAACTGGAGGGTGCGGCCCATGGCCTGACCGGGCTCGGGAAGGGCCTCGGCCTCGAGGATGGCGTCGAAGACGTCGTCTCTCTTCACGGCCTGAGCCCCAGTCCGGCACGGATTCGATCCCAGAACGTGCGTCGCACCCCGCGCAACGGCGCGGTCCTGTCGGCGGCACGGACGGTCTCGACGGGAAGCTCGATCGCGCCGGAATCCGCGAGTCCGATCTGGCGGACGTCGATCGCCGGCATGAAATCGCCTACCCCGCGGCGCTCGCGCGCCTCGATGACGTTCGCGCACTGGTTCAGGAACGCGGCCCGGAGGTACGCCTTGGGGTCGCGCACGCGCGGGTTCATCGCGAGAACCTTGAGGAAGACCGTCTGCGCGGCGGCCTCGCACTCGTCCTGCGAGAGGCCGAACCGGATGACGCCGGCCGCGATGAGCCGCGGGCGGAACTTCGCGTTGAGCTCTTCCCAGTTCCAGACGGGGCGTGCCGGGACGGGCAGCGGCGCCGGCGCGAACCGGGAGCGCTGCCTCTGCCGCTCGTCTTCGGAAGCAATCTCGTCGAAGTTCCGGGACATGGCTCCTCGTAGGCTACTCAGAGTAGACCGCCTATATGCTACGCCCGGTTTTTCGCAAGGGTCAACCAGAACCCTCGCTTTGGGCCGGTCGAGGCAGTTATCGTCCGGCATCCACGATTGAGGGGTGTGCCCGCATGGCCACGAACACGCAGGAAGCGGCCGTAACCACCAAGTTCGTTTACGCCTTCGGGGCCGGAGCCGCCGAGGGAAACGGGACCCAGAAAGACCTCCTCGGAGGCAAGGGCGCGAACCTTGCCGAGATGGGGCGGCTGGGGATGCCGGTGCCCCCCGGGTTCACGATCTCGACGGACGTCTGCGCCCACTACTACGTCAACAAGCACAGCTATCCCAACGGGTTACGCGAGGAAGTCGAAGCCCAGCTGAAGGGGATCGAGAAGAAGCTCGGACGTACCTTCGGGGACGCAAAAAACCCGCTGACGGTCTCCGTGAGGTCCGGCGCGCGGGCGTCCATGCCCGGAATGATGGACACGATCCTCAACCTCGGGCTGAACGACAAGACGGTCGAAGGGTTGGCGCAAGTCTCGAAGAACCCCCGGTTCGCCTGGGACTGTTACCGCCGGTTCGTGGCGATGTACGGGGACGTCGTTCTCGAGCTGAAACCTGTTGACAGCCGCGAGCGGGACCCCTTCGAAGTCATTCTCGAGAAGAAAAAGATGGCGTACGGCGTCCGCCTCGATACGGAGATGCCGGTCGAAGCGCTGAAGGAGCTCGTGCGCGATTTCAAGGCCGAGATCCGGTACCGCACCGGAAAGATCTTCCCCGACGATCCGATCGAGCAGCTCTGGGGAGCGATCGGCGCCGTGTTCGGCTCGTGGATGAACGAGCGCGCGAAGGTCTATCGCCAGCTCAACGCGATTCCCGAGAGCTGGGGCACCGCCGTGAACGTGCAGTCGATGGTGTTCGGGAACCTCGGCGACGATTGCGGCACGGGCGTCGCGTTCACGCGCGACCCCGCGTCGGGCGAGAACGTCTTCTATGGCGAGTACCTGATCGACGCGCAGGGCGAGGACGTCGTTGCGGGCGTGAGGACGCCGCAGAAGATCGCGACGCTCCAGAAGGCGATGCCGAAGGTCTACCAGGAGCTCCTCGACATCCGCAAGAAGCTCGAAGACCACTACGGCGACATGCAGGACATCGAGTTCACGGTGGAGAAGGGCACGCTCTGGATGCTGCAGACCCGCACGGGCAAGCGCACGGGCTTCGCCGAGGTGCGGATCGCCGTCGAGATGGTCGAGGAGAAGCGCATCACACCCGAGCAGGCGGTCCTGCGCGTGAACCCGGATTCCCTGAACCAGCTTCTCCGGCCCATCTTCGACCCGAAGGCCAAGGAAGAGGCGATGGCGGCGGGACGCGTCTTCGCCCACGGTCTCAACGCGGGCCCCGGCGCGGCCACGGGCCGCGTCGTCTTCACGGCGCACGACGCGTTCGACTGGGCCGAGCGCGGCGAGAAGGTGCTCCTCGTCCGTGAGGAGACGAGCCCCGAGGACATCAAGGGGATGAACGCGGCCGAGGGGATCCTCACGGCGCGGGGCGGTATGACGTCGCACGCGGCGCTCGTCGCGCGGCAGATGGGCAAGGTCTGCATCGTCGGCTGCGAGACCCTGCGCATCGACGCGCAGCAGCGCATCATGTCTGTGCCGGCCAGGGGCGAGACGGAAACGCGCGTCGTTCGCGAGGGCGACTGGGTCTCGATCGACGGATCCACGGGCGAGGTCATCGAGGGCCGCATCGCGACGAAGCCGTCGGAGGTCCTCCAGGTGCTCCTCGACGGCTCCCTGGACCCGAAGAAGAGCGAGGTCTACCAGCGTTACGCGACGCTCATGACCTGGGCCGACAAGGCGCGGCGCCTGAAGGTGCGCGCGAATGCCGACCAGCCCGACCAGGCCACGAACGCGGTCGCGTTCGGAGCCGAAGGCATCGGCCTCTGCCGCACGGAGCACATGTTCTTCGGCGGCGAGCGCATCACGGCGATGCGCGAGATGATCCTCGCGGACAAGACCGAGGACCGCGAGCGCGCGCTCGACAAGATCCTCCCGATGCAGCGCGAGGACTTCATCGGCCTCTTCCGGGCGATGGGCCCGCGGCCCGTGACGATCCGCACGCTCGACCCGCCGCTCCACGAGTTCCTTCCGCACGGCGAGAAGGAGCGCGAATCCGTCGCGCGGCAGACGGGGGTCGACCCGCGCCTCGTGGCGCGCAAGGTGGCCGAGCTCCACGAGATGAACCCGATGCTCGGACACCGCGGCTGCCGCCTCGGCATCACCTTCCCCGAGATCACGCGCATGCAGACGCGGGCCATTCTCGAGGCCGCGTGCCGCGTGAAGAAGGAAGGCATCGACGTGAAGCCGGAGATCATGATTCCGCTCGTCGGCCACGTGCGCGAGCTGGCGGACCAGGCGAAGATCGTGCGCGAGACCGCGAAGAAGGTCTTCGAGGCGGAGGGGGTCACGGTGGACTTCCTCCTCGGCACGATGATCGAGCTGCCGCGCGCGGCGATCACGGCGGACGAGATCGCGCGCGAGGCCGAGTTCTTCAGCTTCGGCACGAACGACCTCACGCAGACGACGTTCGGGCTGTCGCGCGACGACGCGGGAAAGTTCCTGCCGGAGTACGTGCGTCGGGAGATCCTGCCGTCGGATCCGTTCGAGAAGCTCGACCAGGGCGGCGTCGGGAAGCTCATGAAGATGGCCGTCGGGCTCGGGCGCGAGACGCGCAAGGACATCAAGCTCGGCATCTGCGGCGAGCACGGGGGCGACCCGTCGAGCGTGGAGTTCTGCCACCGGCTTGGGCTCGACTACGTGTCGTGCTCTCCGTTCCGCATCCCGATCGCGCGTCTCGCGGCGGCGCAGGCCGCGCTGAGGAAGTAGATCAGCCGCCGAGGCGCACGAGGTCCCTCTTCGCTCCCTCGAGGTCGGGGTCGAGGCGCAGGGCCTCCCGGTAGGAAGCCCGCGCCTCGTCTTTTCTGCCTGCGCGCTCCAGGAAGTGCCCGAACCGCACGTGAAACCCCGCGTCGCCGGGGCTGAGTGCCACGGCGTGCCGGTACTCGGCCTCGGCCTCGGCTGTTCTCTTCTCCTTTGCAAGGACGTAGCCGTTCATGAGCGCGCCGCGCGCCGCATCGAGGCCGTTCAGAACTCTGACCTGATCTCTGGCCTTGTTCAGGCTGCCTCCGAGGAATCCTGGCGCATTCGCGTAGTACGTGACCAAATCGACGCGCGCCTCGGGATCTCCCGGGTCGAGTGCGACAGCCGTCTCGAACTCGGCACGACACTTCTTCGCGAGGCCGATCTGCGAGAAGAGGGACGCCCGGACCGCCTTCTGTCCGAAGGCCTGGCCGAGGAGGCGGTGCGCCGTAGAGCTCCCGGGCGCAGCGCTGACCGCCTTCTGGCCGGCCTCGACGGCGGCGTCCCACTTCTCGGCCTTGAGGGCTTCCTTGATCGGGACGAGCGCGGGGGAAGTGTCGCTGGCCAGGACGGGTCGCGCGCCAAGGGCGGCACAAATGAGCAGGGTCCAAAGAGAGATTTCTTTGAAAGGGAATACGGGGAACCGGAAATCCTCTGCGGAGGTCACATTCACCATCGGTCGTTCGACAGCACAGTTCGTGCCGCCCCCTCCATGTCAAGATAAACACATGACGCAGAGAGTCCGCCACCACCGCTCTGACCTCGCCGAGATCGCCCATCGCGCCATGCTGGACAAGGGGCTGAACCCCGACTTCCCGCCCGCCGCGCTCGTGCAGCTCGACGGCATCCACGAGAGTGCGCGCGAGAAGGATCCCGCGATTCGCGACCAGCGCGACCTCCTGTGGGCCTCGATCGATAACGACGACAGCCGGGATCTCGACCAGCTCTCCGTCGCCGAGGAGCTGCCCGGCG
>JARXKK010000191.1:0-1901 GCA_030278895.1 Acidobacteriota bacterium
ATCGACACGCGCGGAAACGATGCGCCCGCGCTTGCCGCGAACGGGACGCGGACGTTCGTGATGACCGGCCGCTGCGGCGTGCCGTCGGGCGCGGTGGCCGTCGCCGCGAACGTTACGGTCACGGGTGCGACTGCGGCCGGGAGCGTTCGGATCGGACCAGCCGGTACGACGCCGTCTCTCGACACCCTGCCGTTTCGCTCGGGACAGACGCGCGCGGACAACGCGATTCTCGGGCTCTTCGGAACGCCGACCGGCAGCGTCGTCGTCGTCTCGAACATCCCGTCCGGAACGGTGCACCTCGTCGTGGACGTGAACGGGTACTGGCAGTAAGTGACGGCCGGGTCGGCCTGACGCTTGCGGCAGTGTGTATCAATGTGTATATTTCACTCTCGTGGATAGCCGTGTCGTCATAAGGTCACTGGCATTTCAAGCATCCATCCCGGCCCGGCGTCGTGACCGTGCCGCATCCGAAAAGAGATCTACCGAAAGGCACGCTCAGGAGCATCGAGAGACAGAGCGGTGTCGATCTGAACTGAGAGGAAATCATGGCAGCGTACGTCGCACTTATCCGCAAGGAACCGCGCAGCGATTACGGTGTGGACTTTCCTGACTTTCCCGGATGCGTGAGCGCGGGTAAGACACTCGACAAGGCCGTGGCAATGGCGCACGAGGCTCTCGCGGGGCACGTGGCCATGATGGTCGAAGAAGGCGAGAAGCTCCCGGTGCCCTCCCGTCTGGAAGCGATCCTGAGAGATTCGAACAACAGAGGAGCGGTGCCGTTTCTCGTTGCCGTACCGGACGCAGCGTCGAAGGCAGTTCGCGTGAACGTGACCATCCCGGAGGCCATTCTTCAGGCGATCGACGCGCGGGCCAAAGCCATGGGCGAAACCCGCTCGGGACTTCTGGCGCGCGGTGCGGTCTCACTGCTAGGCGCACAACCCAGAATCGCCGGAAGGCGACGGGCTGCCACGCGGTCGCCGCTGGTGTGACGGGTCAACTCAGGTGTGAATCTGCAACCCGATGGCCGCGCAGAACGCTCGGCAGGTCCGGCACGACATGATCTTGGAACGTCTGCCTTAGCGGAGCCCGGTCGTCTCCCGCTCCTCCCGTATGGCTTCCAGCTCGGCGATTGCTTCGAGATCCTTTTCGGTGTGGCGCGCTGAGCCGTAAACGTTTGCCGCTGCACCCCCGATCAGAATGAACCGAACGCGGCTCTCGGCAAGAAGGCGGACGACCTCTCCGACGTCCGTCATGACCGCAGTCGAAGTTCCCGACCGGCCCTTTGAAGCTCGTCGACGAATCGTTGGTGGCTCATCAGCTTCCGAAGTCGTTCCTCGACCGTCAGCTTCAGGTTCTCGCGGATGAGCGTGCGGTCGACGTCCTTCTTCAGCTCCTCGACGAGGCGGTCGACTTCGGCCGGGGGAAGAGGAGGGGTGTCGGGAACGGGCCTCACGCGTCTAGCTTACGCCGCCGTGCCGCTCAGGCTGGAGCGCCGCCAGGAGCCGCTCCGCCCATCAGCTGACCGAGCAGGTCCTCCACGCTCAGCTCGCGTGCCTGCCGGCGGAGATATTCGAAGTCGAGGGTCTCTTGATTGGCAGCCAGGACGGACGCCGCGTCGCGAAGCTGGCGATCGGAGCCTCCGCGCCGGGCCCACTCGAGCTTCGACAAGATGGAACCCTCCGGGGAAATGACGTAGACGTCGAGGCCGAACAAACGCGCGGCGCGCCTGCGCTCGAATTCGACCCGCTTCTTCTTCATCGTGAACCGGCCGCGCGCGATGTCGAGGTCGTTCGTGGCCCGCGGCTCGCCGTAATAGGACGACGCTGCCGAGCCCGTCAGCATCCAAGGCACACCCGAGTCGCGGAATTTCTCGGTGAGCACCTTCAGAAACGCCGCCGGCG
>JARXKK010000191.1:2001-4656 GCA_030278895.1 Acidobacteriota bacterium
GGCACACCCGAGTCGCGGAATTTCTCGGTGAGCACCTTCAGAAACGCCGCCGGCGCGCTCACGGGCTTTCGTCGACGCCCGGGAAGACCTTCCGGAAGAGCTCTTCGCCGTAAATCTGCCGGAAGAGGGCGCGGTCGAGCTCCTGGTCGTCATAGCCCGGATGGCGGGCATGGATGCCTTCGCGCGCGATGGATCGCACGAACTCCGATGCTTCGAATGCCGCCCGAAGGCGGCCTTCCGGCCCCAGCCGCGCGTGAGCCGCGCGGGTGAGCTCCCAGGCATCCCCGGAGGTGTCAGCCGGTCGGAATTCCGCCATGCGCCCAGCTTACGCCGGCGTTCCTCCCTGGGCCCACGCGTGGTAAGCGGCGCACACGGCCTCGGCCGGACCATCCTGGACGACACGGCCCTCGGAGATCCAGAGAGCCCGGGAGCAGTTCGCGACGATCTCGGGCAGCGAGTGCGACACGAGGAGGAAGGTCTTCCCGCGCTCGTGAAACCCGGCCATTCGCGCGTGGCACTTGACCTGAAAGCGCTCGTCTCCCACCGAGAGGGCCTCGTCCACGAGCAGGATGTCGGGGTCGACGTCCGTCGCGACGGAAAACGCGAGGCGCGCGGCCATGCCGGTGGAGTAGGTCCGGAGCGGCGCGTCCAGGAACGCTTCCAGCTCCGCGAACGCGGCGATCGACTCCATGCGGCGCTCCATGTCCCGGCGCGAGTGACCCATGACGGCGCCGTGGAGGACCACGTTTTCGCGGCCCGTGAGCTCCCCGTGGAAGCCGAGGCCGAGCTCGAGGAGCGGGGCGACGCTCCCGCGGACGACGACGCGGCCCTGCGTGGGCCGGCGCACGCGGGCGATGACGCGGAAAAGCGTGCTCTTGCCCGCGCCGTTCGGACCGACGACGCCCACGCGCTCACCGGGCTCGATGGAGAGCGTGGCGTCGCGGAGAGCGAGGAGCTCGCCGTGCTCGATGCGGCCCTGGAGCTTGCGGATCGCGTACTCCTTGAACGTCTGAACCGCCTCCTTCGGGATGCGGTAGCTCAGGGACACGCCGGTCAGCTCGACGGCGGGCTCAGCTGCCACGGCCGTACTCCTCGATGCGCGCCGCGTAGAAGAGCCAGCCGATCGCGAGCGACGAGATCGCCGCGAGTGCCGCGAACGCGAGCGTCTTCGGCCCCGGAAGCCAGCCGTCGTAAAGCGGCGCACGGAAGACCTCGACGAGGTACGTCATCGGGTTGTAGCGGACGATGAAGCGGAAACGTTCCGGGACCATGGCCTGCGTGTAGACGATCGGCGTCACGAAGAACCACGCGCCCACGAGGACGAGGTAGGTCTCCTTGATGTCGACGAAGCGCGAGGCCAGCGTGAAGACGATGAGGCCGACGCCGGTCGTGAAGAGAGCCCCGATCAGGATCGAAACCGGGACGAAAAGCCACGACGCGTGGATCGGGAACCCCGTGAAAAGAATGATGAGGAAGAGAGGGACGAGCGAGAGACAGAGGTTGACGAGGGCCACGCCGACCGCCGAGACGACGAAGACCGAGCGCGGGATGTAGACGCGCTTCGTGATCTCCGCCGCGTCGATCGTGAGCGAGGCCGCGTGGCTCGTCGCGCCCGCGAAGAAGGCCCAGAAGATGGAGCCCGTCAGGAAGTAGACAGGAAAGTTCTTCACGTCCATGCGCATGACGAGGGAGAAGACCCACGTCATCGCGAGCATGTTCAGGAGCGGGCTCAGCATCGTCCAGGCGACGCCCAGGACGGACCGCTTGTAGCGGACCTTGATGTCGCGACCGACGAGCTCGGCCACGAGATGGCGGTAGAGCCAGAGCGCCTTCGCCTCCTCGACGAAGAGAAGACCCCGGCGGGCGCTGTCGTAGACGATCGGAGCCGGAGTCGCGGACGTCACGGGGCGAGTCTAGCCGGATCGCTTGACACGCCCGCCCAGAGGGCTCGATCCTGCCGGGGAGAACACCGCATGAACGTCTACTGGATTCTCTCGGATGACGACGCCGAGAGCGCGCTCGAAGCCGTGTCCCGCCAGGTGGCCGAGGGCGACCACGGGAGCCCGAAGCTCGCGGGCGCCCTCGGGACGCTGCGCTTCCATTCCGAGATCTTCAACGAGGCCGTCCTCGAAACGAAACGCGCGCTTTTCGCCCCCGCGATCAACATGTTCCGCCGCTCGATCACCAAGGTGCTCTGGTGGTACGGCCTCCCCCAGTGGGGGCAGGTGTCTGAGTACCAGCACGCGGTCTCGAGCGTGATCGACATCCTCCTCGCCGATCAGCGGCGCCTGAGGACGCGCGTCGCCGCGCTCGAGAAGAAGGTGGCCTCGCTCGAGGCGCGCGGCGGCGGCAACGCGTGACGAACCGAGCCCTGCGCGTGACGTGGCAGTCCCGCTGGGGGCTGCCGATCGGCTACGCAAGCACGTCAGAGGAGCTCGCGCGCGCCCTCCTCGCGCGCGGCGTCGACCTCGCGTTCCGGCCCACGCCTTGGCCGCGGAACAGCCACATCGAGGACCCCGTCCTCGAGGCGATCGCGAAACGGCCGCCGTACGACGACACGCCGCAGGTGAGCTACGAACAGGCGGATCTCTTCTACACGGCCCATCCCGGCTACCGGATCGGCTTCACGATGCTCGAGGTGGACGGGATCCCGCG
>JARXKK010000192.1 GCA_030278895.1 Acidobacteriota bacterium
GCTAACTCCGGATCGACAGGTTCTCGTATTGGACGAGCGGCTGGCCGAACCCGACGGCGAGGCCCTCGACCTCGGGGCGCGCGAACCGGTACACCTGCTCGTGGAATAGCGGGACCATCAGCGCGTCCTTCGCGACGATTTCCTCGACCTCGCGATAGATCGATTCCCGCGTCCTGGGGTCGATCTCTCCGCGACCGCGCTCGGTCAGGGCGTCGATCCCCGGAGTGCCGCAGTACCGGCCGTACACGCCCTCTCGCGAATGGAGAACGCCCTGCGCGAACGTGTCGGCGTCCGGGTAGTCGGCGACCCATCGTCCGATCGCGATCTCCGTGGGGGCGTTTCTCTGGGAGTCCATGAATTCCGCCATCGTCTTGTTCACGACGCGGATGGAATACCCCATCTCGCGAAATGCCTGCATCAGCTCCTTCGTGAATGCCCCGAACTCTCCGAACATGATGGGATTCACGACGGCTGTGATCTCCACAACCTCGCGAGAGACCGTGTGCGCGCCCGAAGCCTGTCCCGAATTCTGGGCGCGGCTCCGCGGTTTCGCGACGTATCCGAGGAGGCCGGGCGGAATGAGACCGTTGGCCGGAATGGCATGCCTCCCGAGTGTCCGGCGGACCATGCTCGCGGCGTCGATCCCCTGCGCGACCGCGCGACGAGCCTGGGCGTCCGCGAAGGCGCCCTTGTTGACGTTGAAGGCAACGAAGTACGTGACGAGGCTCGGGCTCTCGCGATACGTGGCGCGGAAACGCGGGTCCTGGCGCAGGGCCTCCGCGTCGGCAGGGAGGAGATCCGAAGCGAGGGAGAACCGGCCGCCGAGAAATTCGGAGCGGATCTCTTCGGGTGGAACGCCGAACCTGAAGACGACTCCCTCGTTCTTCGGAAAGCCCTCGCGCCAGTAGGCCGGATTGCGCTCGAGTTCCAGCCGCTTTCCCGGCTCGAAGCTCGCGACGCGGTAGGCCCCCGTCCCGATGCAGCCCTTCCGCCAGTTCTCGCCGATCACGCCGGTGCCTTCGGGCACGATTCCCGCGCCGGGCCACGACACGAGGACGGGGAAGAACGCGAGGGGCTTCTCGAGCTCGATGACGAACTCCGACGGCGACACGATGTGGAAGCCCTCGAGATCCGACGCCTTGCCATCGATGAGTTTCTGGGCTCCACGAATCGGGGCCAGGAGGAACCGGCCGCTCTTCCCCTCCTGGAGCAGCCGCTCGAACGTGTAGCGAACGTCGCGGGCTGACAGGCCGCGGCCGTCGTGAAAGCGCACCCCTCGCCGCAGACGGAAGCGGAAACGCGCGCCGCCGTCCTCGGGAATCACCTCCGAGGCGAGCCACGGGACGACGCGCCCGCCTTCGACGTCCCGTGTCAGCGTTTCGAAGATGAGCGGGATGGTCTCGGCTTCCTCGAAGGTCCCGGTCGTCGCCGGATCGACGCTATTGAGGACGCCGCCGATCGGCACGTTGAGAACGCCGCCTCCCCATTCATGCGCGCCGTGAGCCGCCGGCGCTTCGGACTTTCCGATCTCGGGATAGTTGACGAAGGGCGGGCTGCTGCGAAGCGCGACGCCCCGCACGCCCGCGGCGGCGATCCGGTAGTCCACCTCGTGGAACAGGGGGATCAGGACGCCGTTCTCGAGGAGAACGTTCTCGAACTTCCGATAAAGACCTTCGCGGACCGCGGGGCGACCCTCGATCCGCGCCTCCTCCGCGAGCCGGTCCGCTTCTTCCGACGAGAAGAAGGCCTGGAAGTATCCGACACCCGAGCGGAAGAGGTTGAACGTGAAGTCGTCCGGGTCTTCGTAGTCGGCCATCCAACGGGAAATCAGCAGGTCGACGCTCGCCGCGGACTGCGCTTCGAGATAGGATTTCATGTCGGTCGTCGTAACCCGTACCTCGACTCCGAGCTCCTTCCAGATCGCGAACAGCGCCGCCGTGAGCGCCTTGTGGCGGTCCTTGAGGATCGGATGGACCGCCGCCGTCAATGTGAGGGGCGGTGTCAGGCCGGCATCCCTCAGCAGCGCGAGAGCTTCCTCGTGGGGCAGGAGGGCCCGCCGGCGGCCCGCGTCGTGCCCGAGGATTCCGGGCGGAAGGACGCCCGTGGCCGGGACGGCGAATCGTCCGAGAGCGGCCCACACGAAATCCTGGCTGCGAGTCACTCCGGCGAGCGCGTGCCGGAGCGCGGCGTTTCCGCCGAGCGCGCTCTTCGAGTTGAAGAGCGCGAAGTACGTGCCCTTCTTCGGCGTCTCGACGAGTCCCGCGCGGAGACGAGGCTCGCGGAGAATCGCTTCGAGATCCTGAGGGGAGAGATCGCGCGCGAGCTCGATCTCACCGGCGCGCAGGCCCGCGCCGATCGCAGAAGCGCTCATCCCGGTACGGAACTCGATCGCGTCGAGGCGCGCGGGCTCTTTCCAGTGATGGGGGTTGCGCTCGAGAACGACGCGGTCCGCCGTGCGGCTGGTCAGGACGAACGGTCCCGTTCCGAACGCCGTCTCGGCGCCGTTCTCTCCGGGCACGACGCGCACGACGGCGGTGAGGACGTCCGAAAGGAGAGCGGGGAAGATCGGGAGGGGCTCGACGAAGTCGAACTCGAGGCGGTCGTCCGACACGACGCGGATCCCGGACACGTCGTCGGCCTCGCCTTTCCGGTGCTCCGCGGCGCCGCGAACGGCCGCGAGCGCGGCCGGCATGCCTTCGGTGCGCACGCGGACCGCCCGCTCGAGGGAGGTCTTCACGGCGGCGGCCGTCAGGGGGAAGCCGTCGGAGAAGAGGACCCCGTGCCGAATCCGCAGAAAAGCCGAGCGACCCCTATCGGTGAGAGACCACTCCTCGCAGAGAGCAGGCACGATCCGGCCGTCGGTGTCCGTCGCGAGGAGCGTCTCGAAGACGTTGGCGAGGACCTCGGTCTCTTCCACGATGTGCCGCAGCGCGGGCTCTGCCGCCGCGACCGGGCTCGTCATGGCGACGACGAGCCGGCCGCCCGACGCGATGACCTCCGTCCCCTTCTTTGCCTCGCCACCGAGCCGTTCCAGCTGAGCGCCGTAAGCCGCCGCACGCGTGTAGTCGCCGCGGAGATTCGCGACCGTCGCCGCGAGGGACAGCAGCTTCGGCAGGTGAGCGGTCTCGTGCGTGGCCGCGGCTGCTTCAATGCCGCGCTCCACGAGCCGCCGGGCCTCGTCCACCTTCCGTCCGTTCCAGGCGGTATCGGCGGCAAACAGGATCGCCTCGATGGCTCTCGCCGGTTGTTTCTCGCGTTCGAAGATTTTCCCGGCCGCCTCGGCCTCGCGGAGCGCGGCGTCGGCGTGACCCGACATGCGCGAAGCCTGCGCGAGAAGGAGACGCGCATCGCCTTCCAGGGACTTCTCGCCTTCCCATTCCTCGTCTCCGAGGTAGTCGAGGGTGCTCTTCGCGACGCGCGCCGCTTCCTCCGGGCTGAAGGCGTCGAGCGACTTTTTGGCGAGCTTCAGGCCATAGTCCACGGCCTTCTCGGGCACGTCGCCCTCGGAAAAGTGGTGGACGAGCTCCGGGTACACGCGGTCGAGCCGGCCCTGGTGCCGCTTCTCGAGGAGATCCGCATACGCGCGGTGAAGCGTGCGGCGCTTCCGCCGCGACAGGGCGCCGTAGAGGACGTCGCGCACGATGCCGCTCGCGAACGCGAGCCGGTCGCCGCGCGACTCGCGCTCTTCTTCGAGAAGGCCCTCCTTCACGAGCCGGTCGATCGCTTCGTCGAGGCCCTTCGCGTCCTCGCCGACGGATTCGAGGTCCTTGAATTCGAAGCTCTTTCCGAGGACCGACGCGACCGAGAGGATGTCGCGCACGTCCTCCGGCAGCCGCTCGATGCGCGCCTCGACGGCCTGCTGGATCGTCTCGGGCAGGGCGTCGGAGGAAATGCCCGTCGCCCCCGAGAGATTCAACGCGCCCGAGTCGTCCCGCGCGATTCCGCCCGAGTCGAGGAGGGATCGGACGAGCTCCTTCGTGAAGAGCGGGTTCCCTTCGGTGGCCGCGAGGAGCCGCCCGGCGAGGTCGTCCGAGAGCCTGCCGCCGCCGGCGGAAAGTTCCACGAGGGCCCGATGCTCGGACGGCGTGAGCGGGCCCAGCGTGAGCGCCGCGAAGCGCGGATCGCCGCGGAACGACTCCAGCATCTTGACGAGCGGATGCCGCTTGTCGACCTCCGTCTGCCGGTAGGTTCCGACGATGAGCGTCGGCGTCGGGCCGAGGCGCCGCGCGACGTACTGGAGCGCTTCGATCGAAAGCTGCGCCCCGTGCAGCTCCTCGAGGGCAAGGAGAAGCGGTTTGCCGCCCGCGATCCGCGTCAGCGTGCGGGCGACGAGCTCGAAGATCGCGATCTTGTCTTCGACCTTCCGGTCGCCCGCCTTCACGGCTCCCGAATCGCTGCTCGCGGCGGCACGCAGCTCGCCGATCTCCGAGAGAACGGGGAAGAGCGCGAGAAGATCGCCCGCAAGGTCCGAGAAGTCGGGGCGGGACGATTCCGAAAGACCCGTGTCCTTGGATCGGAAGTAGTCCTGGATGAGCTCGCAGAAGCCCTGGTGAGCGAAGGCGCGGTCGTGTTCGACGAAGCGCCCCGAGAGGACGCGGATCTTCCGGGCGCGCGCGAGGTTCTTGAGCTCTTCGACGA
>JARXKK010000193.1:0-3232 GCA_030278895.1 Acidobacteriota bacterium
GGCCGGGTGACCGTGAACGGCCACAAGGTGAAGGAGCTCGGCGTCAAAGCCGACATCACGAAAGACCACGTCAAGGTGGACGGGAAGCTCGTGCGCATCGCCGTCGCGCGCCGCTACGTCCTCATGAACAAGCCGAAGGGCCTCATCGTCACGCGCGACGACCCGGGCGGCATCCCGACCGTTTTCGAGCTGCTGAAAGGCCGCGTCGGGGAGCGCGTCGTGGCCGTCGGTCGCCTCGACGTCGAATCCGAGGGGCTCCTCATCCTCACCGACGACGGCCCGCTCGTGCACAAGCTCACGCATCCTTCCGGCGGGTGCCGGAAGGAATACGAGATCAAGGTCTCCGGCGTGCCGACGCCGGCGCAGCTCGAAAGGCTCCGCAAGGGCGTCACGCTGCCCGACGACGGCACGCGGACGTCACCCGCCGACATCGAGCTCGAGAAGACGACTCCGGAGAAGAACGGAGCCGGCGGCAACGCGTGGCTCAAGGTGACGCTGGGAGAGGGGCGCTCTCGCCAGGTGCGCCGCATGTTCGATCTCGTCGGCCATCCCGTCACGAAACTCCGCAGGGTCGCGATCGGTCCGATCCGCGACGCGAAGCTCCCGCCGGGCTCGTTCCGCGACCTGTCGCCCGAGGAAGTCATGGCGCTGCGGGCTATCCGGCCGGCGCCGCCGCGCCCACGGGCACCGCGCACCCGGTCCAGGCCCTGGACGACGCGCCCTCCGGCACCGCCGAAAGCCGGCGCTTGAAGGCTCTCGTCGTCGCGATCGACGGGCCTTCCGGCGTGGGGAAGTCCACGGTCGGGAAGGCGCTTGCCGCCCGCCTCGGCGTCCCGTACCTCGACACGGGGGCGATGTACCGCGCGGTCGGTCTCGCCGTGAAGCGCAAGGGGATCGCCCTCCCTCTCGAGGACCCCGCCCGGGTCATCGCGATCGCCTCGGGCGTGGACGTCCGCGTGACCGGGAGCGCCGAGGACGCGCGCACCTGGCTGAACGGGGAGGACGTCTCGAAGGAGATCCGGACTCCCGAGATCTCGAAGTACGCCTCGGCCGTTTCCGCCGTGCCGGGAGTCCGGCGCCGGCTCGCCGGAATGCAGCGCAGCCTCGCGCTGGAAGGAGGCGGGGTGCTCGAGGGCCGGGACATCGGCACGAAGGTGGTCCCCGAGACGCCGCACAAGTTCTTTCTCACGGCGTCCGCCGCGGTGCGAGCCCGCCGGCGCTTCGCCGAGCTGTCGGCGAAGAATTCCCTCGAGACCTACGAACAGGTCCTCGCGGACATGGAAGCGCGCGACCACGCGGACGCGACGCGGGCCGATTCGCCTCTCACGGACGACGGCACCTACGCCCGGTTGGACACGTCGGCTCTCTCCGTGGACGAAGTCGTCGACCGCGTGCTTTCGGCCGTCGGACGGCCGGTTCCGCCCGGTGGTTGACCGGCCTCCCCCCGCCCGTCTAACATCAACGGTTCCGGCCGCTTATGCGTTTGCCCCGAGGCGATCCAGGCGACCCAACCAGACCCGCGAAGGAGCACGAGTACATGTCGCCTAGGGACCCGAAGAACGACGGTGGCCAGATGGCCGATGAAGGCGCGCAGGATGGAGAGTTCGCGCGTCTCCTGGCCGAGAGCGAGCGCTCTCTCAAGGAGGGAGAGCTCATCAAGGGCCGTGTGCTTCAGGTGACGGCCGACGAGATTCTCGTCGACATCGGCTACAAGTCGGAGGGGATGATTCCCCGTTCCGAATTCCACCACATGCCGGCCGATCGGCTCCCGCATCCGGGGCAGGAGATCGAGGCGGTGCTCGAGCGTACCGAAGGCCCGAACGGCTACGTCGTGCTTTCCTACGAGAAGGCCCGCCGCGGCAAGGCGTGGGACATCGTCGAACAGGCGTTCGCCACGAATTCGTCCGTCAAGGGTCGCGTCCTCGAACGGGTGAAGGGCGGGCTCTCCGTCGACATCGGCGTTCGCGCGTTCCTGCCCGGCTCGATCGCCGACTCGCGCCCGCTCAAGAACCTCGACGTCCTCAAGGGACGCGAGCTCGAGTTCCGCGTCGTCTCGCTCGACAAGAAACGCGGCAACATCGTCCTGTCGCGCAAGGCCATCCTCGACGAAGTCGCCGAGGTCAAGAAGAAGGAAGCTTCCGATGCGCTCGCGGACGGCCGCGTTCTCAAGGGCGTCGTCAAGAACCTCACCGACTACGGCGCGTTCGTGGATCTGGGCGGAATCGACGGCCTCCTTCACGTCACCGACATGACGTGGGGCCGCCTCGCGCACCCCTCGGACGCCGTGCACGTGGGACAGGAAGTCGACGTGAAGGTCCTCCGCTTCGAGGAAGCGACGGGACGCATCTCCCTCGGGATGAAGCAGCTGAAGCCCGACCCGTGGCACGACCTGCCGGCCCACTACCCGGTCGGCGCCCGCGTGCGCGGCAAGGTCGTCTCCCTCACCGACTACGGGGCTTTCGTCGAGCTCGAGGAAGGTGTCGAGGGGTTGATCCACGTCTCCGAGATGTCGTGGACGAAGAGGGTCAAGAACCCCTCGAAGCTCCTGAACGTGGGGGACACGATCGAGGCCGTCATCGCGGACGTCAACTCCGAAACGCGCCGCCTGTCTTTGTCTCTTCGCGCGACGGAGCCGAACCCGTGGGAACAGCTCGCCGAGAAGTTCCACATCGGCGACCGCATCACGGGCACGGTCCGCAACCTGACCGATTTCGGCGCCTTCGTCGAGATCGAGGAGGGAATCGACGGCCTCATCCACGTGTCCGACATGTCGTGGGGCCGCCGCGTGAAGCACCCGTCCGAGGTCCTGAAGAAGGGCGACGAGGTGCAGGCCGTGCTCACCGCGATCGACGTCGAGAACCGCCGGATCAGCCTTTCGATCAAGGAATTCCGCCCGAACGAGTGGGAGGAATTCTCCGCGAAGCATCAGCCCGGGGACGTCGTCGACGGCACCGTGGCGAAGGTCGCCGAGTTCGGCGTCTTCGTGCGGCTGCCCGAGGGCCTCGAGGGCCTGATGCACGTCTCGGAGACGCCGCTTGCGCGCGGAGAGAAGCCGGCCTCCCACTACGCGGAAGGCGACCCCGTGCGCGTCCGCGTGCTTCGGATCGAAGCCGCCGAGCAACGCATCGGGCTCTCGTCCCGCGACGTGGAGCAGCCCGTGCGGGACGCGTCGGCGGTGCCGGCCGAAGCGACGGAGACCGGAGCAGGGGAAACCGGAGCAGGGGAAACCGGA
>JARXKK010000193.1:3332-4638 GCA_030278895.1 Acidobacteriota bacterium
ACCGGAGCAGGGGAAACCGGAGCAGGGGAAACCGGAACGGCTGAGGCGGTCGAGAATCCGGTTCCGGCCGGTACCGATCCGCACGAGTAGCCGGAGCGGATCAATGAGCGGCGTCCGGGAAATGACCGCGTGAAGCGCTCCACCGTCGCCTGGATCGTCGCGGCCGTGGCCTTCGCGTTCCTGCTTCTGCTGGTCTCGGCCGTGGCCCTCGTGTTCTCTCCGCGCAGCGGCGCGCCGCCCTTCGGACTCGGCGGGCGCGTGGGCGTCGTCGACATCGAAGGAATCATCCTGTCCGCGGATCGCTTTCGCGACATGCTGGCGAAGTTCAAGACGGCGCCCGGTGTGAAGGCCGTGGTCGTGCGCATCAACTCGCCCGGCGGCGGCGTGGCCGCGTCGCAGGAGCTCTTCAGCGAGATCCGCCGCTTTCGTAAGGAGACGGGCAAGCCCGTCGTCGTCTCCATGGAATCGGTCGCCGCTTCCGGCGGCTACTACGCTGCCGTGGCGGCAGACCACATCGTCGCGAATCCCGGCACGATCACCGGATCCATCGGCGTCGTCATGTCGTGGATGAACTACGGGGACCTTCTCGAATGGGCCAAGGTCCGCGCGATCACGCTCAAGAGCGGCGCGTTGAAGGACGCGGGCAACCCGTCCCGCCCGCTCACCGACGAGGAAAAAGCGTATTTCGAAGATCTCATCCAGAAATTGCGCCTGCAGTTTCAGGGGGCAGTGGCCGAGGGCCGCAAGGGCCGGCTGAAGCCCGAGGCGCTCGCCCGCATGTCGGACGGGCGCGTCGTCACGGGAGAGGAAGCGCTGGCGCTGGGACTCGTCGACGAGATCGGCGACTACCGCGACGCGGTGGATCGCGCCGCGCGCCTCGCGCACGTCGCCTTGCCCGCGGAGGTCTGGCATCCGCGGCCCACGAGGCCGGGACTCATCGAGCTCCTGACGGGACCTTCGGAATCGACGTGGACGGGGCGCCTCCTCTCGGGCGCACCGGTGGGGGGCGGATGGAACGTCTTCTTTCTGTGGTAGGCCGCGCGGAAGGCACGACGACGAAAGCGGACCTCGTCGAGCAGGTTGCCCATGCCACCGACCTGACGAAAAAGCAGGCGGAGATCATCGTCGACTCGGTGTTCGACGGGATCATCGCGTCGCTCCGATCGGGCGAGAAGATCGAGCTCCGGGGCTTCGGCAGCTTCCGGCTACGCCAGAGGGGCGCGCGGATCGCGCGAAACCCGAAACGCAGCGGCGTAAAAGTCATGGTGCCGCCGAAGCGGGTGCCGTACTTCAAGCCGGGCAAGAA
>JARXKK010000194.1 GCA_030278895.1 Acidobacteriota bacterium
CGTGCCGCGAGTTCCGCGGCGTCTGGGTGGCCACCGTGGGGAATCTCGACTGGCCGTCGGCGCCGGGCCTCTCGACCACCCGTCAGAAGCAGGAGCTCGTGTTTCTCCTCGACACTCTCGCCGCGCTGCACGCGAACGCGGTGATCTTCCAGGTGCGGCCCGCGGCGGACGCGCTCTATCCGTCCGCGCTCGAGCCCTGGTCGGAGGTCCTGAGCGGGACGCAGGGCGTCGCCCCCGAGCCGTTCTGGGATCCTCTCGCCTTCGCGATCGCGGAGGCGCACGCGCGCGGAATGGAGCTCCACGCCTGGTTCAACCCGTATCGGGCGCGCCCGGCGTCCTCCTTGTCGCGGGCCGCGGCGACGCACGTCTCGCGGAGCCGTCCCGATCTCGTCAGGAGCTACGGCAAGCAGCTCTGGATGGATCCCGGCGAGGAGGACGTCGCGACGCACGCACGGGCGGTCGTCCTCGATGTCGTGACCCGGTACGACGTGGACGGCGTGCACCTCGACGACTATTTCTATCCGTACCCCGAGAAGGACGCGGCCGGCAGCGTCATGGAGTTTCCGGATGGGACGAGTTTTTCGAAGTACGTGGCTTCCGGGGGCGTCCTCGGGCGCGAGGACTGGCGCCGGTGGAACGTGAACAGGTTCGTGAAGCGCCTCCACGACGAGGTGAAGGCGGCGAAGCCGAGGGTCAGGGTGGGCATCAGCCCCTTCGGCATCTGGCGGCCCGGGCGCCCGGCGCAGGTGAAGGGATTCGACGCGTACGAGGAGATTTCGGCCGACGCGCGCACGTGGATCCAGCGCGGATGGGTCGACTACCTCGCGCCTCAGCTCTACTGGCCGATCGAGCCGAAAGAACAGAGCTTTCCGGCGCTCCTCGCATGGTGGGCGGCGCAGGCCCCGCGGGGCACGGCGGCTCTGTGGCCGGGAATCGCCGCAAGCCGCGTGGGACTCGAAGATGGCGGGAAGGGCTGGCCGACGAAAGAGATCGTGGAGCAGATCCGCCGCGCCCGCGCGCAGCCCGGCGTCAGCGGGCACATCCTCTTCTCCGCGCGCGCCCTTCTCGAGAACCGCGCGGGCCTTTCGACGGAGCTCCTGAAGGACGTCTGGGCCGAGCCGGCGGCGCTGCCGTAAGGGTCAGGCCCGGCCGGCTCTCACTTCGGGGCGCCTTCCGTCAGGACGCGCGAGCCGGATTCCGTCACGAGAACGTCGTCCTCGATGCGGATACCGATGCCGAGATATTCCTTCGGGACGCGCTTCTCGTCGGCACGCACGTAGAGACCGGGCTCGACCGTGAGGACCATCCCGGGCTCGAGCTTTCTGGGGGAGCCCGCCTCGTCGCGGTAACGCCCGCGGTCGTGGACGTCGAGGCCGAGCCAGTGCGACGTGTGATGGAGCGCGAACCGCTGTGCCGCGTTCTTCTTCTTCAGCGCCTCGCGGCGGCCCCTGAGGAGGCCGTGTTCGATCAGCGCGTCGAGCAGGATCTCGCGCGCGGCCTCGTGCGGAGCGTCCCACGCGGCTCCGGGCTTCACGGCCGCGATCGCCGCCTTTTGCGCCGCGAGGACGACGCCGTAGAGCCGCTTCTGCGGCCGCGTGAATCGGCCCGAAGCCGGAAACGTGCGCGTCACGTCCGACGCGTATCCCTCCACCTCGCAGCCCGCGTCCACGAGGACGAGGTCGCCCGCGGCGATGCGCCGGCTGTTTTCCGTGTAGTGGAGGATCGTCGCGTTGTCGCCGGACGCCACGATCGTGGGATACGCGGGCCCCGCCGCCCCCATCGTCCTGAAGCGGCGGTCGATCGCGGCTTCGATCTGGTATTCGAAGAGACCGGGCTTCGCGAGTCGCTGCGCGTCGCGGTGCGCGGCGGCCGCGATGGTCGCGGCGCGCTGCATGAGGGCGATTTCGTCGGGTTTCTTCACGAGCCTCATCGCATGCAGGAGATCCGTCGGGTCCGACACGCTCACCGGTCCACGGTGCGCGTGCCGCGCTTCGCGGCGGAAGCGCGCGAGAATGCCCGCCACGATGCGATCGCCTTCCGCGTGGCTCCCGAACGCGTAGTGGAGGACGCGGGCGCGCCGGAGGAGGTCGGGCAGGCGTCGCGGCAATTCGCCGATCGGATGGGCGGCGTCGGCGCCGAAATCATGCACCGCGCCCCCGGGTCCGGACCGGCGGCCTTCCCACGTCTCTTTCGCGCGGTCCTTCGGCCGCACGAAGAGCGCGAATGTCCTTCTCTCCGCGTCGAGAACGGCGACGGCCTCCGGCTCACCGAAGCCGGTCAGGTAGAAGAGATCCGGATCGGGCCGGTAGCGGTAGTGCACGTCGTGGCCAAACGCGGCCTCGGGCGCTGCGAAGAGCACCGCCACGCCTTCTTTCATCGCATCGAAAAAGCGCGCTCTTCGTCCGGAGAACACGGAGGGGCGGCTCATGCGGGCAGAGTGTACGCGGGGCTCGCTGCAGCTGCCGGGCGGTTCGTGCGACGATGTCCGGGTGAAGACCGTTCCCACGGCGAGCGCCGGCGGGCCCCTCCGCATCGTCCGCCGCCTCCAGACCATCTACCCGGAAGAATCCGCCACGCGCCTCAAGAGGGCCGTGACCGAGGGGCAGGTGACCGTCGACGGGGCGGTCGTGAACGACCCCGGCGCGATCGTCTCGCGCGAGGTGGCGCTCCGGTGGGACCGCAACCTCCGAAAGGAACGGCGCGTCCAGACGTCGCTCGTCGTGCTCTACGAGGATGACGACTCGATCGCGGTCTTCAAGCCCAGCGGGCTGCTCACGCACCCGACCGAGGCGAAGGAGGTCGACACGCTTCTCAGCCGCGTATCGACATACGTGCAGAGGCGTCACGGCGGGAGCGGAGAGCGGACGTTCGTGTCCGTCGTGCACAGGCTCGACAAGGAGACGTCCGGCATCCTCGTCTTCGCCCGCAGCCGGCGGGGCCTCGTCGGGATGCAGGCACAGCTCCGCGCGCACACGATGGACCGGCGCTACCGCGCGGTCGTCGAGGGCGACATGAGCGGCGACACGGGAACGTACGACCGGGAGCTCGTCGCCGAGCCCGGCGAGCGGCGCCGCGGCGTCGCGAAGCCGGGGGAACCGGGCATCAAGGCCGTCACGGAGTGGACCGTGATCGAGCGCTTCGGGATCGCGACCCTCGTCGAGGCGCGCCTGAAGACCGGGCGCACGCACCAGATCCGCATCCACTTCGCGAACGCGGGCCACGTCCTCGTGGGCGACTCGGTCTACCGCGATCGGAAAGCGAAGCCGTTCCCGGTCCCGTTCCCGCGCCAGGCGCTGCACGCCGGGCATCTCGGCTGGAAGACCGCGGAAGGCAAGGCGGTGTCGCTCGACGCCGACCCACCGGGCGATTTCCTCAAGCTGCTGGAAGAGTTGAGAAAGAGGAAGAAGAGAAAATAGCGGGCCCGCCAGGGCCCGCTGCAGAATCTTCCTTCTCTTTTTCTTCCGAGCCGCTCTACTCGAGGACGACGATCACGACGCGGCGGTTCTGGGCGCGGCCCTTCGCGCTCTTGTTGGTCTGGACCGGCTGCGTGTCGCCGTAAGAGATCGTCGAGATGCGGCCGAGGGGGAGCTTGTGGTCGCGGGCGAGGTACCGGCGCACGGCCTCGGCGCGCTGCTGCCCGAGCTGGTCGTTGTAGTCCGCGCCGCCGGTGTCGTCCGTGTGCCCCTGGATCTCGAGGTAGACGCCCTTGTCGAGCCCCTTGATCTTGGCGGCGAACTCGTCCAGCGCCACCTTCGCGTCCTTCGTCAGCTCGAACGAATTGACCTTGAAGCGCACACGGTCTTCCGAGAACGACTGCTGGAACAGGATCTTGCCCTTCGCGAGGACGCCGGCTTCCTGGGCGCGCTGGAGCGCTTCCTTGGCGGACTGGCTGATCTGCTCGATCTGCTTGCCCTGTTCGTCGAGCTTGCCCGCGGTCGTCTTCTGATTGACCTGCAGGTCTTCGACCTGCGTCTCGACCGACTCGATTTTCTTATCGGTCTTGGCCTGCGCGTCGGCGATTTTCTTGTCGACGTCCGTGGTCGTCGCGCAGCCCGCGAGTGACAGGCTCGTGACCGCAATGGCGGCGGCGAGCAGCGAAAGAGAATTGCGTTTCATTTCGAAAGTCCTCCTGTTCGTGATTAGCCCTTTGCGGGCGGAGCCGGACCCTTGTAGCCAGCCCGGACGCGAATCGCCCGAACCGGACCGGAGAGCCGGAGTGCGATGCGGCGGAAGCGCACGGGCCCGGTGCCCGCGGCCGTGAAGCCAAGAAGATATTGCGCGCGAAGATCCTTCTCGATGAGCCGGATGGAATCGGGCAGACGCGAGGGCTCGTCCACGATAGAGAGACGTCCGCCCGTGATGCGTGCCACGTGCCCGAGGATTTCCAGGTTGAGGAGGGCTTCGACGGACTGTCCCGGAGCGGGGAAGACGGGGGGTCCCGGCGAGCGCAGTCCGATGGGGTAGACGGGCACGTCGACGCCTTCGAGGAGGGCCG
>JARXKK010000195.1 GCA_030278895.1 Acidobacteriota bacterium
TCGAGGCCGATCGTTGCAAGGCCTAGGTCGTCCGTGTTGGGACGCCGGCCGGCCGCAAGAAACACATGCGATGCCGTGACCGTCTCGCGCCGGCGGCCCTCACGGAATGAAACCTTCACGCCGCCGCGCGTCTTCGCAACGCCCGTGACCGTAGCGCCGAGCCGGCACGTGATCCCCTCGCACTCGAGGAACCCGCGGAGCGCGCGGGAGACCTCGTCGTCCTCCCGGTCCGCGAGGCGCGCTCCCCGCTCGAGAAGAGTCACGCGGCTCCCCATGCGGCGGTAGAACTGCGACATCTCGAGCCCCACATAGCTCCCCCCGATGACGACGACATGCGCGGGGAGAGCGGGGCGATGGAGCCAGTTTCCCGCATGCAGATAGTCGACCCTTTCGAGACCGAGGCGCGGGGGAACGCGCGTGCGCGTGCCCGTATCGAGAACCACTTGGCGCGCGAGGACGACACGCGTTCCCACCGCGACGCGGAAGAGGCGCCCGGCCCGCCCGAGGAAGCGCGCATGGCCGTGAACGTAAGCAGGGTTCCCCCCGTGCACGTGCACGAGCGATTCGTGGAGCGCGATGCGCGACTGGGCGGCGATGCCCCGGGCACGCTGGAGGACCGCGGCGAAGTCGATGCGCATCCCGGAAATGCGGATCCCGAATTCCCCGGCGCGCCGCACGAGCTGGGCGACGCGCGCGGACGCGATCGCGGCCTTCGTCGGGGTGCATCCGAAGTTCACGCACGAGCCTCCGGGGTTCTTCCGTTCGGCGATCGTCACGCGCCAGGACTCCTTTGCCAGCGCGTGAGCGAGAGGGATGCCCGCCTGTCCCGCTCCGATGATCATGAGATCGACCGCCGCGTCGCGTTCCGCGCGCGAGAGGGCGGTCATGCCAGCCGGCTGCGTCGCGCGCCGTAAACGAAGTAGATGACGAGGCCGGCGAGGAGCCAGATCCCGAAGCGGATCCAGGTGACGGCCGGCAGGCCCGCCATCAGCACGAGGCACATCACGATTCCGAGAACAGGCGTCACCGGCGAGAACGGGACGCGGAATTTCCGCGGCCGATCGGGTTCACGGACGCGCAGGATGAGGATTCCGACACACACGAGCACGAACGCGAAGAGCGTCCCGATGTTCGTGAGCTGGACGACCTCATCGATGTTCGCGACCGCCGCGAAGAACGCCACGAAGATTCCCGTCAGGATCGTCGTGACGTAAGGCGTCCGGTACTTCGGGTGGATCTTCCCGAACCACGGACCGAGGAGCCCGTCGCGCGACATCGCCATGAGGATGCGCGGCTGCCCGAGCTGGAAGACGAGGAGGACGGACGTCATCGCGACGACGGCGCCGAACGCGAGGATGCCCGCGGCCCACCCCTGATTCACGTAAGTGAGCGCGGCCGCGAGCGGGTCGGCGACGCCGCCCAGCTTCGCGAACGGGATCATCCCGGTGAGCACGAGCGCCGCCGCGAGGTAGAGGACCGTGCAGATCGCCAGCGAGCCGAGGATTCCGCGCGGCATGTCGCGTCCGGGGTTCTCGCACTCCTCGGCGGCGGTCGAGATCGCGTCGAAACCGATGTACGCGAAGAAGATCAGGGAGGCTCCGGTCCACACGCCATGGAGGCCCCCCGGGAAGAAGGGGTGCCAGTTCGCGGGCTTCACCCACATCGCGCCCACGACGATGAAGAAGAGGAGCGTCAGGAGCTTCAGGACGACGATCACGTTGTTGAACCGCGCCGACTCCTTGACGCCGATGACGAGGATCCACGTGATGGCCGCCGTGATGGCGACCGCGAGGAGGTTGCAGACGATCGGGATCCCGAGGAGGACCGGATGGTGCAAGTGCGCCTCGTAGGCGAGCGCGTATTCGGGGCCGAGGCTCGCCACTCCCGACTCGGCGGCGGCCTTCGCGGCGAGGACCGTCGAACGATAGTCCGTCGCCATCCACGCGGGGATCGCAACCCCGAAGCCGACCATGAGCTGGCGGAAGTACGCGGCCCAGGAGATCGCGACCGCGATGTTTCCGACGGCGTACTCGATGATGAGATCCCACCCGATGATCCACGCCACGAGCTCGCCCAGCGTCGCGTAGCTGTACGTGTAAGCCGAGCCCGCGACGGGCACGAGGCTCGCGAACTCCGCGTAGCACAGCGCGCAGAATCCGCAGGCCACGGCCGTGAGGAGAATCGAAACGGTGACGCCCGGTCCGGCGGGCGGGTTGCCCGTGCCGCCGGACGTCGCGCTGCCGAGGGTGGCGAAGATGCCGGCTCCGATGATCGCGCCGATGCCCAGAGCCAGGAGGTCGACCCATGTGAGGGTCTTCTTCAGGCCGTGGGCTTCGTCGCCGCCTTCGGCGATCAGGGCATCGAGCGGCTTGCGCCGGAAGAGCGACGACATGCGGCCTCCTCGAAAGTGATGGGAAGAGTCTAAGCCGTGCGGCGCCCCGCGAGCCGCGCCGGCAGCTCGGCCAGGGAAGCAATGGACTCGACCTCCGGAGGGCGGCGGCCTCCGCGGTCGACGAGGAGCGCATGGAGCCCTGCGGCGCGCGCCCCGTGGTAGTCGTCCGTGAGCGAGTCCCCGACGTGCAGCGCGGCTCCGGGCGCCACGCCCGCGCGCCGGATGGCTTCGTCGAAGATCCCGCGGTCCGGCTTGCTCACCCCGACGACGGCCGACACGACGACGTCGTCGAACGAATCCCGGATCCCCAGGCGTTCCAGGAGCGACGGCAGGCTGGAATCCCAGTTCGAGACCACGATGAGCTTGATCCCGCTCGCGCGGAGCGCGGCCAGAACCTCGGGAACCTCCGGGTAGAGGGCCCAGTGAAGCTCTTCGCGGAAGTGCGCGATGAGGTGCGCGAGAAGCGGCTCGGGCA
The DNA here is from genome assembly GCA_030278895.1 of Acidobacteriota bacterium. GTDB lineage: Bacteria > Acidobacteriota > Thermoanaerobaculia > UBA5066 > UBA5066 > Fen-183. Next base: position 2,868 of record JARXKK010000195.1, read on the forward strand.
TCTCGCCTCCGCCCAGCCGCGCGAACACGGACCCGACGAACCGCCGCCAGAATCCCGCCTCTCCGCCCGGCCCCTTCCAGCGCTTCTCTCCGAGCGCGCGGGCCGCGTCCACCTCGCGCCATGTCGCGTGCACGGCGCCGTGCACGTCGTCCGCCGTCGCGTCTACGCCGTGCCGCGCGAACGCATCGCGATAAACGTGGTCGACGGGCGGGTCCGCGGCGAGGAGCGTGTCTCCCGCGTCCAGGAAAACCGCGCCGATCTCAGGCACGCGTCACGGCATCACCTGACCGCCGTCGAGGACGAGAGCCTGGCCGGTCATGTTCCGCGCCTCGGGTGACGCGAGATACGCGACGAGGCCCGCGACTTCGGGAGGCGACAGCACCTCACCGAGAGGCGCCATCTTCCCCGCGAACGCGAACGCCTCCTCGACGCTCTTCTGCATCGACTTCCCCATGCGCACGATCCCCGAGCGGCCCATCTCCGTGTCCACCCAGCCCGGGCACACGGCGTTCACGGTGATTTTCCGGGGTGCGAGCTCGAGCGCGAGAGTGCGCGTGAGCCCGATGACTCCGTGCTTGGACGCGCTGTACGCCGCCATCCCGGCCACTCCGAATCGTCCCGTCACCGACGAGATGTTCACGATCCGGCCGCCGTCGCGCAGGAAGGGTCGGGCCGCGCGGCAGACGCGCCAGGTCCCGGTGAGATTCACGTCCAGAATCTCGGCCCATGCGACGTCCGAGCGGACGTCTCCGTCGAAGGGCGTAGGACCCCCGATCCCTGCGTTGTTCACGAGGATGTCGAGGCGGCGGTCGGGCCGGGCCGCGCGCTCGACGCCGGTCGCGACGGACGCCGGGTCCACGACGTCGAGAAGAACCGCCTGCGCGATACCTCCCGCGCTCGCGATCTCGGCCACCACGGCCGCGCCGTCGGATTCCTTCCGGACGCCAACCGCCACGCGCGCGCCTTCCGCCGCGAGCCGGAGGGCGATCGCCCGGCCGATTCCCTTGCCCGCGCCCGTCACGAGAGCCGTCTTACCCGAGAGACGTCCTTCCGGCATGTGTCCTCCGGCGGGAGATTCTACGGGCGGCCGCACCTTGTAAGATTACAAAGTGAAGGTGGAAGTGAGGGTCGCGTGAAGGTCGAAGTCCTGCTCTTCGCCTCGCTACGGGACGCCGTCGGCAACGCGATCGCCGTCGAGGTGCCGGAGCCGGCCACGGTGGCGGGTCTCCGCCGCGCGCTCGAGGCCGCGCATCCCGTCCTCGCGCGCTTCGGAACGCGCGCGAAGCTCGCGATCAACGAGACCTGGGCGAAGGAGACGGATTCCATCGCCCCCGGCGACGTCGTCGCGCTCCTGCCGCCGGTCGCCGGCGGCTGAGCCGATCAGGAAGTCCCGAACACCGAGAGCCCGCACTCGACCCGCGTCAGGGCGCTCGTGATCGATTGACCGGGTTCGTCCGAGCCTGACAGGGCGCCTCGCTGGCCGAGGACGGCCCGCAGGACGACGCAAGAATCGACGTACCGGATCACCGGTGGCTCTGCCGCTCCTCCATGAGAATTTCCACGACGTCGCGCTTCGTCTTCAAGGGGGG
>JARXKK010000196.1 GCA_030278895.1 Acidobacteriota bacterium
GGCGGCCGCCGGGAGTCAACATGCCGCTGCCCACTGAGTCCGACGTCCTCGACGCGCTTCAGCCTGTCATCGACCCCGAGCTGGGTCTCTCGGTCGTGGACCTCGGCCTCGTCTACGGCGTGTCGATCTCGCCGGAAGGAGCGGTGCACGTGACGTTTACCGCGACGACGCAGGGCTGCCCCGTCACACCGATGCTCGCGCACGGGATCCACCGGGCGGTGTCGGCGCTCCGGGGCGTCACGTCGGTCTCGACGGAGCTCGTGTGGGAGCCGGCCTGGGATCCGTCCCGGATCGCGCCGGAGGCTCTCAAGCGGCTCGAAGAGCGCTGAACACGACATGGCTCCCACTTCGGCAGCGCCTCGCGACCTGCTGCCCGCGTTCGTATACACCGCTGCCGCGCTCGCCATCGCACTCGGCGTCTCCACGGGCGGCTGGGCGATCTGGGAGATGGCGTTTGCGGCAGGAACGGTCCTGCCTTCCCATCTCCAGCTTCATGCGCACGTCCAGCTCGTGGGATTCGGCCTGCTCTTCGTCCTGGGGGTGATGTTCCCCGCTCTGGCCCGCATTCTCGAGGTCCCGCCCGCGCCGCGAGGAGTCGTCTTGACAGTTCTCGTCGGCGTCGGGGGTGGCGCCCTGTTCCGGGCGATCGGCCAGCCTCTGGCGCCGTGGGCCGCCGGCCGTCTCCTCTCGCTCCTCTCCGGCGCGCTCGAGCTCGCCGGGATCTTCGCGTTCGTAGCGTGGGCCTTCGGGGTTCTCGCCACGCGACGCGAGCCGGGCGATCCCTTCACCTTTCATTTCCTCCTCGGAACCGCGTGGGCGATGGTGAGCGCGGCATTGTCGGCGGCGCAGGCGATCTTCCTCGCGGGTCACGCGGAGTCCGAAATTCCCAGCGACCTCGTCGAGCCTTTCTACGCGGTCACTCTCTACGGACTCGTTCTCTCGTGGCTGTTCGCCTTCTCCTCGCGCGTGGCTCCCGCGTTACTCGGCCGGCCTGGCCGGACGACGCAAGGCGCGCGGTGGGTCGCCACGCTGCAGGGGGCGGGTACCCTGCTCCTCGCGGCGGCGTGGATTCGCGGCATTCCACCGCTCACGGCCCGCGCTCTCACGATGGCCGGCACGCTGCTCGTCGCGGCGGCCGTGCTCCTCTTCCTCGCGGCGAGCCATCTTCTCGTCCCTCTCGCGCGGCCTTTGGCCGTGCCGTTCCTGCGCGTGCCCATGCTTTTCCTCGGCCTCTTCGCGGCGACTTCCCTCACGGCCGCAGTCGCGGAGATTGGTGGCGCCTCCGTGCACAAGTTCGTGTGGGACGGCGCGCGGCATATCTACACGATCGGGTTTCTCACGCTCTTCGTCGTCGTGATGAGCCTCTACGTCGTCCCGTTGTTCACGGGCCGGAACCTTGCGCGGCCGCGGGAGGCGCGTCTCGCCGTCCTGCTGGTCATCGCCGCCGCCATCGTCCGCGCGCTGCAGATCCCGGTCGCGCTCGGATGGGGCGGCCTGGCGCTCTATCGTCTCGTCGGCACGACCGGGATTTTCGCGACGGCCGGGTTGGTCCTCTGGGCCCACGTGCTTTTCGCGACGCTCCGGCGGCGGCCGGTAGAATCCGCTTGATTCACCTGATTCATCGACGCAAAGAGTCGGAAGGGTGAGCCTCCGGAAGCATTCATGAAAACGAATCGCGGCTTCTCCCTGCTCCCGATCCCTCTGACAGTGGTCGCCGCCGCGGCTGGCCTGGCGCTCGGGATCGGCGGGTACGCCTTCTATTACGCCAAGGGCTCGTCCTACATGGGAAACGACCCCGCGACGTGCGCGAACTGCCACGTCATGAGCGCGCACTACGCCGGCTGGCAGGCCGCCCCGCATCACGATGTCGCGACCTGCAACGACTGCCACACGCCGGCCGGGCCGATCTCGAAGTACATGGTCAAGGCTCTCAACGGCTGGCACCACTCGTGGGCGTTCACGATGGGCGGCTATCCGGACGTCATCCGGGCCCGGCCGGAGAGCTCGGCCGTGGTCGAGGCCAACTGCCGCCGATGCCACTCCGACCTCGTCGACTCGATGACCCAGGGCGGCGACGTCTCGTGCGTCCGCTGTCACGCCTCGGTGGGCCACGCCCGCTGACCCAACTCTGCCCCGAAGGAGCACCTCATGTCCGCATCGAACCCGGCCCCCGAAAAGAAGCGCGGGCTCCTCATCGCCCTCGTCGCCGGCGTCTTCCTGCTCGTGGCCCTCGCCGCCGCGGCCCTGCTCGTCAACATCGCCGAACGCAAGCAGGAGGCGAAGAACTCCACAGTCAGGCTCGTCGACGTGACGGAGAACGACGTCGACCCGGCCAAGTGGGGCACGAACTGGCCGCGCGAGTACGACGGGTACAAGCGCACGTCCGAGCCGTCGCACACGAAGTACGGCGGAGGCTACGGCGGAGCCGAGGGCGTCGTCCCGCCCCAGAAGGCGGCGCGCGACCCGTGGCTGACGCGGATCTTCGCGGGGTACCTCTTCGCGGTGGACTACCGCGACCGGCGCGGTCACGCCTTCATGCTCTTCGACCAGGAGAACACGAAACGCAACGTGCAGGCCGAGGGCAAGCAGTCGGGCAACTGCATGCACTGCCACGCCTCGATCATGCCGCTCTACAGGAAGCTCGGGAAGGACGCGGCTCCGCAGGCGAGCGAGGCCGAGCAGCTGCAGAAGGGCCTCGAGGCCGTCGGCGCCCTGAGTTACTGGGACGCCCACAAGCAGCTCGAGCAGCTCACGGGCAAGGTCCACCCGGTGTCCTGCGTCGACTGCCACGACCCGAAGTCGATGGAGCTGCGCGTCACGCGGCCGGCCTTCGTCGCGGGCATCCAGAAGCTGGCGGCGTCGAAGGCCGCCGTTCCTCACCTCCCGAGCATCGAGCGCTGGCGCAGCGGCGACCGGGCCCGTGCCTACGACCCGAACGTGGACGCGACGCGGCAGGAAAAGCGCTCGTACGTTTGTGGCCAGTGCCACGTCGAGTATTTCTGCGGCAAGGGCACGACGATCTTCTTCCCGTGGGCCGAAGGGCTCAGGGTCGAGGACATGGAGAAGCAGTACAACTCCATGGAGGTCAAGGGCGCGCGCTTCAAGGACTGGACGCATGCGGAAACCGGCATGGAGGTCCTCAAGGCGCAGCACCCCGAGTTCGAGATGTGGAGCCAGGGCATCCACGCCCGCAGCGGCGTCGCGTGCGCCGACTGCCACATGTCCTACCGCCGGGACGGCGCCCAGAAAATCTCCGAGCACTGGGTGAGGAGCCCGCTCCTCTCGGCGAACCGCTCCTGTGCGAGCTGCCACCCATACAGCGACGAGGAGCTCAAGAGCCGCGTCGAAGCCATCCAGGACCGCCACTTCGCCCTCATGTCGCGCGCCGGCCAGGCGGCCGTCGCCATGATCGACGCCATCGTCGCCGTCCGGAAGCCCTACGACGACCAGAACCGCCCCGCGGCCGCCGCGAAGGCGAAGGAGACGCTCGAGAAGAACGCGGACTTCGCGAAGCTCGGCAAGGAAGACCAGGACAAGAAGCTGGCCGCCGAGACGAAGGCGAACCTCCTCGCCTCGTGGCGGGCCGTCGTGGACAAGGACCCGGCCATCAAGGAGCTGGGCGAGCTGCAGCGCGCCGCGCAGTGGCGCCTCGACGTCGTCGCCGCCGAGAACTCGATGGGCTTCCACGCGCCGCAGGAAATGGCCCGCATCCTCGGGGAGTCGATCGACATGTCCCGCCAGGCCCAGGTCAAGGCCGGCGAGGTCCTGCACGGCAAGGTGGCCACGACCGCAGCGGCCATCCCGGCCAAGACGATGTCAAGGTAGTCAGGCCGACAGCGCCGAGACTGCCTGGGCGACGACCGCGAAGTGACAGGCGGCCGCCGCGATCACGAGGGCGTGGAAGATCTCGTGGTAGCCGAACACGTTCGGGAAAGGGTCCGGACGGCGCAGGGCGTACACGGCGGCGCCGAGGCTGTAGGCGACGCCGCCCGCCGCGAGAAGGACCACGGCTCCGGTCCCGAGCGCGGCCTTGAGCGCCGGCAGGAGCGGAACCGCGGCCCAGCCGAGGAGAACGCAGACGACCGCCACGAGCGCCTTCGGCGCCTTGACCCACGCGACGGACATCACGATTCCGAGAAGCGCACCCGCCCAGACGATGCCGAGGAAGATCCAGCCGAGGCGGCTGCCGAGGAGGAAGCTGAGAGGCGTGTAAGTCCCGGCGATCAGCAGGAAGATCGCGGAATGGTCGAGCCGGCGCCAGATCGCGCGGAGCTTGTCGGACCAGTTCTTCCGGTGGTAGATCGCGCTGACGGACAGGAGGGTGACGAGGGAGATCACGTAGACGAGCGCGCCGATGCGGGCGCGCGCCCCTGACGCGCGGGACACGAGGATCCCTCCCGCGATCGCCGCGACGAACGCCGCAACCTCGTGGAGAACGCCCCGGAGG
>JARXKK010000197.1 GCA_030278895.1 Acidobacteriota bacterium
TCAGCTTCAAGACGGGAGGCCTCATCACGGGCCTCATCGGCATCGCGATGCAGCCCTGGCGCCTCCTCGCGGATCCGAAGGGCTACATCTTCACGTGGCTCCTCGGATACTCGGGCGGGCTCGGTTCCATCGCGGGCGTCCTCGTGGCGGACTACTGGATTGTCCGAAAGAGGACACTCGACCTGAAAGCGCTCTACCTGAAGGACGGCGCGTACGGCGGGTGGAACCCGGCGGCCGTCGTCGCCACGTTCGCAGGCTGCTTCCTCGCCTGGGGAGGCCTCGTGATCCCGATCCTGCGACCCCTCTACGACTACGCCTGGTTCGTCGGCTTCTTTGCGGCGGGGGCCCTCTATGTGCTCCTGATGCGTGTTCCGCCCGCGGAGACGCACCCCGGCCGCTGACGGCGAGGTTCTTGCTTTCTCCCGGAGCATGCGTCAGCACGGCACGGCTGCGGCACTCCTCCTCCTCTTCACCTTCAAAGAAAATCTTCTATCTGCCTCGCCCGCCGAAGGCCCGAGCCGCCTGGCGGGGCTGCTTTCGTCGCGCCACTCCGAGATCGAGCAGATGAAACTCGGCCTCGCAGCCGGCGAGTCCCGGCCCGAGTGGACGCGCCTGCGCGCCTCGATCGACTCAGCGGCCCATCAGCGCGACGCCGCCTGGTCCGGGCTCTACTGGTACACGAGCCTGCCCGAGGCGCTCGCCGCCGCGAAGCGCGAGGGGAAGCGGGTCCTGTCGCTGCGCCTCCTCGGGAACCTCGACGAGGAGCTCAGCTGCGCGAACAGCCGTTTCTTTCGGACCACCCTCTACGCGAACAACGCCGTCTCGGACGAGCTGCGGAAGAACTGGATCCTCCACTGGGAGTCCGTCCGCCCCGCACCGAAGGTCACGATCGACTTCGGCGATGGGCGCGTCCTCCATCGCACGATCACGGGCAACAGCCTGCACTACGTGCTGGACGCGGACGGCGCACCCATCGATGTGTTACCCGGGCTCTGGGGACCGGGGGATTTTCTTAGAAGGGTAAGAGAGGCGTCGGCGAAGCCGGAGCGCGCGATGCGGGCTGCCGCCACCGCGGCCCTGGTCGACGCACCGCACCGCGCGGGCGCGCCCTCTGAGCCATTCAAAGAATCTTCTCTTGACCAAAACTCCCTCCTCCTGATGCGCGCGAAGGCGCCCCGGATGAACGACGCGGCATTCGCTCGGCTCGTCGCGGCCTTCCAGAAGTCGATGGCCCAGGACACCTCACTCAACGCGTCGATCCGGCAGGCCATCCTGCCGTGGCTCGCAGGCGCCCCCCCGCTCGCCGAGCTCACGGAACGCATCTACCGGGACGCGTTCCTGACGCCGAGCTCGGATCCGTGGCTCGGGCTCGTGGCTCCGGACACTTACGCCGCGATCGAGGGTGATCCCGCGCCGACCCCGGGTGCCCCGGACGCATTCCGCGCCGGGGGCCTCGCGATGACCAAGGTCATTCTCGAGCGTCCGCTTCTCGCGAAGGTGGCGCCGGGCGGACGCTGAACACCTAGAATCTCGGAATGCGATTCAAGCCGACTCTCGTCCTCGCCGCGACGCTTGCCGCCCTCGCCGCCCTCCCTCTCGCCGCCGACGACCTCGAGACCGCGGTCTCGCGCATGTCGCGCGTCGGATTCTCGCGATCACCGAGCTTCTCCCCCGACGGAAAGACGATCGCCTTCGTTTCGAACCTCAGCGGCCTGCCCCAGGTGTGGACGTTGCCTGCGACAGGCGGCTTTCCGCGGATGGTCACCTCGTTCGAGGATCCCGTCGGCGGGGCGGAGTGGTCGCCCGACGGGAAGTGGATCGCCTTCACCCTCGCGCCCGGCGGCGGCATGAACGCGCAGGTCTACCTCGTGAAGCCGGACGGCACAGGCCTCAGGCGCCTCACGGACGGCGGCAAGGAAACGAACCGGCTCGGAAACTTCCGGCGCGACGGGAAGCGGCTCATCCTCAGCTCGAACCGCCGTACGGGCGCCGGCATCGACGCCTACGTCTACGACGTGGAGGCCGGCCGCCTCGATCTCGTGAGCGAGAACCCGGGCACGGGAGGCTTCGACGACCTCTCGCGCGACGGAAAGCGCGCGCTCCTCGACCGCCTGCGCTACCGGGGCAGCAACGACCTCTTCCTCGTGGACCTCGCGACGAAGAAGGAGACGCTGCTCACGCCGCACGAAGGGCCGGGAACCTATTCGGGCGCGTTTTCGCCGGACGGAAAGGTCGTTTGGGTCGCTACGAATGGAGGAAGGGACCGGCTCGCATTCGGACGGATCGTGCTCGCGGCGGACGGCAGGCCCGGCCCCATCGAGATCGTCGCGGCGCGGGACGATGCGGAGCTGCAGTCGTTCGCGATCGACGACAAGGGCGAGAAGGCCGTCCTCGTATGGAACGTCGCGGGCAGACACGAGATGCAGATTGAAGATCTTCTTAGAAGGAAAGAGATGGCAAGGCCGAAGCTGCCGGGGGACCTCGTCTCGGGGGTCACGTGGTCGCGCGACGGCAGGGCGCTGGCCATGACCGCTTCGGCGGCCAATTCGCCGGCCGACATCTTCATACTCGAAGAAATCTTCTCTTCTTCCCCTCGTTTCTCCCGCATCACCGAATCTCCCCACCCGGGCGTCGACCTCTCCTCTCTCGTGTCCCCCGAGCTTCTGAAGTTCTCCGCGCACGACGGCGAGCCGCTGTCCGGCTGGCTCTACCGGCCGAAGGGCGCTTCCGGACCGGGGCCGGTCGTCCTGTCGTTCCACGGCGGACCCGAGGGGCAGGAAGTCCCTTCCTTCAGGGCCGACTACCAGGCGCTCGTCGCGCAAGGCATCGCCGTTTTCGCGCCGAACGTGCGCGGCTCGTCCGGCTTCGGCAAGCGCTTCGTGAACCTCGACAACGGCGCGCTGCGCGTCAACGCCGTCAAGGACATCGTCTCGTGCGTGGACGCCGTCGTGAAGGCCGGCGTCGCCGACCCGAAGCGCCTCGGCATCATGGGCGGCTCGTACGGCGGATACATGACGATGGCGGGTCTCGTCGATTACCCCGACATGTTCTCCGCCGGAGCGGACCTCTTCGGCGTCGTGAACTTCAAGACGTTTTTCAAGCACACCGAAGCCTGGATGGCGGCAATCTCGAAGGTCGAGTACGGCGACCCGGACACCGAAGGCGACATGCTCGACCGCCTCTCGCCGCTCACGCGGATCGACAGGGTCAAGGCGCCGACGATCGTCCTCCACGGCGCGAACGACACGAACGTGCCGGTCGTCGAGGCCGAGCAGGTCGTCGAGAGCCTCAAGAAGCGCGGTGTCCCGGTCGAGTACGTCCTCTTCCCCGACGAGGGCCACGGCTTCCAGAAGCTCCCGAACCGCATCAGATCGAACGTCGCGCTCGTGAGGTGGTTTGTGCGGTGGCTCGGCGTCCGCGGTTGACGATCACGGCCGGAACCCGCCTCGGGCCCTACGAGGTCCTCGCTCCGCTCGGAGCCGGAGGCATGGGCGAGGTGTACCGGGCGCGGGACACGCGTCTCGGCCGCGAAGTAGCACTCAAGGTCGTCGCCGCCCGCCACGGAGAGGACCAGGACGCGCTCCGCCGATTCGCGCGGGAAGCCAAGATCGCGGCGCGCCTCACGCACCCGAACGTCTGCACGCTCTTCGACGCCGATACCGACGGCGCTGTCGCGTACGTCGTCCTCGAGCTCCTCGACGGCGAGACGCTCGCCGCCCGGATCGCGCGCGGCCCGATCCCCGAGGAGGAAGCCCGCCGGATCGGGGCCGAGGTCGCGCGGGGGCTCGCGCGCGCCCACGGGCTCGGCTTCGTCCACCGCGACCTCAAGCCGCAGAACGTGTTCCTCACCGCGACCGGAGCGAAGATCCTCGACTTCGGCCTCGCCCGGTCGGGCCCGGCCTCGGCCGCGGACCACGACGAGACGGCCTCGCTCCTCACCGAAGCGGGTCTGCTTCTCGGCACCGTCGGCTACATGGCGCCCGAGCAGCTGCGCGGCGAGCCTCCCGCGGCCGCAGCCGACCTCTGGGCTCTCGGCTGCGTCCTCTACGAGTGTCTGGCCGGGCGGCGCACCTTCGCCGGGCGCAGCGCTCAGGAGGCGTTTGCCGCGACGCTCACGAGCCCGCCGGACTGGAGCGCCCTTCCCGCCGGAATTTCATCGGCGACGCGCTCCGTCCTCCAGCGTCTTCTCGACAAGGATCCGGCGACCCGGCTCGCGGACGCCGCGGCCGTCGAGCACGAGCTCTCGGCCGGGCCCGGCTCCCCCGGCCGGGAGGCGGTTCCGGCGGCGCCGCGCCGGCGCGCCGCCCTTCGGGCCGCCGCGATCGGCGCCGCCCTCCTCGGCTTCGCTGCGTTCTGGTTCGCGCGAACGGAGCGCGCCCCGATCGATTCCCTCGCCGTCCTCCCGTTCTCGAGCGCCGGAAGCGACGCGGACG
>JARXKK010000198.1 GCA_030278895.1 Acidobacteriota bacterium
TTGCGGCGCTTGCCGGCCTTCATCTCGACGACCGTCTCCTTCGGCACGCGGATCTCGCCGAAGTGGGTCTCCATTCCGAGGGCCTTGATGCGGTTCGTCAATTCGAGGACGACGCGGTCCTCGAAACCCGAGTACGTGTGCACGATGAACCAGTCCATCGGCGCGCCCGCGGAAAGGGCGGCGGCGGTCGTTTGGTCCTGCGGATCGGTGGTGCTCACGAGTGTCCGTCCTTTGTCGTTCAGCTGCCGAAGGCCGAGAAGAGCTTGTTCACGAGCGGCGTCACGGCCGCGTCCACGAGAAACAGGAACAGCCCGACGAGGGCGGTGTAGACGATGACGACGGTGGTCGTGCCGACGACCTCGTCACGACCGGGCCACGAGACCTTTCCCGATTCCTTCCGGACCTCGGAGAGGAATCCGCGGAAGTTGTTCCAGCGCTCGCTCACGTTCATGTCTTTTCGTTCGTCCTTACGTTCGTGGCTTTGTTCGTCGTGTTCGTCGTCCGGGTCGTTCGTTTCTTCGTCGCCATGTGGACCGTGCGGCCTTGGCAGGGGTGCGGGGATTCGAACCCCGAACCTACGGTTTTGGAGACCGCCGCTCTAGCCAGTTGGAGCTACACCCCTGTTCGAAAGCCACGTTGTTGCTCATGGAGCGGGAGACGGGATTCGAACCCGCGACCAACAGCTTGGAAGGCTGTGACTCTACCCCTGAGTTACTCCCGCGAAAGAGAGAGGGAATGGAGCCCACGAGCAGATTTGAACTGCTGACCCCGTCCTTACCAAGGACGTGCTCTACCAACTGAGCTACGTGGGCCGGCGTGAATTTCCCACCATCTTTCGCGCGGCGAAAGATGGTGGGCAGAGAGGGATTTGAACCCCCGTAGCACGTGAGTGCGGCAGATTTACAGTCTGCTGCCATTAACCGCTCGGCCATCTGCCCGTATCCCGTCCTTCGTTGATCCCGTTCTCCGCCCCCGGAGGCTGACCCCTGGAGCTGGCGATGGGACTCGAACCCGCAACCTGCCGATTACAAATCGGCTGCTCTACCTTATTGAGCTACGCCAGCATTCGCGTTTTCTGCCGAAGAGAGCTCGACCATGCGACCCGAAATCGGTTAAGTGGAAGCGGTGGCACGGCTTCGCGCACCTCGGCAAAGGCGCGAACCGCGGTTTATATCAGCCCGATTCCCATCGCGTCAAGCCATTTTCATGCCGGGGATCGTTCGGTGTGGCGCTGGCGCCTCACCCACTCGTACGCCAGGACCCCCGCCGCCACCGCCACGTTCAGTGAGCCCGTGCCATCCTTCATCGGGATCGCAACAAGCCGGTCGCACGTCTCCTTCGTAAGGCGCCTGAGCCCGTCTCCCTCGGACCCGAGGCAGAACACGACATCGCCGGAAATATCTACACCGTAAAGGTTTTCGCCCTCCATCGCGGCCCCGTAGACCCAGAAACCGGCCTCTTTCGCCTGGGCCAGAAACCGGGCCGCGTTGACCACCCGCCCGACCTTCACGCGCTCGAGCGCCCCGGCGGAAGCTTTTGAAACGGTCTCGTTAAGCCCCGCCGAGTGCCGTTCGGTCAGGACGACAGAAGCTCCCGCCGCGCCTGCGGTCCGGAGGACGGACCCCAAATTGCCCGGATCCGTGACCTCGTCGAGAAAAAGGACGCAGCGGCTTCCCCTTTCCCCCGCGAGGCAGGCCTCGACGTCGTCGTACTCGCGCTCGGCGACGCGGGCCGCGACGCCGTTGTGCGCGCGCCCCGCGACGTGATCGAGCTCTTCCTTCGCAACGATACGGACCGGGACGCCCTTTTGCCGGGCGAGCTCCTCGATCTCTCCGGCGCGCGCGTCCTTTCGGCCGCGCTGCACGAGGAGCGCCTCGACGGAACGCGGGCGCCGCTCGAGCACTTCGCGTACGGGATGGAAGCCGGAAACGATCACGAGGCGGACGACTCCCCGACGAGCACGAGAACGGTTGCCGCCACGCCCGCCCCCCTGCCGAAATCCGTGAGGCCGTTCCCGGAGGACGCCTTGACGGAAACACGCGCGGGCTCCGTGCCGAGGAGCGCTGCGATGTTCGCCCGCATCGCCTCCCGGAATTCGGCGACCTTCGGGCGGAGCGCCAGGATCGTCACGTCCACGTTCTCGACGGCCGGGTGGTCGGTCAGCTCCCGCACGTAGCGCACGAGAGCCTCTCCGGATGCGTCCTTCCACTCCGGGCGGTCCGACCCGAACACCGTTCCAAGATCGCCGGCGGCCGCCGCTCCGAGGAGCGCGTCGGCGAGCGCGTGGAGAACGACGTCGCCGTCGGAGTGCCCGAGGGGGCCGGAATCGGAGGGGATCGTCACTCCCCCGAGGACGCAGGGGCGGCCGGCGAGGAGCGGATGCGCGTCGAAGCCGTGGCCGATCCTCACGTCAGGCACGCGCGAGAAAGGCCTCGGCCCACGCGAGGTCCTCCGGGTAGGTGATCTTGATGTTCCAGCGCGACGTGAGGACCACGGTCACCGACCCGCCCGTTCGCTCCACGAGCTGGGCGTCGTCGGTCGTTTCCGGGCCGCCGTCCTTCGCAACCGCGGTCCGGAGGAGGCCCGCGCGAAACACCTGGGGCGTCGTCGCGGCGAAGAGATCGCCGCGCGGGACGGTCTCGACGACCGCGCCGCCGTGAACACGTTTCATCGTCTCGACGACCGAGAAGCCCGCGATGGCGGCCCCGCTCCTGGCGGCGGCATCCACGACGGCCGCGACCTCGACGGGATCGACGAGCGGGCGCGCTGCGTCGTGGATGAGGATCAGATCGTCGTCGTTCTCGATCTTCGCGGCACGAAACGCGCGCGCCACGGACTCGCGCCGCGTGACGCCGCCCTCGACGAGCGTGTACGGCACGGGCGCGTCGGCCAGCGCCTTCCGAAACGCGTCTTCGTGGCCGGGCGAAACGGCGATCACGGCGGACTTGAGCCGCCCCGAAGCGGCCAGCCGTTCGAGCGCGTGCAGAAGCATGGGCTTGCCCCGGAGCGGCACGAGCGCCTTCGGGCCGCCCTCGTGGAAGCGGGCCCCGAATCCTGCGGCCGGGATCAATGCCGTGACGAGCGTCGCCGGGGAACCCTGCGTCTTCTTCAACGCGCGAGGACTTCCGCTTCCTTGACCTTCAGGACGCTGTCCACTTCGGCAACGTTCTTGTCCGTCAGCTTCTGGATCTCGTCGAGGGCGCGCTTCTCGTCGTCCGCCGAGACCGAGGAGGCCTTCGCCTCCTTCTTGATGGCGTCGTTTCCCTCGTGGCGGTGATGGCGGATCTCGACTTTCGCGTGCTCGGCGAACCCATGCGCCTTCTTGACGATGTCCTTGCGGCGCTCTTCCGTGGGCTGAGGGACCGGAATGCGCACGACTTTTCCGTCCGAGGAGGGATTGAGGCCGAGGTCGCTCGTCCGGATCGCCTTCTCGATGACCGGGCAGAGGGACGGCTCCCACGGGGAGGCCAGGATGAGCGTGGCGTCCGGCGTCGAGAGATTGCAGACCTGGTTGAGAGGCGTCATCGTGCCGTAGTACTCGACGAGGATTCCCTCGAGGATCCCAACGGCGGCGCGGCCCGTTCTGAGGTGTTTCAATTCGGTCTTGAGCGCGTCCAGGGATGCGTGCATGCGGCGCTCGGTTTCCTTCTTGATCTCGGTCAGCGGCATGGATCGTGACTCCTCGTTTTCTCGGCGGCCCGTTCAGGCCTTCGCGGTTTCGACGATGCTTCCGACCGCCTCGCCCATGACGACGCGACGAATGTTGCCCGGCACGAGGAGGTTGAAGACGCGGATGGGCATCTTGTTGTCCCGGCAGAGGGCGATCGCGGCGGCGTCCATCACCGCGAGCCTCTTTTCGAGAACGTCCTGATAGGTCACGCGCGGCAGGAAGACGGCCCCGGGGTCCGTCTTCGGGTCGGCGGTATAGATGCCGTCGACGCGGGTCGCCTTCAGGATCGCCTCCGCACGGACCTCGTTCGCGCGCAATGCGGCCGCCGAGTCCGTCGTGAAGTACGGATTGCCGGTCCCGCCCGCGAAAATGACACAACGCTTTTTCTCGAGGTGACGAATCGCCCGCCGCCGGATGAAGGGCTCGGCGACGGCGCGCACCTCGAAGGCCGTCATGACGCGCGTGTGGACATCCCTCTTCTCGAGGGCGTCCTGAAGGGCGAGGGCGTTTATGACCGTGGCCAGCATCCCCATGTTGTCGCCCGTGACCCGGTCGATGCCTTGCGTCGCCGCGGAAACGCCCCGGATGATGTTTCCGCCGCCGATGACGACGGCCAGCTCGACTCCGAGACGCGCCACTTCCGCGATCTCGTCGGCCATGCGCGCGACCACCGCCGGCTCGATGCCGAAAGGCTGGCTGCCGAGGAGCGCCTCCCCGGAGAGTTTCAGCAGGACCCGGCGGTAGCGGGCTT
>JARXKK010000199.1 GCA_030278895.1 Acidobacteriota bacterium
TCGCGCGCGTCCGTCGTCGCGAGGTCGTGGATCGTGATCACGTTCGGATGGTTCAGCGCCGCGACGGCGCGCGCTTCATTCATGAAACGCCCGCGCATCTTCGCGTCGCTCTGAAGGGCGGCCGGGAGAATCTTGATGGCGACCTGGCGGCCCAGCGCGGAATCCGTCGCGAGGTAGACCTCGCCCATGCCGCCCCGGCCGAGCAGACGGACAATCTCGTACCGGCCGATGCTCTTGGGAAGTGGTTCCGCGGCCACCGCGCGGCAAGTATAGGGATACGACGCCGGATCAGGCTGGCGGGGGGGCCAGCGGGTCGAGCGCCATGAGGATCGTCAGGATGCTCCCCTGGTCCCGCGTCGCCGTCGGGAGACCCGTGCGCTCGAAGACGCGCAGCATTCGCTCGTTGTTCTTCAGGACCTCGGCCTCGAAGACCGCGATTCCCCGCGCCCGCGCCAGCACGGCGAGACGCCGGAAGAGGATGCTGCCCAGTCCGCGACCCTGAAATTCGTCGGCCACGGTGAACGCGACTTCCACGTGGTCCGGCCGGTCGGCGAGGCCCTCCCAACGCGCGATGCCCACGACCTCACCCGCCGTCTCGGCGACGATGGCGTAGCGCCTCTCGTAGTCGACGTGCGTGAGGTATGCGATCTTCCCCAGGTCCTTGTCGGGCACCGCGAAGAAGCGGAAATAGAGGCTTTCGGGCGAGAGGCGGTCGTAGAGAGAGAGGAGGCCCGCCTCGTCGGTGTCCCGGATCGGGCGCAGGTGCATCGCCGTGCCGTCCTTCAGGGCCACGTTCTCTTCGTCCCCCGCCGGGTAGACCCCGATCGAGCCGATTCCGCCCCCCTGTTCTTCCCGGATCGTTCGAACCACCAGGGCCTCCAACGAAGCCTTCTCTTCGACTTCGAAAGACGATACAACGCGCCGTCATGAAACTCATCACGACGATCATCCGCCCCGAAAAGCTCGCGGACGTGAAGGCCGAGCTGTTCCGCATGGGTGTCACGGGGATTTCCCTGTCGCGCGTGCAGGGGCACGGCGGCGAGCACGAAACGGTCGAGCAGTACCGCGGAACGACGATCGTCTTCGAATTCGTCGAGAAGGTGCGCATCGACATCGCCGTCTCCGAACCATTCGTCGAAGCCACGATCGCGGCCATCATCGCGGGCGCCCGCACCGGAGAGGTCGGCGACGGCAAGATCTTCGTCCAGCCGCTCGACCGCGTGATCCGGATCCGGACCGGCGAGCAGGACGTCCAGGCGCTGACGCCGGTCTCGGCCGGAGAGGTCCAGGCGCGCGCGATCCGCATCGCGAAGGGCGAGCCCGCGTGAACGGCGCCGGTCCTCCCGCGACAAACGCCGGCGATACCGCCTGGCTCCTCGGCTCGGCCGCGCTCGTTTTCGTCATGAACCCGGGGCTGGCCTTCTTCTACAGCGGCCTCGTGCGGCGGAAGAACACGCTCAACACGCTCATGATGACGTACGTGGCCATGGGCATCGGAGGAATCCTCTGGATGCTGGCCGGGTACTCGCTCGCGTTCGCGCCGGGCTCGGCGTTCCTCGGCGGGCTGAAGTGGCTCGGACTCTCAGGCGTCGGCGCGGCGCCCGAGCCCGCCTACGCCGCGACGGTTCCGCACCTCGCGTTCTTCGTCTTCCAGGGCATGTTCGCGACGATCACCCCCGCGCTCATCTCGGGCGCGATCGTCGAGCGGATGAGCTTCCGCGCCTACATTCTCTTCATCGGTCTCTGGAGTCTCGCCGTGTACGCCCCGGTCGCGCACTGGGTCTGGGGCACGGGAGGATTCCTCCGCGGGTGGGGCGCGCTGGACTTCGCCGGGGGCACGGTCGTTCACGTGACGGCCGGAACGGCCGCGCTCGTGGCGGCGCGCATACTCGGCGCGCGGCAGGACCACAAGCGCATCGCGCTGATCCCGCACAACGTCCCCTACGTGCTCCTCGGCTCGGGCCTCCTGTGGTTCGGGTGGTTCGGTTTCAACGCCGGATCGGCGCTCGCGGCAAACGGCGTCGCGTCGCTCGCATTCGTCACGACGAACGCCGGGGCGGCGGCGGCGCTCCTGACCTGGCTCCTCCTCGAGAACCACTTCGGCGGCCATGCGACGGCGGTCGGCGCGGCGACGGGCGCGGTCGTCGGGCTCGTCGGCATCACGCCGGGGGCCGGCTTCGTTTCGCCGCTCTCCGCGATCGCGATCGGGGCGCTCACGGCGCTCGCGAGCTTCACGGCCCTTCGGCTCCGGGCGCGCACGTCCCTCGACGACACGCTCGACGTCTTCGCGTGCCACGGCATCGGCGGAATCACCGGCTCGATCCTGACCGGCGTCTTCGCTTCGAAGGCGGCGAACCCGGACGGCGGCAACGGGCTCCTCGCGGGAGGCGCGGCGCTGCTCGGCATCCAGATCGGCGCCGTCGCGATCGTCTTTCTCTATACGGCGGTGGCCACGGCCGCCGTGCTCCTTCTCGTGAAGGCCGTCACGCCGCTCAGGGTCGAGCTGCGCGCCGAGCTGGAAGGCCTCGACCGGCAGGTGCACGGGGAGGAGGCGTATCGCGGCGGCAGCGCGGCGGGCGGGCTGGGGGAGTCGGTCATCCTCCTTCCGTCCGAGCGCTTTCCGGGAAGCGAGAGGACTTAGAGGGCTCCGGCGCGCCCCGTCAGCTCCGCGAGGCGACGAAGGCGCCGGGCGCGCTCGGGCGAGAACGCATCCTTCGCGGCTCGCCAGTCCCAGTTCTGTCCCGCCCGACCGGGAACGTTCATGCGGCCCTCCGCTCCGAGGTCGAGGATGTCCTGCATCGGCACGATCGCGCGCTCCGCGACGGAGGCGTACGCGGCACGGATGAGATCCCAGGCCGCGTCCCTCCCGTCCGTGCCGAGGTAGTCGCGGAACCGCGCCTTCGTGTCGTCGCCCTGCGCCGCGAACCAGGCGCGCGTCGTGTCGTTGTCGTGCGTGCCCGTGTAGACGACGCCGTTGGAAACGTGGTGGTGCGGCAGGTGCTCGCTGTCGAGCTCCCCGAAGGCGAACTGCAGCACCTTCATGCCCGGCAGGCCGAGAACCTCGAGGAGCCGCCTCACCTCGTCCGTGAGAACGCCGAGGTCTTCCGCCACGAGAGCGACGTCACCGAGCGCGTGCTGGATAGCCATGAAGAGCATGAGGCCCGGTCCGTTCACCCAGCGTCCCTCGCGCGCGGTCGCGGCGCCGGCGGGCACTTCCCAGTAGGCCGAGAACCCGCGGAAGTGGTCGAGCCGCACCGCGTCCGCGAGCCGGAGATTGAGGCGAATCCTCTCGATCCACCAGTCGTATCCCTCGTCGGCGAGGACGTCCCACCGGTAGAGGGGATGCCCCCAGAGCTGACCGTCCGCGCTGAAATCGTCCGGAGGAACGCCGGCCACCGCGGTGGGCCGCCCGTCATCTCCGAGGGCGAAAAGCCTGCGGTGCGCCCAGACGTCGGCGCTGTCCCCCGCGACGTAGATGGGCACGTCCCCGAGGATCGAGATGCCGCGCGCGTTCGCGGCGGCCTTGACCCGTTGCCACTGCCGGAAAAAGAGGAATTGCGCGTAGGTGTGGAAGCCGATTTCCGCGGCGAGCTCGGCCCGCGCGGCGGCGAGAGCGGCCTCTTCCCTGCGTTGGAGGGCCGGATCCCACTCGGTCCAGGGCCGCGCCTCGTTCCTTTCGCGAAGAGCGGCGAAGAGCGCCCAATCCGCGAGCCATGCGGATTGCGACGAGGCGCTCGTGAAGCGCGCGATCTCTCCTTCGATCTTTCCGCCGAGGGAGCGCGCGTGGCGGAACGACTCCTCGAGGAGGCGCCGGCGAAACGGGACGACGCGCTCCCAGTCGATGCGGCCCGCGGGGAAATCCGGGGCACCGTCGAGGGCGCCGGCCGGCAGGAGACCTTCCTCGACGAGCCATTCGGGGGAGACGAGAAGCGGATCGCCGGCGAAGGCGGAGAGGCCGTCATAGGGGGAATGGTGGGGACCGGTCGGACCCGGAGGCAGGATCTGCCAGAGCTTCAGCCCGGCCTCGGACGCCCAGTCGAGGAACGCGTCGGCAGCCGGCCCCAGATCCCCCATGCCGAAGCGCGACGGCAACGAGGTCGGGTGCAGGAGGACGCCGGCCTGGCGCGTGTGGCGGACCATGGGCGGATGCTATCCCGCCCCATGGGCATGCGCGCGTCCCCGACTACCGGCCCATGCCGGCTTCGTGGTCGAGAATGCGAAGGGTCTTGCCGTAGATCGCCTCGACCTCCTCGCGCGAGTTCCCGATGGCCGTCATTCCAAGTTTGCCGTATTCCGAGAGCGCGCCGACGAGGTGAAACAGCACGCCGGACTCGGAGTTGTGACTGTAATGAAGGGAGTTGATCGTGACGATCTCGATGAGATCCTCGGGCAGGAGCCCGCGGAACG
>JARXKK010000200.1 GCA_030278895.1 Acidobacteriota bacterium
CCCGCCTGCAGCGGAAGCTGCGCATGGTCGAGTCTCCCTACCGCACACCGCAGACCCTCGTCGGCGGACCGCGCGCGGACGCCGCGCTCGTCGCCACGTCGGGGCGCACGGCAACCACCATGGCGATGGGCACGGGCTCGACCCAGCACCAGCACCTCGTCCAGACCGAGGTGCCGAAGAAGCTCCTCGAGGAGTGGCTCGCGATGTGGACGAAGCACAACGAGCTTCCCGACGGCCTCGGCGTCCAGCTCAGGCCGCATCGCGCCGGATCCGAGCTGCTCGAGCTCGGTGTCTATGGCAAGGAGGCCGGGGGCAAGGGAGGCGAGAAACTCGCGAACGTCATCTTCGCCCCCATCCACGACCGGCGCGGCCGCAGCATCCTCTCGGTGCGCGACCAGAACACCTTCGGGGAGCCGCTGCGCAAGAAGCGCCTCATGACGCTCGTCCACCTCTTCCTCGTGCACCGCTTCAAGGCCGACTCGGTGCACTACGTCACCCCCACCGAGGACAACCAGTACCAGGCCGCGAAGATGAAGGCTCAGGGCATCTTCCGCGAGGTCGACACCGAGGTCGGCCAGATCATCGTGGCCGACGTCAACCACCCGCGCATCGCGGAGCTTCTCGCACCCGACCGCGCGGCGCTCGGGAGGCTGATCCGCAAGGAGGCATAGGGAGCGCCGGGAAATCTAGAGGCTCGCTAGATCCTCTTCCGATACAGCGTGCGCCGGCTGACGCCGAGGAGCTTCGCCGCGCGGCTCTTGTTGCCCTTCACCTGCGCGAGGACGCGGCGTATGTGCGCGTTCTCCACGTTCCGGAGGTCGGAGGACGTCATGCGCAGATCGTCCCCGCCGCCCCGCCCTTCGTTCGCGATGCCGAACTGCAGGTCGGCGGCTTCGATCGAGTCGCCCGAGACGAGCGCCGCGGCTCCTTCGAGAAGGTTTTCCAGCTCGCGCACGTTGCCCGGGAACGGATAGTCGACCAGCGCCTTGACGGCGTCGCGCGAGAGCGAAGGAGCCCGGCGGCCGTCGCGCGCGGCGATGCGCCCGAGAAAGTGCCCGGCGAGACGCGGAATGTCCTCCCGGTGCTCGCGCAGGGCGGGCATCCGGATCTCGACGACGCGGAGCCGGTAGAAGAGGTCTTCGCGAAACCGCCCGCCGCGGATCTCCGCGGGAAGATCCTGATGCGTCGCCGAGACGACCCGCACGTCGACCGGCACCTTCGCGCGGCCTCCGATGCGCTCGATCTCGCGCTCCTGCAGGACGCGGAGCAGCTTGGCCTGAATGGCGAGCGGCGTGTCGCCGATCTCGTCGAGAAACATCGTTCCGCCGCTCGCCAGCTCGAACTTGCCGATCCGCGCTTCGACCCCCGTCGCGACGCCGCGCTCGATCCCGAAGAGCTCGCTCTCGAGCAGGCTCTCGGGAACGGCCGCGCAGTTGAGCGCGAGGAAGGGACCCTCGCGGCGCGGCGAGCCCGCGTGCAGGAGCCTGGCCGCGAGCTCCTTGCCCGTGCCGCTCTCGCCCGTGACGAGAACGTTGACCCGCGACGCCGCCGCGCGGGCGACGAGCTCCTTGGCGCGCCGCATCGCCGGCGCGTCGCCCACGAGGATCTCGTCCACGCTGAGGCTGCCCTTGAGCGAGCGGTTCTCCTCCCGGAGCCGGTCGATGTCGGCGGCGAGCGTCCGGAGGCGCCGAGCCGCCTCGAGCGCCGGCGCGACGAGCCCGGCCAGCGAGACGAGGAAGCGGCGATCCTCTTCGTCGAACGACGGCGCGTCGCCTCCCCGCGCCTCGCGATCGAGGACGACGAGCACGCCGAGCACGCGGCCGCCCGCGAGCAGCGGGACTCCCGCCACGCTCTCGACGCCGGTGCCGAGGACGGTCTCCCGTCCACGAGCGAGCGACGTCTTCGCGCGCGCGAGGTCGAGGACGAACGGATCCGACGCGATCGCGAGCGGGCCAGGCTCGGGCTCGAGCCCGAGCGAGGCGACCGTCCCCGAGCCCTCGGCATCCTCGAAGGCCGCCGCGAAACCCCGAGCCGCATCCAGGACCGGAACGGCCCGGGCGAGGATCTCCTCGAGAAGCGCCTTCTCCTCGCGCGCCGAGGTGAGCGAGCGGCTCACGTCGTAGAGCGTCTCGAGGCGCAGGACTTTCTTCTTGAGCGCGAAGGCTTCGAGATCGCGCCCCGGCGTGCGGCCGGCGGTCATCGCGTCATCCGCGGACGCGCACGAGCTGATCGAGCGCAGGCTGGTACCGGGGATTCCGAGCGAGCGTCGGCTGAAGCGCCTTTTCGGCCTCGTCCTTCCGGCCGAGCCGGGAAAGACATTCGGCCAGCAGGATCCGGGCGATGTCCTTGCGCGAGTAGAACTCCGTCTCGCCGAGGCCCCCCGGGCCGTCTTCGGACAGCGTCTTCCCGAGGACTTCGGCGCCCTCGGCGAAGCGGCCGGCGCTCATTGCCACGAGGCCGCGCACGAAGGTCAGGTCCCGCGTGTAGCCCTTCAGCTTTTCCGGTTCGCCCTCGGTCGGGAGGGCTTTCTGAAGGGGCTCGAGAACGGCCTCGGCCCCCGCGGCGTCACCCGCGCGCGCGAGGAAGACGGCTCGGCGGAAAAGCGTGTGAAGAGCCATGGAGTTCGCCTCGCTCCCGGACGGGAACGCGCGCGCCTCGCCGGCCATGTCCTCGAATTCCTTGCGCGCTTCGTCGATCTTTCCGGCGTCGCAAAGCATGAGGACCTCGAGGAAACGGAAGTCCGCCCGAATCCAGGGGCCGGGCGCGGCATCGGCGGCCTTGCGGAAGAAGGCAGCCGCCTTCTCGGGATGTCCGCGCCCCACCTCCACCGATCCGAGGTGGCCATAGGACGCGTAGAAATCTTCCTTGATCGCGAGGGCCTTCCTCAGGTTCTCCTCGGCCTCGTCGTAGCGCCCCACCCGCGCATATATCTCGCCGAGGGAGTCGAACGGGTTCGCCTGCTCGGGCGCGAGGTACCGGTACCGCTTCAGGAAGTCCTCCGCCTTCGCGTAGTCCCCGCGCCCGGCCCAGTAGTAACCGAGCGTGTTGTAGGCGGTCGCGTAGTTCGGGTTGATGGTGAGGAGGCGCTCGTATTCCGCGATGGCGTCCGACGTGCGGTTCACCATCGCGAGGTGGTTCGCCCGCATCCGGTACCCTTCCGGATCGTCCGGGAAGCTCTCGACGTACTCGTCGAACAGCTTCCCGAGGACCGCCATGTCGCGCCGGCCCCAGCGCTCCTCGTAGATGCGGAGAAGCAGCTGCTCGCGCCCGCTGATCTCGTCGCGATAGCGCGCCGCCGACGCGAGAAGGGATTTCGCCCGGTCTGGATCGCGCCCCCGCATCTTGTCGGCGAGCCGCAGCGTCGCCATGACGAAGTGAGGGTCTTCCTGAAGCGCGGCCGCGTAGCCGGAGATGGCCTCGCGTTCGTACATCTTCAGGTCGTTCTCGGCCGCCTCGTGATAGGCCCGCCACGCCTTCTCCGAGGTCGTCGTGACGTCCCGGCGAGCCCTCAGGAAGTACGCCCCGGCGGTTCCGGCCACGGCCAGGCCGGCTACGGCGACAACGAGGAAAAAGCGGCGGAGGGAGCGGCGGGAGGTCACATCAAGATGATACGCGCCGCCGAAGCCGAAGTTTTCAGCCGACGCGCATCAAGACGAAGGTCTGGTCGTCGTACTGCTCGGCCCCCTGGGTGAACTGCCGGATGTCCTCCAAAAGCTCGTCCGCGAGCTCCGGGAGCGGCCTCCGGGCGTGCCGGACGAACGAGGCCTTGAGCCTTTCGTCCCCGTACGGTGTCATTTCGGCCGACATCGCCTCGTTGAGGCCGTCCGTGTAGAAGAGAAGAAGGTCGCCGGGGGCCAGGTAAAACGTGACGGTGTCGTACGGCACCTCGCGGAAAGCGCCGAGGGGAAGCCGGTTTGCCGGGGCGGGAATCTCGACCGCGGCGCTCGCGCCCGCCCGGATGAGGAGAGGCGTCGGCTGCCCGCCGAAGGCGTACGTGAGCGACAGCGCCTTCGCATCGAGGAGGAAGTACGCCAGAGACACGAACATCCGCCGCTTGATGTCGTAGAGGCGCCGGTTCGCCTCGCGGAAGACGACGCCGGGATCCGGATCCGCCATCGCGCGCGCGTAGACGATCTCCTTCGCCGCGACCATGAGGAGCGAAGCCGGAATCGACTTGCCGGAGACGTCCCCCACGACGAGGCCGAGGCGACCGCCCTTGCGCACGTCGCCGTCCACCTCGAGGAAGTCGTAGAAATCGCCGCCGACGACGCGGGCCGGCCGGCTCACGCCGAAGAAGGAGACGCCGGGCACGCGCGGCAGCTCGCGCGGGAACAGGCTCGTCTGGATCTCGCGCGCGATGTCGAGGTCGCGCTCCATCTCGGCGCGCT
>JARXKK010000201.1 GCA_030278895.1 Acidobacteriota bacterium
TCCAAAGTCGCGCCCGACTCAGTAAGATCCCCGGGATGAACGGACGCCGCGTCGTCGTGACGGGTCTGGGAGCGGTGACCTCCCTCGGGAACGACCTCGCGTCGACCTGGGAAGGCCTCGTCTCGGGCCGCTCGGGCATCGGGCCGATCACGCTCTTCGACGCATCGGGGTTCCGGACACAGCTCGCCGCGGAGGTCAAGGTGCTCCCCACGGGGATCGAGCCTCGCCTCCGGCGCCGCCTTTCGCGCACGGACGTCATCGGCCTCACGGCGGCGGCCGAAGCTCTCCTCGACTCCGGCCTCGACCTCGACATCGAGGACCCGTCGCGCATCGGCGTCGTCCTCGGCGGCGGCGTGTCGGGCCTCCTCGACAGCGAGAACTACTTCCGCGACCTTCTCGCGAAGGGAGCGCACCGCGCGCGGCCGACGAACGTGCTCAACCATCCGCCCGACCAGACGACCGACCGCATCGCCGAGCGCTGGGGGTTCCTCGGGCCGCGCTCCACGATCACGACGGCGTGCTCGTCTTCGGCCACTGCCCTCGGTTACGCGGCCGATCTCATCCGCCACGGATACTGCGACGTCGTCGTGACCGGGGGGGCCGACACCTTCGCGCGCCTCACGCACGGCGGCTTCAACGCGCTGCGCTCGGTCGATCCCGAGCCCTGCCGCCCGTTCGACCGCCGCCGCAAGGGGCTCACGATCGGCGAGGCGGCCGGCCTCCTCGTCTTCGAGGAGGAGGATCGCGCCAAGCGCCGCGGCGCGACCCTGCGCGCGCGCTTCCTGGGTTACGGTGTCACGTCCGATGCCCACCACATGACGCAGCCCGAGCCCACCGGCGAGGCCGGGGCCCGGACGATCGCGGCGTGCCTCCGGGCCTCCGGACTCAACCCGGAGGACGTCGACTACGTGAACGCGCACGGCACCGCCACGCCGCAGAACGACTCGGCGGAGACGGCCGCGATCAAGCGGGCGCTCGGAAGCCGGGCGCGGGAGATCCCGCTTTCCTCGATCAAGTCCATGCTCGGCCACTGTCTCTGCTCGGCGGGCGCCATCGAGGCCGTCGCGACCGTCCGCACGATCGAGACCGGGCTCATTCCGCCGACGATCCGCCTCGAGGAGCCCGATCCCGACTGCGACCTCGACTGCGTGCCGAACGTGGCCCGCGAGACCCGCGTGAGGATCGCCCTCTCGAACTCGTTCGCGTTCGGGGGGAACTCCACGGTCGTCGCGTTCGGGGCCGCGTGAAGGCCCCCGTCATCACCGGATCCTCCGCGGTCACCGCGCTCGGCCGTACGCTCGCGGAAACGCGCGCGGCGCTTGCCGCCGGGCGCTCGGCCGTCGCCCCCGTGGAGGAAGACGGCGCGCCGAAGGCGGCCGACCGGTCTCCCGCGGCGCGCATCGGCCCTTTCACGACAGAGCCGGAGCTCGCGAAGAGCAAGGCCCGCCGGCTCGACCGCGGCAGCCAGTACGCCGTCGTCGCCGTCCGGCAGGTTCTTGCCGATGCGGGCTATGCGCTCCTCGGACGCGAGGAGCGAACCGGAATCCTGCTCGGTACGGGCTCTGCCGGCGCGGGCCCGTTGACCGAATTCGAGCGCCAGATGGCCGTCGAATCGCCCGACGCCGCTTCCCCGTTCCTCTTTCCGAACACGGTCGCGAACGCACCCGCCTCTCAGGCCGCGATCGAGGTGGGCATCAAGGGTCCGAACGTGACGATCATCCAGAAGGACCCCGCGGCGTTGAACGCGCTCTTTTACGCCCGGATGCTCCTCGCGGACGGCCGCGCCGACGCCCTCCTCGTGGGCGCGGCCGACGAGTGGAATCTCGTCTACCACCGCGGGTACGAGAGCGTGCGCGCGACGCGCACGTCGACACGGCCCGGATTCGTCCTCGGGGAGGGCGCGGCCGTGGTGCTCGTGGAGAGCGAAGAATCCGCTCGCGCCCGCGGCGGCCGGATCGACGCGCGGGTCGCGGGGCTCTCCTCGCGGGGGGCGGCCGTCTCTCCGCACCTGAGGCGCGCCGACCCCTCCGTCCTCGCCGCGGCAATCCGGGAGGCGCTTGCCGAGGCGCGCCTCACGCCGGGGCAAATCGGTCTCGTCCATCTCTCGCGGAACGGATCGCCCTTCACCGACGCCGCCGAGGACGCCGCTCTCCGCGAGGTGTTCGGTGCGAACGTGCCCCGAACGGCCGCCGTCAAGGACTCCCTCGGCGAGAACCCCGCGATCGGAGCGATCCAGCTCGCCCTCGCCGCGGCCGAGCTCCGCGAGAATCCGGGAATCGGCGCCATCCTCCTCGACGCCTTCGGCGCGGGGGGCAACGTCCTCGCGGCGGTCCTCACGGCGCCATGACGACACGTGCTTTCACGACCGCCTTCGAAGTGCGCTTCCCCGAGGTCGACTCGTACGGCGTCGTCTGGCACGGCCACTACGTGCTGTACTTCGAAGTGGCGCGCAACGCGCTCTGCGCGGCGTTTGGCCTCACTCCCGCCGAGGCTCTCGCACACGGCTACAAGGTGCCCATCACGCGTGTCGAAATGAGCCTCAAAAGGCCCGCGACGCTCGACGATCGCCTGGAAGTGTCGGCGGTACTCGTGCCCGCCGACACCGCGAAGCTCGTGATGACCTACGAGATCCGCCGCCTGCCGGAGAAGACTCTCCTCGCGACGGGGTCGACCGAACAGGTGATCCTGAATCCCGCGGGCGAGCTCCTGCTCACGCTCCCGTTGCCCGTGAAGACGCTCGTGGCGCGCGTCCTCGCCTTTCAGCGCGGAGACGCCGAGCCGGACGCGACGAAAATCCTTCCGCCTCGCTGACGCGCGTCGCCCGATGGCTCCGTCGCTCAGCCCTTCTTCGGAAAGGTCGCCACGGCGCGCGTCGGCCCGCCGGGAGACGAGGAAAGCGCCAGCGTCCCACCGTGCGCCCGGACGATGCGCTCGGCGATCGGAAGGCCGAGCCCCGTTCCCGCGGGCTTCGTCGAAACGAAGAGCTTGAAGAGGTCGGCCGTCTTCGCGGACGGCACACCGGGCCCGCGGTCTTCGACCGTGAGGCGCCAGTGGCTGCCCGCGTCCTCGACGCGCGCCGCCACCTCCCGCGCCGCGGCGCCCTCCGCCTCGACCGCGTCGAGCGCGTTCGCGACGAGGTTGAGAACGACCTGCTTCACGCGCGCCGCATCCAGCTTCGCGGGCGCGCCGCCCGGATGCGGCGCGAACGCGAGCCGGATGCGCCGCTTCTCCGCTTCCGGCGCCAGAAACGCCACGGCTTCGGCCGCCGGCTCGTTCAGGTCCGACGGTACCGTCACGATCGGAGACGGGCGCGCGTACGCGAGGAAGTCCGTGAGAAGCCGGGCCAGGCGGCTCGTCTCGACGCGCGCGGCCTGCGCGAGCTCCACGCTCGACACCACGGAAGAACCGCCCGAGCCCGCGCCGCCGAGCGCGAGCTTCTCCTCGAGAAGCTCCAGATTGAGCCCCATGGCATTCAGCGGATTCCGGATCTCGTGCGCGAGCCCGGCGGCCACCTCGCCCAGCTCGGCGCGCCGCTCGGCCTCGAAATGGGCCGCCTCGACGCGCCGCGTGCGCTGATAGAGAAGGATCACGGCCGCGGAAGCCGCGAGGATGCCGAGAAGGGAGACGACGGCGGCGGCGAACGTCTTGAGATACAGCTCGCGGCGCAGCTTCTCGACTCGCTCGGCCAGGACGCGCCGCGAGACGCCGAAGCGCAGCACGGCAAAGTCTCCGACGTTGACCTCCATGTTGAAGGGATCCTGCTCGGGGGCCTCGAGTGTGGAGATGCGGGCGCTCGTCCCCGGCTCCACGGGCTTCACGTCGAGAACCTTCGGCCCCTCGGCGCCGGGCTGGGCCTTGCGGTCGGGAACGGTGAGCGTGCCCCGATACGCGTAGAGAACCTCTTTCTTCGTGCTGTCGAGAACCTCGACCTCCGTGAGGATCTGCCTCTCGGACAGACCGGACGTGACGAGCCGGTCGATCTCCGTCTGTTTCAGCTTCAGCACGTAGGGATCGCCGGACGTGCGCTCGGCGATGCCGCGCGCGAGCCGCTCGGCGTCCAGCTTCGTGTGAAGGATCGCGTCGTTGACGACGTCCCGGGAAAGCGACTTGAAGAGGAGATGCCCGAAGAGCACGACCGCGCCCGCCGTCAGCAGGCCGAGGACCGCGAGGACGAGCGTCAGGGAGCGCCGGAAGGCCCGGCTCTCGGGATCGGACACGGCCGGAGTCTCAGTCCCCCCGCTTCAGGTAGCGGAAGTCCTTGATGTCGTACTCCTTCATCTTCGCGATGAGGCTGCC
>JARXKK010000202.1 GCA_030278895.1 Acidobacteriota bacterium
GGCCGTGAGAGCGAAGACGATCTCGGCGAGGGCGGCGTGCGCGGAAGAGACCGCGGGCGGCAGCAGGAGAAGAACGGTCAATCCGCCGAGAAGTGCCTGCAGGAGAATGGCGCCAAATGCGGCCCCCGCGAGTATCGTGATTCTTCTCTTCTCTTTTTCTTTTCCTTCTAAGAAGAAAAATATTCCTCCGAACTCCAGCCCGACGAGTGTGGAGACCGCCGCGGCGACGAGCCGATGTCCGTGCTCGTAGAGAATTCCTCCAACCATCGGAGGCATTACCTTCCCATACGAGAGCGGCCAGTCCGGGACGGCGAGTCCCGACTCCGTGGACGTGACGAGGGCGCCCGCGACGAGAAGCAGGAAGACGAGAGACGCGACCGTCCGCGTTCCTACCCTCAGGAAGGCCTCACGCACCGGCCTTGAACGTGAAGGCAGCCGGCTTCGACTCCTGCGCGCCCACCGTCACCTGCTGGGTCTGCGTGCCGAGCTTCTCGTGCCACGCCTCGATCGTGTAGGTCCCGGCGGGAAGATTCTTGATCGTATACGTGCCGTCCGCCGCGGTGACGGCGAAGAAGGGATGCGAGACGACGCCGCAGAACGCCGACATCCAGCCGTGCACGTCGCACTTGATCCGGACCATGACCTCGGGTTTGTCGAATTTCTTGGTGTATTTCATTCCCTGGACGGGCATCGCGAGGTTGAACGGCTCGTTCTTCTCCGGGAGCGAGTGGATGTTGTGGAGCGTCGGATCGCTGTTGAGGATCTCGATGCTCTGTCCGGCCACGACGCCAAAGACGTGAGGCGTGTACCGGCAGCCCTTCTGGTCGATCGTGGCGGCCGTCGCGGGAGGTGGATACGTCCCGTTGATGCCCGACTTCACGTAGACGAAGACGTCCGCGATTCCCTTGTCGGGTCCGATCTCGAGATCCTGCTTCACCATGTCGCCGGGGTGCGCCTTCGCGCAGAACGCGTCGGCCGACATCTTGTATTTTTCGGGCGCCGGCGCGGCGCCTTCGAAGACGATCTTGCCCGTGATCGAGGCAGCGCCCGTCGCCCCGGCGGCGGGGCCCGCGGCGGCCGAAGAAGCCTGAGCCGCCGGCGCGGCCGTCGAGGCGGCGCCGTCCTTGGAGGCGCCTGCGCGGGCCGACTTGGGCCGGTCCTCGTCGTCGTCGTCTTTTCCTCCGCACCCTGTCAGGAGCGCGGCGCCCACGAGAGCGGCGCCACAGAGGGCGGCGAAATGAAAGCGGATGGCGGGACCGGTCATGCGGGCCTCCTGGGAGATGTTTTCCTTATCATGGCCCCCCGGGAACGAGGGGATCGTGATGATAGACAATCGCAAAATGCGCGTCGAGTGCGCGGTGCTCCGCCATGTGGAGATGCCGCTCAAGTTTCGCTTCCGCACGTCGTTCGGCGAGACGGGCGTCAAGAAGTTTCTCCTCCTGGAACTCCGCGGCGAGGGGATTTCCGGATGGGGGGAGTGCGTGGCGGAGGAGGGTCCCTTCTACTCTCCGGAGACGCTCTCGACGGCGCTGCCCATCCTGGCGGAGTACCTCCTCCCGCTCATTCTCGGCAAGGCCGTGGCGTCTCCGTCCGCGTTCGACGAGGCCGCGAAGCGCGTGCGCGGAAACCGCATGGCGAAGGCCGCCGTCGAGTGCGCGCTCCAGGACATGCTCGCGCGCGCCTCGGGCGTTCCCCTCGGCCGGGCTCTCGGGGGGACGCGTGAGGCGATCGAGGTCGGCGTCTCGCTCGGAATCTCGCCGACCGTTCAGGACACGGTCGAGAACGTGAGGAAGCACGTGGCCCAGGGCTACAGGCGGATCAAGCTCAAGATCGAGCCGGGCCGCGACTTTGACCGCCTGGCGGCGGTGCGCGAGGCATTTCCGGACGTCACGCTCACCGTCGACGCGAACGCGGCCTACACGCTGGCCGACGCCGGCACGCTGCGCTCGTTCGACGCGTTCCGGCTCGACTACATGGAGCAGCCGCTGCATCACGAGGATGTCGTCGCCCACGCGGAGCTCGCGAAGACCCTGAAGACGCCGATCTGCCTCGACGAGTCGATCCGCTCGGCGGCGGGCGCGTCCGCCGCGATCGCGCTCGGGGCTTGCAAGGTCATCAACATCAAGATCGGCCGCGTCGGCGGCCACGCCGAGGCCGTGCGGATTCACGACGTCGCGCGCGCCGCGGGCGTTCCCGTCTGGTGCGGCGGCATGCTCGAAGCGGGAATCGGACGCGCGCACAACGTCGCGATCGCGAGCCTTCCGGGCTTCTCGAAGCCCGGCGACACGTCCTCTTCGTCGCGCTACTTCGAGGAGGACATCGTGACGCCCGCGCTCGAGGCCACGGACGGACTCATGCCGGTCCCGACGGGGCCGGGCACGGGGGTGACGATCCGCCCCGACGTCCTGGGCCGCGTCACGACAGCGATCCAGGAGTTTCGCGCATGAGTGCGCGTGTCCGCGAGTTGGCCGCGCTGTTCGAGGCGCGGCGGGACGTGATGCTCGAGGATCTCAGGTCTCTCGTGGTTCGTGAGAGCCCGTCGGGCGAGTCTTCCCGTGTCAGCGAGCTCGCGCGCTGGATCGCCACCCGGTTCGAGAAATCGGGGATCGCGGCCGCCTGCGTGCCCTGCGCGGGCCGGGGCGACGCCCTTCGCGTGCGGCTCGGGCCCGAGCGCGGGGGCTCGCTTCTCCTCGGCCACATCGACACCGTCTGGCCCGTCGGCACGCTGGCGGAAATCCCGTTCCGGGTGGACGACGGCGTCGCCCGGGGGCCGGGCGTCTTCGACATGAAGGGCGGCGTGGCAGTGGCCATCGCCGTCCTCGAAGCCCTCGCGCGCGGCGACGTGAAGGCCGCTGAGGGCGTGACGCTCTTCCTGACGCCGGACGAAGAGGTCGGGAGCCGCGCGTCCCGGGACCTCCTCGTCGGCGAGGCCCTGAACCGGGACCGCGTGTTCGTCCTCGAGCCGGCGGGCGACGGCGGAGCCGCGAAGATCGCGCGGAAGGGCACCGGCCTCGTGACGGCGCGCTTCACGGGCGTGGCCGCCCACGCGGGCCTCGAGCCGGAGAAGGGGGCTTCCGCCCTCCTCGAGATGGCGCGTTTCGCGCTCTACGCCGACGCGCTCGCGGATCTCCCCTCGGGCACGTCGGTCGTTCCGACCGTTTGCGCGTCAGGCACGACGACGAACGTCGTCCCCGAGCACGCGACGCTCTCCGTGGATTTCCGACTCTGGTCCGAAGCCGAGGGCCAGCGCGTTCTCGCGGGCCTCCGCGCGTATCGGCCCGCAAACGCGCGCGTGGAGGTCGGCCTCGAGGGCGGCGTCAACCGGCCGCCCATGGAGGCGACCGAGGCCTCGCTCGCGCTCTACCGGCGCGCGGCGGCGTTCGCCCAGGCACTCGGTTTTCCGCTTCCCGGTGTGCGCGTGGGCGGCGCTTCCGACGGGAACCTCACGGCCTCGGCCGGGGTTCCGACGCTCGACGGACTGGGACCCTCCGGCGGCGGCGCTCACGCGCGAACGGAGCATCTCCTCGTGGACGACCTCCCGCGCCGGGCGGCGCTTCTCGCGGCCCTGCTCGAGGACGCGGCATGAGCGGGCGCACCGGGAGATTCGTCATCCGCGACCTCCGGTCCCCGGAAGAGTTCATCGAGACGATGCGCGTCTCCAAGGCGGCGTGGGGCTTTGCCGAGCGCGCCCTCTCGCCCGCGAGCGACCTCGTCGCCGCGACGCACGCGGGCGGCCTCACGGCGGGCGCGTTCCTCGGCGGGAAGATGGTCGGCTTCGTGCACGGCATCCCCCGCACGAACCGCGGGGAGCCCTGCCAGCACTCGCACCTCCTCGCCGTGAAGCCCGAGGCGCAGGGGCGCGGCCTGTCGGTGAAGCTCAAGCTCTACCAGCGCGCGTGGTGCCTCGCGCGGGGCATCCGCCTCGTGACGTGGACGTACGACCCATTCCTCCTCAAGAACGCCAAGCTGAACATCGGGCACCTGAGGGCGACCGCCCGCACGTTCCACCCGAACTTCTACGGCCTCATGGGCGGCATCTACGCCGGCCTCCCGTCCGATCGTTTCGAGGTCGCGTGGCGGCTGGACGCTCCCGAGGTCGTGCGCGCGGCAGGGGGCGAGCCCCGGACGCGGCCCGACCTCTCGGATCTGCCCGTGGCGTCGAGCCCGCGAAAGCTCCTGGACGCGACGCGGGTCCTCCTCCCGTTCCCGGCCGGCGCGCCCCGCATCTACCGGACCGACCACGACGGAACGCTGAAGGAGCGCCACCGCTTCGCGGCGGTCGTGAAGGCGCT
>JARXKK010000203.1 GCA_030278895.1 Acidobacteriota bacterium
TCTCCCGGAAGATGACCATGTTCACCTTCTCGGGGTGCTTCACGGGCGAGGGCACGCCCTTGAACCAGCGCACGGGGCGCAGGCAGACGTAGAGGTCGAGAAGCTGGCGGAGCGCGACGTTCAGGGAGCGGATGCCGCCGCCGATCGGCGTCGTGAGGGGGCCCTTGATGCCGACGAGGAACTCGCGAAACGCGTCGATCGTCTCGTCCGGAAGCCAGGTCTGAAGGTTGTCGAACGCTTTCTGGCCCGCGTAGACCTCCATCCACTGGATCTGCCGTTTTCCGCCGTAGGCCTTCGCGACGGCCGCGTCGAGCACGCGCACGGACGCGCGCCAGATGTCCGGCCCGGTTCCGTCGCCTTCGATGAAGGGGATGACGGGGCGGTCGGGGACCTGGAGCTTCCCGCCGGAGATGGTGATTTTCTGTCCCGTGGCGGGCACCGTGGGCTTGGCGCTGGGCATGAGGAAGCCTCCTTCGTGGGCGCGAATCATAGGCGAACGGATGGCCCGCAATCGCCGCCTGATGCATCTGCACCAGACAACCGGCGGCCTCCCCGGAACCATCTTTTGAGAGGACCGCTAGAAAGGACCCCGACATGATGAAAAAGACCGAAGTCCTCGACAAGAAGGCGGACCTCGCGGGCCCGGGCATCGGAAGCTACGAGGAGCTGGAGAAGGTCCTCCCGAACGACTACAGGCCGCTTCTCGACCCGAAGGAAACGCAGCGGGCGATCACCGCCGTCAAGCGTTTCATCGAGGACGGGCTCTGCCGGGAGCTGAACCTCATGCGGGTGGAGGTCCCGCTCATCGTCGACGCCGAGAGCGGCGTGAACGACTACCTCGACCGCGACGGCTCGCGGGGTCCGGTCACGTTCCGCATCGCGAACGACCACGGCTTGCACCCCATCGACGGGCAGGTCGTTCAGGCGGCCACGAAATGGAAAAGGGTCGCCCTCCAGCAGTTCGGAATGAAACCCGGAGAAGGGCTCGTCACCGACATGCGCGCCGTGCGGAAGGACTACTTCCTCGATCACGATCACAGCGCCTACGTGGACCAGTGGGATTGGGAGAAGGTCATCACCGCCGAAGAGCGGAGCCTCGATTTCCTCACGAAGACGGTCGAGGGCATCTGGAAGGTCCTGAAGGGCGCCGAGGACTTCGCGCTCGACGCCTTCCCGGACCTGAAGAAAAGACAGCTCCCGCGCTTGCCCGAGAAGCTCGTGTTCCTGCACGCGGAGGAGATCCTCGACCGCTTCCCCGACCTCCCGCGCAAGGCGCGCGAGAACGCGATCCTCCAGGAACACCCGGCGGTCTGATGCACGGCCTGAACGGCGACATCCTCGTCTGGAATCCGGTGACGAAGAGGCGCCACGAGCTCTCGTCCATGGGCGTCCGCGTGAATGCCGAGACGCTGAATAAGCAGCTCGAGCTCACGCACCAGCTCCATTTCCTGAAATACCCCTACCATCAGGGCATCGCGAACGGAACGCTGCCTCTCTCGATCGGAGGCGGCATCGGCCAGTCGCGCGTGCTCATGCTCCTGCTCCGCAAGGCGCACCTCGGCGAGGTCAGTGTCACCGTGTGGCCGAAGGTCCTGAAGGAGATGTGCGCGAAGCGGAACATCCACGTCATCGAGTAGCCGGACGGAATCACGCGCCGTCGGGACGCAGCCGTCTTTCCGCGGAGTACGGGAAGACGTCCACGATCTCGCCGGCGCGTTCCCGTCTCTGGATGTCGAGCCAGAACCTCACGCCGAGGAGGTCGGAGTGCCGCTCGAGGAAGGCCGGGAGCGCGGCGCCCCGAAGACCCATGAACGTGAGGAACTCCTCGGGGAAAACGTCGTTCTCGCCTACGTAAAACGATGGCTCCGAGCCTCCGGCGTCCTCGTCGGCGCTGACCGGCAGCTCGCGGAAGTTCACGTCCGTGAGGAACGCGATCTCGTCGTAGTCGTAGAAGACGACGCGGCCGTGGCGCGTCAGGCCGAAGTTCTTCGTGAGGAGGTCGCCGGGGAAGATGTTCGCCTTCGCGAGGTCGCGGATCGCGTCGCCGAAGTCGAAGATCGCGGCGCGGGCGCCGCGAGGAGGCGCGTCCTTGAGGTAGAGGTCGAGCGGCGTGAGGCGCCGCTCCGTGAAGAGGTGGTGGAGGACCACCTCGTCTCCTCGGATCTCGACGGTCTCGGCCGCGCTCTTCAGGAGGATCTCGAGGAGCGCGGGGTCGAAACGCCCGACCGGGAAGGAGAGGTGCTCGAACTCCTGCACGTCGGCGAGCCGGCCGGCGCGCGTGTGACGGAAGACGAGCCGGTACTTGTCCAGGACGTCCTTGCGGCTCGCGGTCTTCGGCGGCGCGAAGGAATCGCGGATGACCTTGAAGACGACGTCGTAGGACGGGAGCGTGAAGACGATCATGACCATGCCGCGCGTGCCCGGCGCCTCGACGAAGCGGTCGTCCGATGCCGCGAGGTGGCGCAGGAGGTCGCGGTAGAGCTCGGTCTTGCCGTGCTTGTTGAAACCGAGGGCGTTGTAGAGCTCGCCGACGGGCTTCTTCGGCATGAGCGTTTCGAGGAACGCGACGAGCGCGGCCGGGTGCTCGGCGTCCACGTGGAAGTACGAGCGCGTGAAGCTGAAGACGATCGAGACGTCGTCCTCGTCGCAGAGGACGGCGTCGAGCTCGATACGGCCCTTTCGGTTCAGGAGCGCGAAGACGACGGGGCGCTGTTGGTCGCCCTTGCGGACGCGGCCGACGAGATAGGCGCCCTTGCTCCGGTAAAAGACGGGGCGGAGGAGGTCGAGCGCATCGAAGCCGGGCGCGCTCCAGGCTGCCGAGAGGATGCCCTCGAGCGCGCGGGTCGCGAGCGCGGCGTCGCGCCCGACGTTCTCCCAGCCGGCCGGGAAGGGAAAGCTGTTGAGCGCGCTGCGGACCGCGGCTTCCCGGCCGGAACGCCCGCTCCACGAGGCAAGGAACCGGCCCGCGGGCTCGACCGGGAGCGGCCCCGGCTCGGGCGACACGAACTCGGCACGGTCGTCGACGCCGACGGTGTGGAAGA
The DNA here is from genome assembly GCA_030278895.1 of Acidobacteriota bacterium. Classification (GTDB taxonomy): domain Bacteria; phylum Acidobacteriota; class Thermoanaerobaculia; order UBA5066; family UBA5066; genus Fen-183. The sequence goes on from JARXKK010000203.1 coordinate 3,042, forward strand.
TCCGGCGCGAGGCCGAATTGAAAAATGTCTCGAGGAGCCCGGCGTCGCGCCGTCCGGCAACGAGAGCCGCGAAGCGCGCCTTCATGTCCGTCCAGACGCGCTTGTCTTCGACGCCGGGGCCGAGGATTCGGGCGAGATCCAGAACGGCGGGGTCGACGGTCACCCGGTAGAGCTCGAGGCGTTCGAGGGCGTCCGCGCGCCCGCTGCGCCAGTCGCGCGCCGAAAAGCGCACGGGCGCCCGCCTCGTGATCGCCGCGAAGGCGCGCGCGTACGAATCCCACGCGGCGAGGAGGCGCTCGGCGCCGGTTCGGGCGGTGTCGTCGGGGTTCACGGGCGCGGAGCCGGGATCAGGCGGCCTTCTTGAGCGCGGCAGCGTCGATCTTCCGGATCCCGCCGTCCGGGTGTCCGCCCTTCGCCCCGCAGGAGCCGTCGGCCGGATGCGTGAAGTGGATGAGGTCCCGGCCGTCCGGCACGGCCACGTACTCGCCGCGGATCTCGGCGGCGTCGCCGGGCAGGAGCACGATCCGCTCGCCTCCGCAGGACAGGTCGTGAACGATGTGCACGCGGCCGCGGCGGAGAATCGGGAGGTCCGGGTCGGCGTTCTTGTCGCCCGGCAGCCTCTCGAACGAGACGATCGTCACATCGAACTCGAGGAAGCGGCGCCGGTTCTTGTGGACCTTCTCTGCGGGGGCCGTCTCGACGCGGCAGACGGCGACGATCTGCGTGTGCGGGCTCTTTCTCGAAGGTCTCCTCGCGGCGGCGAGCGGACCGGACGGAAGCAGCAGCAGGAGCGCGAGGCCGAGGGCGGCTGTTCGGTGATTGGTCTTCATGCGACGGAATCCTAGCGCGGACGGTGCTGGTACTCTCCGCCGCGATGCTCCGAGCCGGAATCGTCGGCCTGCCGAACGTCGGCAAGTCGACGCTCTTCAACGCCCTCACGAAGACCCGCAAGGCCGAGGCCGCGAACTATCCGTTCTGCACGATCGAGCCGAACGTCGGCATCGTCGTCGTGCCCGACGCGCGGCTCGTCCCGCTCGCGAAGATCGCGAAGACCTCCGTCATCATTCCCGCGACGTTCGAGTTCGTCGACATCGCCGGGCTCGTGAAGGGTGCGAGTAAGGGCGAGGGTCTCGGGAACAAGTTCCTCTCCCACATCCGCGAGGTGGACGCGGTCGTCCAGGTCGTTCGTTGCTTCGAGGACAAGGACATCGTCCACGTCTCCGACACCCTCGACCCGATCGCGG
>JARXKK010000204.1 GCA_030278895.1 Acidobacteriota bacterium
GTCTCGCGGGCCTCGATCTCGAACTCCTCGATGTGGATGGAGGTGTAGTAATCCTCCTTGACCATCTTCTCGGAGATGAGAATCGCGTCCTCGTAGTTGTAGCCGCGCCACGGCATGAACGCGACGAGGATGTTCCGGCCGAGCGCGAGCTCACCCTGCGACGTGCAGGGGCCGTCCGCCAGGACCTGCCCCTGGATGACGTGGTCTCCCTCGCGGACGACGGGCTTCTGGTTGATGCAGGTGTTCTGGTTCGAGCGGCGGAACTTGAGCAGCGGGTAGATGTCCGCGCCGAAGTCGCGCGTATTGCCTTCCTCGTCCTTCCCTTCGACGCGCACGATGATCCGCCGGGCGTCCACCGTGTCGACGACGCCGTCCCTCTTGCAGAGGACCACGGCGCCCGAGTCGCGGGCGACGATCCCCTCGAGGCCCGTGCCTACGAGAGGCGGCTCCGTCCGGAGGAGCGGGACCGACTGGCGCTGCATGTTCGAACCCATGAGGGCGCGATTCGCGTCGTCGTGCTCGAGGAAGGGGATGAGCGCGGCGGCCACCGAAACGAGCTGCTTCGGCGACACGTCCATGAACTCGACCTTGGCTTTTTCCACCGTGACGAATTCGCCGCCGGCGCGCGCGACGATGCGGTCTTCCGTGAACCTGCCCTTGTCGTCGACCTCGGCGTTCGCCTGGGCGATCGTGTAGTTCTCCTCTTCCCAGGCGGGCTGGAAGAACGCGGTCGGACGGCCCACCGTGGGCTTCTTGTGGCTCTTCTTGAGCCGCGTGTTCATCTCGTCGAGATCTTCGGCCTGGACGATCTCGCCCTTCTTGTAACCCGAGTCGCCGACGGTGACGATCTCGTAGTGGTCGAGGACGCGCCCGTTCTTGACCTTCTTGTACGGGCTCTCGATGAACCCGAACTCGGAGATCCTGGCGAAGCACGACAGCGACGAGATGAGGCCGATGTTCGGCCCTTCCGGCGTCTCGATCGGGCAGATGCGGCCGTAGTGGGTCGCGTGGACGTCGCGGACCTCGAACCCGGCGCGCTCGCGCGAGAGGCCGCCCGGCCCGAGGGCCGAGAGACGCCTCTTGTGCGTGACCTCGGAGAGCGGGTTCGTCTGGTCCATGAACTGCGAGAGCTGGGACGACCCGAAGAACTCCTTGATCGCCGCGATGACCGGCTTGGAGTTGATGAGGTCGTGCGGCATCGCCGAGTCGATGTCCTGGTGGACGGACATCTTCTCCTTGATGGCGCGCTCCATGCGCACGAGGCCGATGCGGAACTGGTTCTCGAGGAGCTCGCCGACGCAGCGGACCCGGCGGTTACCGAGGTTGTCGATGTCATCGGTCTTCCCGATGTCCCGCTTGAGCTTCAGGAGGTGGTCGATGACGACGTAAAAGTCCTCGGCCGTGAGGGTCTTCTGGTCGAGCGACGTCGAGAGGCCCGCGCGGATGTTGAACTTGAAGCGGCCGACCCGGCTGAAGTCGTACTTGCGGGGGTCGAAGAACATGCCCGCGAAGAGGTTCTTCGCGCTCTCGTCGGTCGGAGGATCGCCGGGGCGCATGCGCTTGTAGATTTCGAGGAGCGCCTCGCGCTTCGTCTTCACGCCGTCTTTGCGGAGCGTCGTGATGAGGGTCTCGCCGATGGGCTCCCAGTCGGGGAAGATGGCCTCGACGGCGGTCGCCTGCTTGTCCTGGAGCTGCGCCGAGAGATCCTCGGGGATTTCGGTGCCCGTCTCGAACAGCACCTCGCCGGAGCCGAGGTCGACCACGTCGGCGGCGAAGAGAGCGCGGCCGAGCTTGCCGGGGTCGACCGAAGCCGAGACCGTCTCGCCCCTGCCGAGGGCTTCCTTCATTTCGTTCGTGAGCTTGATGTCCGCGAAGATCCGCCCGTCCTTCTTGAGACCGCGCAGGTGCTTGTGGCGGAGCTCTTCCTTGGCGAGGATTTTGGGCGTGAGCGCGAGCTGGGCCTTCCCCTTCTCGTACGTGAGGGGAACGGCCGTGTAGAACCTCTTGAGGATCAGCTCGTCGCTCTCGAGACCGAGGGCGCGGAGGAACACGGTCCCCGGGAACTTGCGCTTGCGGTCGATGCGGACTCCGAAGAGACCCTTCGTGTCGATCTCGAACTCGACCCACGAGCCGCGGTAGGGAATGATCTTCCCGATGAGCGTGTGCGCGCCCTCGCGCGTGAAGAACGCGCCGGGCGAGCGGTGGAGCTGCGAGACGATGACGCGCTCGGTGCCGTTGATGACGAACGTGCCGTTGTCCGTCATGAGGGGGATCTCGCCGAAGTAGACCTCCTCCTCCTTGATGTCCCGGATCGGCCACTCCTTGGGAGCGCCCTTGCCGGTCGGCGCGTTTTCCTTGTCGAACACCTTGAGGCGGAACGTCACCTTGAGCGGCACCGAATAGGTGGCGCCGCGCTCCTGGCATTCCGCGACGGAGTACATCTGACGGAGCTCGACCGGCGTGCCACAGACCTCGTCGATCGTGACCTTGTTCGGATTCGGGTGCCCGCAGGCGCCGCACTCCACGCGCGTCGCGCGCGCGTCCTTCACGCGCACCGTCGCGCCGCAGTGCTCGCACGCGAAGCGGAGATGCTCCAGACCGTCGAGGCGGCCGCTCCGGGACTTCCAGTCGCCGATGCGGTACGACACGAACTCGAGCGCACACGTCTCCCGGAAGTCGCTGAACGGGAAGACGCTCTTGAAGACGGCCTGCAGACCGACGTCCTGCCGTTCCTTCGGCAGGAGATCCATCTGGAGAAAGTCCTCATAGGACTTGCGCTGAACGTCGATCAGGTTCGGAAGGGGCAGGAACGAGCGGATCTTGCCGAAGCTCGAACGCTCTTTCGCGCCAGGAGCGAAGATTCTATTGGTCATTGGGATTACTGCTCCAATTCTTAGGGCACCGGTGAGCGCGACTTGAAGCGACCGAAGAGGACGTTGTTAGACGGTCTGGGAACGGCCGCCCTCCACGCGACGGACAGCCGTCCTGAGACCCGCCGGTGATCTCCCTCTTTCCTTCCAAGAGAATCCCCCGGCGGCGAAACCCGACGAACAGTGGTTACTTAACTTCCACCTTCGCGCCAGCGTCCTCGAACTTCTTCTTGATCGAGGCGGCTTCGTCCTTGGACACGCCTTCCTTGACCATTCCGAGGTTCTCGACGAGGTCCTTCGCTTCCTTGAGGCCGAGCGAGCTGTTGACTTCGCGGACGACCTTGATGACGTTGATCTTGTGCGCACCCGCTTCCTTGAGGACGACCGTGAACTCGGTCTGCTCTTCGGCGGCGGCGGCGGCCGGGGCGGCGCCCGCGGCGGCCGCGGGGGCAGCCATCATGGCGGCGGAGACACCGAACTTCTCCTCGAGGGCCTTCACGAGGCCGTTGAGCTCGAGGACGGACATCGACTCGATTTCCTTGACGAACGTTTCGACGTTGAGAGCCATGATTCTTCTCCTGATTCTTCGGCTTAGGCCGCGTTATCTGTGGACTTGGACTTCTGAAGCGAAACCGCGGCGAGGGTCGCTGCGATGTTGCGATGGGGGGCGGACAGGACCGTGACGAGGCGCCGCATCGGCGACTGCATCAGGCCCAGGAGACGGCCCACGAGCTCGATGCGCGAGGGCAGGTTCGCGAGGGTCTCGAGCTCCTTCGCCGCGACGGGCTTGCCGTCGAGAAGGGCGGCCTTGACCTTGAGGTGCGGGTTCGTCTTGGCGAACGTGTGCAGGACCTTCGCGAGGGCGATGACGTCCTTCGTCGAGTACGCGATGCCCGTCATCCCGGTGAAGTGCTCCTTCAGCGAGCCGAGGGGCTTGCCCTCGATCGCACGGAGCGCGAGCGTGTTCTTGACGACGACGTAGTCGGAGTTCGCGCCCTTGATCTGCCGGCGGAGGTCCGTGACGGCGGGAACCGTGAGGCCCTTGTAGTCGATGAGGAACGCGTGCGAAGCCTTCCCGACCGTGCTCGCCATCGCGGCGACTTCCTCGTTCTTGGCCTTGTTGGTGGCGTTGTCCGTGCGCGTGGCGGTCGCGGTGCCGGCGGCGGTCATGGTGCCGACAGCGTTCATGACGCCACCTTCCCGACGAGCTTCTCGGCGGTCGCGGGATCCACCGCGACACCGGGGCCCATCGTCGACGAGAGAACGACCGAGCGCATGTACTTCCCCTTGGCGCTGGCGGGCTTGGCTTTCTGGACCGCCGAGAGCAGCGCTTCGGTGTTCTCGACGAG
>JARXKK010000205.1:0-2753 GCA_030278895.1 Acidobacteriota bacterium
GTCGGCTGCATGGTGAACGGCGCCGGCCTCGCGATGGCGACGATGGACATCATTCAGTACGCGGGCGGCAAGCCCGCGAACTTCCTGGACGTCGGCGGCGGCGCGAACGAGGAGCAGGTCAAGAACGCGATGCGGATCATCCTGTCCGACGCGAACGTGAAGGCCGTCCTCATCAACATCTTCGGCGGCATCATGCGGTGCGACATCATCGCGACCGGCGTCGTGAACGCCATCAAGGAAATCGGCATCAAGGTTCCCGTCGTCGTGCGCCTCGAGGGCACGAACGTCGAGGAGGGCAAGGCGATCCTGAAGAGCTCCGGCCTCGCGGTCATCCCGGCCAACGACATGAAGGACGCGGCCGAGAAGGTCATCGCGTCGCTCGGAAAGGCAGCTTGATCGTGGGAAACCAAGCGAACTGGATCTCGAAGGACACGCGCCTCCTCGTGCAGGGCCTCACGGGCCGCGAGGGCAAGTTCCACGCGCTCGCGAGCCGCGACTACGGCACGCAGCTCGTCGCGGGGGTCACGCCCGGCAAGGGCGGCACCGTCGTCGAGGGCGTCCCCGTGTTCGACTCCGTTCACGCGGCCGTGAAGGCCACGGGCGCGAACGCCTCGATGGTGTTCGTGCCGCCGCCGGCCTGCGCGGACGCGATCATGGAGGCGTCCGACGCGGGCGTCGCGCTGATCGTGGCGATCACGGAGGGCGTCCCCGTCAACGACATGATCAAGGCGAAGGAATACCTGCTGAAGGGCACTTCCCGGCTCATCGGCCCGAACTGCCCCGGCATCATCCGCCCCTCCGCGAAGGTCAAGATCGGCATCATGCCGGCGCGCATCCACCGGGCGGGCTTCGTCGGCGTCGTCTCGCGCTCCGGAACGCTCACCTACGAGGCTGTCGGGCAGACGACGGCGCTCGGATTCGGACAGTCCACGTGCATCGGCATCGGCGGCGACCCGATCAACGGCACGAACTTCATCGACGCGCTTACGCTCTTCCGCGACGATCCCGAGACCGAGGCCGTCATCATGATCGGCGAGATCGGCGGCAGCGCCGAGGAAGAGGCCGCGGAGTGGATCAAGGCGAACCTGAAAAAGCCGGTCGTCTCGTTCATCGCGGGCCGCACGGCTCCTCCCGGGCGCCGCATGGGCCACGCGGGCGCGATCATCTCCGGCGGCAAGGGCACCGCTCCCGAGAAGGTGAAGGCGCTGCAGGCCGCGGGCGTCCACGTCTCCGACTCGCCCGCGCTCATGGGCGAAACGCTGAAGAAGGCGCTCGGAAAATAGCGTCGATCAATGCCGGGCCACGAACTCCTCGGGTGAGACAACGCGATCCGGGAACGCCCGCGCGAGTTTCCGATCCGCGCTCACGAGCGGCTTCCCGAGGCGTTCAGCCACGAAGACGAACTCGGCGTCATACGCGGAGGTCCTCCCTTCCGCCGCGAGCCTGAGGCAAGCCTCGGTGGCATCCTGGAGATCCGCATCCGTAACGAGGCGGTCCGCCCGTTCGAAGGCGTCGACCGCGCCGGCGAGGCTCAACTTTCCGGCGCGCATCGTCGTGGCGAGCGCGTTGCGCAGCTCGGACCGCCAGAGGGCCGGAGCCACCCAGTCCGAATCGACTCCGAGGACCGAGAGGGCGGCGTCCGTTCGTTCGCCGGGTACGACGGCGTAGGCGATCAGGTTCGTGTCGACGACGATCACGGCCGCCCTTCCCGCCTCGCGCGCTCGATCAGCGCATCCGTCATGATCGGTCGAGAGCCGAGCCGTTTGTGGAGGCGGCGGAGGTCGGCGATGACCTCCTCCGAAGAGCGCCTCCGACGCGCGATCGTGCCTTCGAGGCGGGAGAGCGCCTCCTGGTTGAGGCTGCGCCTGTTCTGCTTCGCCTCCTCCTTCAGCTGTACGACCAGTTCTTCCGGAACGTTCTTGAGCGTGAGCGTCGCCATCACCGCCTCCTGGTATCCATTATGGATCCGTTTTGGAACCTCCGACAAACGTGCCCGCGCCTTCTGATTCAACGTCCTCATGGCGGTTCGCCTTGCTCGCGACCGATCTTTGCTTCGAAGGAGGGCACATGCGACGCTTTCGACTCGCATCGGCGCTCTCGTTTTCTGCGCTCCTCGCGGCCTGCACGCACACGGGGGCCACAGCTCCATCGCAGCCGTCCGTCCCGACTCCAACGCCGGCCGCGTCGTCCATCCCGGCGCCCCGGGAGGGCGAGGTGGCCGTCGAGTTCCTCGCCGACCCCGATTCGCCGAAGCCGAAACTCGACGAATCGCAGGAATTCACCCCGGCATCGCCGCGGTTCACTCCGGTGCCGGAGTACCCGCCCGAGGCACTCATTGGAGGCGGTCCATCAGCCGTCATCGCCGTTCGCCTCATGCTCGGCGGGGCCGCGATCGAGGTGATTGGCCACCCGCTACGTGCCGACGTACCTGGACTTCGCGTTCCGTTTCAGCGTTATTGAAGGGCGCGGAGTCGTTTCGATGGGCCCCGATTCGCCCGCGACAGCTACGACGCCACCGAGCGCATCAAGCCGCCCGAGCGCATCAAGTAGTCGCTCCGGCCGCTACACCCCGAACTGCCTGAGGTGGTGGTCGAGGTGCTTGTGCATGAGGACGCCCCATTCCTCGCCCTTCAAACGGCCGAAGAACGAGTGCGTCCGCCCGTCCGCCGAGGTGGCGCCCGCTTCGCCGAAGCGGTTCACGATCTCGACGAGCCGCGCCTTCTCCTTTTCGAAGTCGCGGGGGTCGCTCACGA
>JARXKK010000205.1:2853-4163 GCA_030278895.1 Acidobacteriota bacterium
CGAGGATCTGCTGCCGGTCGGACGGTGCGAAGAGTGTGCTCATGACCGGAGCCTAATCAAGAAACACGCGCGGCGGCAAGCCGCCGGGGGACGCGTATACTCCGCGGCCGCATGGAAAAAACATTCGCCATCATCAAGCCCGACGCCGTCGCCTCGAAGAACGCCGGAAAGATCCTCGCGCGCATCGAGGCCGAGGGCTTCCGCGTCGTCGCCTTCAAGCGGCACCTGATCTCGAAGGCCGAAGCCGAGTCGTTCTACGGCGAGCACAGCTCGAAGGGCTTCTTCGGCGCGCTCGTCGCCTACATGACCTCGGGCCCCGTTTTCGTCGCCGTCCTCGAGCGCGAGAGCGCGGTCGCGCACTGGCGCACCGTGATGGGTGCGACCGACCCGGCGAAGGCCGACGCCGGCACGATCCGCAAGGACTTCGGCCAGTCCATCGAGCGCAATGCCGCGCACGGTTCGGCGAACGCCACCGACGCGGCCCGAGAGGTCACCTTCTTCTTCTCGTACGCCGAACTGATTTGACCATACCTGTAACCCACGTCACGTTCTGGTGAGTCATGGGCCGCCTCTGGCGGCCTAATTGCTCCTGGAAGGTGAAAGGGCGAGACACTTCCTTCAAAAGGCAGGGTCTTGCGCTTCCACCAAATGATTCGCCTGCAACAGCTTACCCTCGCTTCCGTGCTCGCTGCTTCGGCCCTCGGCCGGGCCGAGGTGATTCCCACTCCCGCCTCCGGCCCGGTAAAAGCTACGACCTCGGTCGCCGTCAGTTACGTTCTGGTGCCGTTCGTGGTGACGAACCTCAAAGGGCTCCCGGTGCGCGATCTCCGCGAAGGGGACGTCACGCTGCTCGTGGACGGCACCCCCGTGAAGACGGACCTCTTCGCGCGTAGCGACGACGCCCCCGTTTCGTTCACGATCCTTCTCGACGGCTCGGGGTCGATGGGCCTGGCCGGGAAGCTCGCGGGCGCGCGCGCCGCCGTGGCCGCGCTCGTGGAGCAGAAGATTCCCGGCGACGACTTCGCGCTCTTCGTGTTCGCCGAGGGCGAGGTGAAGGAGATCGTCCCGTTCACCGAGGACTCGGCGCGCGTCGTCGCGGCCGTGAACGGCGTGAAGGCGTTCGGCAAGACCGCGTTCTTCGATGCGCTCGCGACGATGCCGGACAGGTCCCTCCTCGGGAAGAACGGCTCGCGCGCCATCATCCTTCTCACCGACGGGATCGACAACGCGTCCGCGATCTCCAGCGAGGACCTCGCGGCCCTCCTCGAAGGCGTCGACGTGCCCGTCTACCCCATCGGACTGCGCTCGCC
>JARXKK010000206.1 GCA_030278895.1 Acidobacteriota bacterium
TCGACGCGACCGGCAAGCTCGTGATCCCCGGCGGCATCGACGCGCACACGCACCTCGACATGCCGTTCGGCGGAACGACCTCGGCCGACGACTTCGAGTCGGGCACGATCGCGGCCGCGCACGGCGGCACGACATCCATCGTGGACTTCGCGATCCAGTACAAGGGCCAGACGCTGCGCGACGCGCGGGATGCCTGGATGAAGAAGGCGGAAGGCAAGGCCGCGATCGACTACGGCTTCCACATGATCATCACGGACCTTCCCGACTCCGTCGAGAAGGAGATGGATGTCCTCGTGAAGGAAGGCGTGACGTCGTTCAAGCTCTTCATGGCCTACCGCGGCGTCCTCATGCTGGACGACGGCTCGATCTTCCGCGCGCTCCTCCGCACCGGGGAGAACGGCGGGACGATCTGCATGCACGCCGAAAACGGCGACGTGATCGACGTTCTCGTCAGGCGCGCGATCGCCGCGGGCCACACCGCTCCGAAGTGGCACGCGCTCACGCGGCCGCCGCGCGCCGAGGCCGAGGCCACCTACCGTGCGATCTGTCTTGCGGAGATGGCGAACGTCCCGCTCTACGTCGTCCACCTCTCGGCCGCCGAGGCCCTCGAGAAGATCGCCGAGGCGCGCGACCGCGGCCTCCCCATGCACGCCGAGACCTGCCCGCAGTACCTGTTCCTCTCGTACGACAACTACGAAGAGCCGGGATTCGAGGGCGCGAAGTACGTCATGTCGCCGCCGCTGCGCGCGAAGGGCAACGAGGAAGCGCTCTGGCGCGGCCTGAAGATGAACGACCTGCAGGCCGTGTCGACCGACCACTGCCCCTTCTGCATGAAGGAGCAGAAGGTGCTCGGCAAGGACGACTTTTCGAAGATCCCGAACGGCGCGCCCGGCATCGAGACGCGTCTCTCGCTCCTCTGGGACGGCGGCGTCGTGAAGGGCCGCATCTCGCCGAACCGCTTCGTCGAGCTGACGTCCACCTCGCCCGCGAAGATCTTCGGACTCTTCCCGAAGAAAGGCACGATCGCGCCCGGCTCGGACGCCGACATCGTCGTCTTCGACCCGAACCGCAAGATCACGCTGAGCGCGAAGACGCTGCACCATCGCGTCGATTACACGCCCTACGAAGGGCGCGTCGTCCAGGGCGCGGCGGACGTCGTGATCTCGCGGGGCGAGATCATCGTGAGGGATGGGAAATTTCTCGGAAGAGCCGGAAGAGGGGATTTTTTGCTAAGAAAGACCCGCTCGTAGATGCAGGCGTCGCAGCGGGCATAGGAGCGGTCTGCAAATTTCTTAGAAGGGTGAGTGGGGGCGGGGCGGTTACTCCACCGGATATCCAGCAGCCACCCACGCGTTCGTGCCGCCGACGACGTTGATCGGCTCGGCGCCCCTGCGTTGGAGGAGCAGGCTTCCGGCCACGCTCGACCGGTAGCCGCTCGCGCAGATGATCGCGACGCGCCCCTGAGGCGGCAGGGTGTCGAGCTCGCGCGCGAGCCGGTCGAGGGGCACGGACACCGCGCCGGGCACGTGTCCCGTGGCGTACTCGCCCGGGCGGCGCACGTCGAGGACCACCATGCCGGGATCGTCGTCGCGCCGTGCCTTCAACTCCGCGACGTCGATCTGTTCGAGGCGCGCGACCGGGAGGCCCGCCCGATCCCATGCGGCGACGCCGCCGTCGAGGTATCCCGCCACGTTCTCGAGGCCGACCCGCGCGAGACGCGTCGCGGCCTCGGCCGCTCCCGCATCGTCCTCGGTGACGAGAACGACCGGCTTCTCCGGCGCCAGCAGCGCGCCCGCCCACGAGGCGAACTGCCCCGAGAGACCGACGTGAACGGCGCCCGCCGGATGCCCGGCGCCGAACGCGGCCGCAGGCCGCACGTCGAGGATCGTCGCGCCCGCTTCCGCCAGGCGCATAACCTCCGCGGCGGGCAGGGCGGCCGGCAGGCGCGCGCCGAGCGGGGCCGCGCCGGCCCGGTTCAGCTCGACGTCGCGCGGGAAATAGGCGGGTACCTCCGGAAGATCCGCCGTCATCAGGCGCACGAAGTCTTCCTTGGGCATAGGAAAGAGCGCGTAGTTCGTCCGGCGCTGCACGCCGATCGTCGAGGACGTCTCGTTCGAGATATTCCGACCGCAAAGGGAGCCCGCGCCATGCGCCGGGTAGACGGCGACGTCGTCGGGCAGCGTCAGGAGCTTCCCGTGCAGCGAGTCGTAGAGCTGGCCGGCCATCCCTTCCACCGTGACCCCGGTCGCGCCGGCCGCGAGGTCGGGCCGGCCGACGTCGCCGATGAAGAGCGTGTCGCCCGTCAGGACGAGGCGCGGCTCGGGGTCGAGGACGAGGATCGAGATGCTCTCGGGCGTGTGGCCCGGCGTTTCCAGAATGCGCAGGACGAGGCTCCCGATACGGATCTCGTCGCCGTCACGCACGGACCGGTGGGGAAACGCCGCCCGGGCCTTCTCGCCCATCACGATCGTCGCTCCCGTCCGCGCCGCGAGCTCCCGGTGGCCGCTCACGAAATCCGCGTGGAGGTGCGTCTCGAGGACCCAGCGGATCGTGAGCCCCCGCGCGCCCGCCTCGTCCACGTACTCGTCCACGTCGCGGCGCGGATCCACGACCGCCGCCTCGCCGCCGTCACCGATCAGATACGACGCGTGCGCGAGGCACCCGAGGTAGAACTGCTTGAAATACATTCCGGAGAGCATAATTCACCGCCATGAGCACGATTTCCGAAGCAAAGAATTCGTCTTCTCTTCCGGTCTCGTCGGCCGACATCCGCGCGAAGCACAAGGAATTTCTCTTCCCTTCCGTCACGAACTACTACAAGGAATCGGTCGTCCTCGAGTCCGGTAAGGGGATGCACGTCAAGGACGCGGACGGGAAGACGTATCTCGACTTTTTCGGCGGAATTCTGACGGTCTCCGTCGGGCACGCGAACGACAGGGTGAACGCGGCCGTCAAGGCGCAGATGGACCGGATCGGCCACGTCTCGACGCTCTACCCCACTCTGCCGATCGTCCAGCTCGCCGAGACGCTCGCGCGGATCACACCGGGCCGGCTCCAGAAGTCGTTCTTCACGGCCTCCGGCACCGAAGCCGACGAAACCGCTGTCGTGCTGGCGCAGGTGTACACGGGGCGTCTCGAGGTCATCGCGCTGCGTTACGGCTACTCGGGCCGATCGATTCTCGCTCAGTCGCTCACCGCGCACTCCACGTGGCGCGCCGTTCCGACCCAGATCGCCGGGATCAAGCACGCTCCGTCGCCTTACTGCTACCGGTGCCCGCTGAAGCTCACCTATCCCTCCTGCGGCGTCGCCTGCGCGAAGGACCTCGAGGAGCTCATCAGGACGACGACGACGGGCCAGATCGCGGCCTTTCTCGCCGAGCCCATCCAGGGTGTCGGCGGCTTCATCACGCCGCCGAGGGAGTACTTCGAGATCGCCGTCGGCATCGTCCGGAAATACGGCGGCGTCTTCATCTGCGACGAGGTCCAGACGGGCTTCGGGCGGACCGGAACCCACTGGTACGGCATCTCGCACTGGAACGTCGAGCCCGAGATCATGACGATGGCCAAAGGCGTCGCGAACGGGATGCCGCTCGGCGTCACGATCGCGACACCGGAAATCGCGGATTCGTTCAAGGCGCTCACGATCTCGACGTTCGGCGGGAACCCGATCTCCTCGGCCGCCGCGAACGCGACGATCGCCGTGATGGAAGAGATCGACGCCCCGAAGCGCGCCGCCGAGATGGGGGCACGCCTGCGCGCCGGTCTCGACGCGCTCAAGAAGAAGTACGCGAAAACGATCGGCGACGTGCGCGGCATGGGCCTCATGCAGGGGATCGAGCTCGTGGCCGACGAGACCGTTCAGGACCGCACGCCCGCGCCCGAGAAGGCCGTCCGCCTCTTCGAAGAGACGAAGAAGCGCGGCCTCCTCATCGGCAAGGGCGGCTTCTACGGCAACGTCATCCGGATTTCGCCGCCGCTCGTCGTGAGCGCGGGCGAGGTGGACGACGCGCTGAAGATCCTCGACGAATCGCTCGCGGGCTGGGCCTGACGGGGGCCTGACCGCATGATTGGTACGAAGCTCGCCGACCGGTACGAGATTCTGTCCGAGCTGGGACGCGGCGGGATGGGCGTCGTGTACCGCGCGAAGGACCCTGTCCT
>JARXKK010000207.1 GCA_030278895.1 Acidobacteriota bacterium
CGCGGCCCTCTCGGCCTGCGGGAAGGAGGAGACCCGCGGCCTGCCCTTCGGCGGCCGCATCGTGGGGCCGGATGCCGCGCGCGGCCATCTCCTTCGGTCTCACGATCTCCTGTCGCGTCCGGCCGTCCGGACGGAGCGCGTCGGCACCGCGATCGTGGGCGCCGGCGTGTCGGGGCTCTCGGCGGCGTGGCGCCTCGCGATGGCGGGCGACCGGGACTTCCGGGTTTACGACCTCGAGGACGCGGCCGGCGGCACCGCCCTCGCGGGCGCGAACGACGTGTCCGCCTTTCCGTGGGGAGCGCACTACGTGCCCGTCCCCGTCTCCCCGAACCGTGCACTCGAGGCAATCCTCGAGGAGGCCGGCGCCCTCGTCTCGCGCGACGCGGACGGCGCTCCCGAATGGGCCGAGGAGATGCTCTGCCGCGAGCCCGAGGAGCGTCTCTTCTTCGGCTACACGTGGCGCCAGGGACTCTATCCGCGGGACGGGGCTTCTCCCGAGGATCTGGCGCAACTCGCCCGGTTTCAGCGCGAAGCAAACCGCCTCGCGGCCCGGAGGGACACGCGGGGCCGGCGCGCGTTCGCGATTCCGACGCGGCTCTCGTCCGATGACGCCGACCTCATGGCCCTCGACCGCCTCACGATGGCCGAGTGGATGCGCGCCGAGGGCTACACGTCGCCGCGCTTGCTCTGGTTCACGGAGTACGGGTGCCGCGACGACTTCGGAACGAACCTCGAGGGCACGTCGGCGTGGGCGGGCTTGCACTACCACGCGGCAAGACTCCCCGGCATGGACGACGACGAGGACCCGTCGGAGTTCCTCACGTGGCCCGAGGGCAACGGGCGCCTCGTCACCCTTCTCGCGAAGAGCGCCGCCGGACGCCTCGCGCCGGCCTCGCTCGTCTTCGACGTGGTGCCGCCAACAAAGACCGGGGCGCCTGTGACGGTTCGATTTCTCGACGTCGCTCGCAACGAGGTCGTCGCGGTCGAGGCCGCCCACGCGATTCTCGCCCTGCCGAAATTCGCTGCGGCGCGCGTCTTCGCGCCGTGGCGCGCGGTGCCGCCGGCATTCCTCAAAGACATGTCGTGGGCACCGTGGCTCGTCGCGAACCTCACGCTCCGCGCCCGGCCAGAGGAGCGCGGCTTTCCCCTCGCGTGGGACAACGTCCTCCACGATTCGCGCTCGCTCGGGTACGTCGTGGCGACGCACCAATCGGGCCAGGATCACGGCCCTACCGTTTTCACCTATTACCTGCCGCTGACGGACGAGGCTCCGGCCGCCGCGCGCGCGAAGCTTCTCGCCGCCTCCTGGGACGACCTCGCGTCGGCCGCGCTCGCGGATCTCTCCCGGGCGCACCGCGATCTTCCCGGCCTCGTCACGAACCTCGACGTCGTCCGCTGGGGCCATGCGATGGCGCGGCCCACTCCGGGATTCCTGTCGAACCAAACGCGCCACCTTTCCTCTCTGGGCGGAGTCTTCTTCGCGCACGCGGACTCGGCCGGGCTCCCGCTGTTCGAGGAGGCGCAGGACACGGGCGTGCGCGCGGCCGAGGGCATTCTCGCCGCGCGCGGCGCGCGTTTCGTCTCGATGGCCGCGGGCTAACATGCCTCTCTCCGTGAGTTCCCCGTGGCTCTTCTCCCGGCGCGCCGACCTCGTCCTCTTCGGAGGCTCGGCGGCCGTCGCGCTGCTTCTTCTCGGGATCGGCCATGCGACCGGCCTTCTCGACGGCGACGCGCCGCCGTGGCTGTTCCTCTTCGCCGTCGTGGGCGTGGACGTCGCGCACGTCTGGTCCACTCTCTGGCGCGTGCTTTCGGAGGGCCATGAGGCTTCCCGGCGCCTCTGGCTTTACGCGGGCGTCCCCCTCGCCGCGTGGTGCGCGGGCGTCCTCGCATACTCCGTTTCACCGCTCTTCTTCTGGCGCGTCCTGGCCTACCTCGCGGTCTTCCACTTCATCCGGCAGCAGTACGGCTGGGTCGCGCTCTACCGCAGGAAGAACGGCGAGGGCCGGGACGGGCGCATCCTGGACGCCGCCACGATCTACGGCGCGACGTTGACACCGCTCCTCTTCTGGCACGCGCACCTTCCGCGGAAATTCCAGTGGTTCCTGAAGGGGGACTTCCTGTCGGGCCTCCCCGAGGGCGTGAGCCGCGCCGCCTTCGTCGTCTACGCGGGGATCTTCGCCGCATGGATCGGGAAGGAGCTCGCGCGCTCCCGCGCGGGCCGCCCGGTGTCGTGGGGCAAGATCCTGATCGTCTGCTCGACCGCCGCGACGTGGTTTCTCGGCATCGTCGCCTTCGACTCGGACTACGCGTTCACGGTCCTCAACGTCTTCGTCCACGGCATCCCGTACATGGGCCTCGTATGGTTCACGTCGAAGGCGCGCGCGGAGGCGCGCCATGAAATGCGAGAGGCGCCTTCTCTCGCGGACCGCATGGCTCCACGCCTCGTTCTCTTCCTCCTTCCTCTCCTCTTGATCGCCTTCGCGGAAGAGTGGGGCTGGGACCGCTTCGTCTGGCACGATCACGCCATGCTCTTCCCCGGACCCGCCCTCGAACCCGGTGCGCTCCTCCTCGCGCTGATCGTGCCGCTCCTCGCCCTCCCGCAGGCGACGCACTACGTCTGGGACGCGTTCCTCTGGAAGGTCAAGCCCGCGAACGCGGCCGCCGTCGCCGCGATGGGGATCTAGGTGAAGGCGCTCGGCGTGCACTTTCTCCTCGACGTCGCGGGCGCGCCGTTCGCGACGCTCGACGATCCGGTCCTCGTCGAGACGCTGCTCGTGGACGCCGTGAAGATGATGGGAGCGAAGGTCCTCGGCATCCACATCCACCGGCTGAGCCCGCAAGGCGTCTCGGGAGTCGTCGTCATCTCCGAATCGCACCTCACGATCCACACGTGGCCCGAGCGTGGCGAGGCGGCCGTGGACCTCTTCACGTGCGGCGACGTCGTGCGCGCGCGGACGGCGGTCGACGCGCTCGCGCGCGCGCTCGGCGCGACGAAGTCAGACGTCGAGGAGCGCGTTCGAGGCGTCGGGAGCCAATAGATCGCATTGACATGGCATCAACGAGGCCATAACCTCATGGCAGGTATCACTGCCATGCCGTCCGCTCTTCGCAACTTCCACCTCCCTCTCACGGGTGAAACCTATGAGCGCCTGAAGGAGGAAGCCGCCCGAGAGGGCCGTCCCGCGACCAGCGTCGCCCGTGAAGCGATCGAGGGATGGCTCGGCGAACGGCGCCGGCAGTTCGTGCGGGAAGAAATCGCCGCCTACGCCGCGACCGTCGCGGGCTCCGAGGCCGATCTCGACACCGGACTCGAGAAGGCGGCCGTCGAACATCTGATCGAGGGCGGCAAGAAGCGTTGAAGCGCGGCGACGTTTTCTGGGCCGACCTGGAACCCCGTTCGGGCTCCGAGCAGCGGGGCAGACGCCCGGTGATCGTCGTGTCGAATGACGGGTTTAACCAGACGCCGGGCTGGCGCTCCGTGATCGTGGTCCCCGCGACGACCTCAGAACGCCAGGGCGCCAGGGGCCCGACCGCCGTCCTCTTGCCGAAAGGCGCGGGCGGGATGAAGAAAGAGAGTGTCGCTCTCTGTCATCAGGTCACGACCCTCGACCGTGGAAAGCTCGTGGAGAAAGTCGGCTCCCTGACTTCGGAGCAGCTCTCTCTCATCGTGCACGGCCTGAAGGCCGCGCTCGACATGGACTGAGCACCTCTGGCCAGGTCACGTTGCGATAGAGTCTTCCGCCATGACATACGTGAGAGCGTTCCTCGCAGGCTTCCTCTCGACGCTCGTCTTCCACCAGGGCGTCCTCGCCATCCTCCACGGATTGAAGATGACGGCGCGCAACCCATGGGTCATGGCCCCGACTCCACCGATGGGAGTCCCGTCCGTCATCTCGCTCGCGTTCTGGGGCGGCCTCTGGGGGATCGCACTCTGGATGATGATCGCGGGCACAGCGGGGCCGAAGCACTGGCTGCTCGCGGTGGTTCTCGGGGCGATCCTTCCGACGCTCGTCGCGTTCTTCGTCGTCTTCCCGATGAAGGGTCTGCCCGTCGGCGGAGGGTGGAAGCCCGATCTCATCGTGGGAGCGCTGCTTCTGAACGGCGCGTGGGGCGCGGGCGT
>JARXKK010000208.1 GCA_030278895.1 Acidobacteriota bacterium
ACGACGAGGAACGCCATCAAGCCCTCGTTGCTGTGCGCGACCTTCGACATCGGAATCAGCTCGCCGGGCAGGAAGCGCGTCACGAGCATCGGGAAATAGAGGACGAGGCCCGTCGAGATCATGACGAGGCCGCCGAGCACGAGGCCCCAGTACTCGAACTTCTGCCGGTAGTCGAAGCGGTCGAAGGCGGGCTGCGATTCGACGATGCCGAGGTCGTAACGGAGCTGCTGGACCGCGTCCTGGAAATCCTTCCGGTTCGGCAGCATCGTGAGCTTCATCCTCCGCTGGAGCGAGAGGATCACGCTCACGCTGATGTGCCACAGCGTGAAGAGCGAGAAGAGGATTCCCGAGACGCGATGGACGAACCGGAGGTGGTCGAGCCCTCCGATGAGGTTCACGATGCCGCGCGCCCAGCCGGTCTCGAAGAACTTCTGGGGGAACCCCGTGACGGCGAGCAGGATGAAGGTCGTCATCACGATGAGATGCTCGAGGCGCTGCCTCTTCGTGAAACGGATCGCGTATTCGGTCATCTGTTCACCAGCACGCGCCAGAGGTGGAGGAGGATCTGCAGGCAGAGGCCTCCGATGATGAAGGGGATGAAGATCTTGTAGAAGACGCCGACGGCCCAGACGAGCGGCGCCTTTTTCGGGCTCGGTTCGTAGTGCGAGAGCCACGCGGCGGGGAAGTTCTGCGTGGCGCCGGCGTGGCACTTGGCGCAGGTCTTCTGGAGGTTCGCCTTCAGGACCTGCGAGTTGCCGTCACTCGCCTTCGTGATGTCGTGGGTGCCGTGGCAGTCGATGCAGAGCGCCGTGACCGTCTTCGGTTTCTCGCCGGACGTGGCGAGCTTCGCGCTCATGCCGTGAAAGTCCGAGAGGTAGGACGCGACGACGTTCGTCGAGAGCCCGTACTTCGCCATCAGCGTCTTGTTCGTGTGGCATTTCGCGCAGAGGTCGATCGAAGTCAGCCGCCAGTCTTTCGTGCGCGGGTCCGCGATGTCGTGCGCGTGGTGGCAGTCGGTGCAGACGGGCACGTCCTGGTTGCCGGCAGCGAGCGCCACCCCATGGACGCTTTTCGCGTACGTGTCGGCCATGTCTCCGTGGCAGCCCCCACATGTCTCCGAGACCCTCGTACGCGGCGTCTTCGGGTGGGAGATGTCGTGGGCGCCGTGGCAATCCACGCAGAAGGGCGCGCTGCCGCCCTTGGCGAGAATCTTGTAATGCACGCCGTCGAGCGCCTTCGTGTAGTTCTCGAAGTGGCAGGTCTTGCAGAGATCCTTGAAGCCCGCGGAGAACGCAGCCTTGTCTTTCGCCGTAACGGAAGGGTGCGGAATTTCGGCCTGACCGGGATGGCAGCCGATGCAGCCCTGCCGGGCCCCGTGGACGGATTTTTCGAAGATGTCCCGTGGCACGAAAAGAGACTGCGTCTCGCCGCTCGGGAGCTTGAAGGACGCGTCCTTGTCCCCGTGGCACGAGAGGCAGTTCTCGACTTCGTCGCTGCGCGACGAGGCCGGGGAGACCTGCGCCCCGAAAAGGGGCCCCGCGGCCGGCAGGACGAGGATAAGAGAGAACAAGACACCCCGGATCAACTTCACGGACGGGCCTCCCGCGTCAAACTGACGCGAGTGCCTTCTCGTCACAATAATCAAGGCGCACTAGGGCGGGCGCGGCCATAATCCGCCGGGTGACGCGGCGGAGGGATCCGCTTCTCGAGACGCTTGCCGCCGCGCCCGCGGTGCAGCGTCTTTCCGGGCGGATCGAGGCGGGGATCCTCGGAACGTCGTCGGGAAGCGTGTCCCTGTCGGGGGCGCCTCCGGGCCTGCTCCCGTACCTCCTCGAGGCCGTGGGTGCGCCGCTCGGGCTGAAATGGACCGTGGTCTTCGCCCACGAGCGCGACGCGGCGGCCTTCGCGCGCGACGCGGCGTCCGTTCTCGGCGAGGAGCGTGTGGCGTTCTTTCCCGCGCCCGCGCTGTCGCCGTATCAGCAGATCACGCCGTCACTGAAGGTCCGGCGCGAGGAATTCGGGACGCTGACGCGCCTCGCGGAAGGCTCGGTGGACATGCTGGTCGTCCCGGCGCGCGCGCTTCTCAGGCGCTTGCCGCCGGCGGACGATTTCCGGAGGCGCACGCGCTCCCTGGCCGTGGGGGACGACGTCCTGCCCGCGCGCATCGCGGAGGCCCTACTCGCCGAGGGCTACACGCGCGCGGACCTCGTGACCGAGACCGGCGATCTCGCGGTGCGCGGCGGCCTTCTCGACGTCTTCCCGCCCCACCTCCCGGAACCCGTCCGGGTGGAGTTCGACCTGAACGCGATCGCGTCGATCCGGTCGTTCGACCCGGACACGCAGCGCTCGACGGGCGCGCTTTCGCTCGTGTCGCTCCCGCCGATGGCGCTCGCGCCCGACACGCGCGAGACGCGCGAGGCGGCGCTCCGGGTCCTCGCGGACTGCCGCACGGCGGACGACGACCCGCCCGTGCCGCGCGACCTCTCGCTCGCGCGCCGCAACGACGGCCTCGAGGAGCTGCTGCCGCTCCTCCTCGCCGCGGAATCCCACGTCCTCGACCACGCGGGCAACTTCGTCCTCGCCGTCGACGACGCCGACGCCATCGGAGAGGAGCTCCTGCGCGCGGCCGACGTGCTCCGTCTCGACTACGAGAAGGCCCGCAAGGCCGGACGCGTCGTGCCCGATCCCACGCGCCTCGCGGGTGACGCGGACCGGCTGACGGAGCAGCTGGAAGAACGCGCGGTCGTCGCGCTGGCCCCGGCCGTTCCGGGCGGCGACACGATCGCGATCGGGGCGGAGTCGGTCCTGTCTTTCGAGGACCGGCTGCCGGACGTCGTGAAGGAGTTCTCGCGCGCGCGGAAGGACGGCCTCGCCGTTTTGCTCGCCGCCCAGACGAAGGGCGAACGCGAGCACGTCGAGCGCCTGCTCGACGAGTACGAGATCGAGCATCACGGGAAGTCCGAGGACGCCGTATCGCCCCTCGCGCCCGGCGCGTGCCGCGTCTTCTCGGGCGGCCCGCGCTCCGGGTTCCTCTTCCGCCCCGCGGGCCTTCTGCTGCTCACGGCGACGGACCTCTTCGGCGAGCCGCGGTCGGCCGCCCCGCGCCGGAAGAGCGCCTCCGAGGCGTTTCTCTCGGACCTCCGCGACCTGAAGGTCGGGGACGTGGTCGTGCACCGCGACTACGGCCTCGGGATGTTCGCGGGCCTCGCGCGCATCGAGGACGCGGGCCTCGTGCGCGAGATGGTGGACCTGCGCTACGCGGGCGACGCCAAGCTGCTCGTGCCCGTCGAACGGCTGGATCTCATTCAGAAATACGCGTCGGCGGAAGACGGCGCGACGCCCGCGCTCGACAAGCTGGGCGGCCTCGGATGGGAGAAGCGGAAGTCGTCGGTCCGGAAGGCCGTCAAGGACATCGCCGACCAGCTCCTGAAGCTTTACGCGCGGCGCGCGTCCGCGCCCGGCCACGCGTTCTCGAAAGACTCGCCGTGGCAGAAGGAGTTCGAGGAGGCGTTCGAATATACGGAGACCCCCGACCAGGCTGCCGCGATCCGCGACGTGAAGCGGGACATGGAGTCCGACAAGCCGATGGACCGGCTCCTGTGCGGAGACGTGGGCTACGGGAAGACCGAGGTCGGGATGCGCGCGATGTTCAAGTGCGTGCTGGACGGCAAGCAGGCCGCCCTCCTCGCGCCGACGACGATTCTCGCGGACCAGCATTTCCGGACGCTGAAGCGGCGGTTCGCGGCGTTCCCCGTCTCGATCGACATCCTGTCGCGCTTCCGCGGAAAGGACGAACAGAAAGAGCTGCTCCGGCGCCTCGAAGAAGGGACGCTCGACGTCGTCGTGGGGACGCACCGGCTGCTCAGCAAGGACGTCGCGTTCAAGGACCTCGGCCTTCTCGTGGTGGACGAGGAGCAGCGTTTCGGCGTCGCGCAGAAGGAGCGCATCAAGGAGTGGCGCGCGTCGGTGGACGTCCTCTCGATGTCGGCGACCCCGATCCCCCGGTCGCTGCACCTGTCCCTGGCGGGCATCCGCGACCTCTCCGTCATCGAGACGCCTCCGAAGGACCGGCTCGCGATCGCGACGCACGTCGTGCCCGTGAA
>JARXKK010000209.1 GCA_030278895.1 Acidobacteriota bacterium
AGGCTCGTCTGGATCTCGCGCGCGATGTCGAGGTCGCGCTCCATCTCGGCGCGCTTCGTGAGCTCCTCGTGCAGGCCCGCGGCCTCGAGGCCGAGGGCGCCCTGGTTCGCGATCGTGAGAAGGTGGTCGAGGTCCTCCCGGGAAAGCTCCTCCTCCGAGCGCTTGCGCCCGACCGCGAGAAGCCCGAGGAGCTTGCCGTGCGTCGCGAGCGGAAGGAGCACGGTGACAGGACGATTCTTCGCGGCGGTCACGAAGGCGCGGGAATCGGCGTCGAGGGTCCACCCGTCGAGCTCGGCAAGCCTGACCGGCACGCCCTTCTCGAGCACGAGGCGCGGCAGCAGCGCCCCCATCGGAAGCGCGGGAAGTCCCGCGCCGCTACCCGACTCGTCCCGGAAAGACCCGTCGGAGAAGGCGCCATCCTCGCCGCGCGGCAGGAGGAGATCGAGGCTCTCGAGCCTGAGAAGCTCGGCCGTCCGGGACGTCAGCAGCGTTCGGAGCTTCGGCCTCTCGATCTGCGACACGACGGAGCGGCTCATGTCGAGGAGCGCGCGCTGGAAGTCGGCGCGATCGCGGAAGAACACGCGATCCACGAAGCTCTGCATCCGCCGCCGGAGCGGGTCGAAGAGGAGCACGACGACGAGGCCGAAACCGAACGCGAACGCCGGGGACGAGAACAGGGTCGTCGACGATACGGACGACACGAGCGCGTTGCCGGCCACGAGACAGAGCGCGTAGAAACCGGTGACGACGGCCGTCAGCGTCGCGTAGACGAGCGACTTGCGGACGATGACCTCCACGTCGAAGAGCCGGAACCGCACGATCGCGTAGGCGAACGTGAGCGGAATGATCGCCATGGGAACAACGCCCCACGCGAGGTAGCGGTCTTCGCGGAAGAGCGACGGGAAGAAAACGGCGAACACCACGAAGGGCACGATGCCGGCGACCGTTCCGAGGAGGAGGACGAGAATGGGCCGGCGCGCGGCCCGGTCCTCGCTCGTCCACCACGTGTGCGCGAGCGCGAGGAGCCCGAGGATGAGGTAGTCCGCGAGGAGGATCCAGTTCAGCGTCGGAGCCCCGTAAATGAGGCGTCTGAGCCTGCCCTGGTGCGCCCCGGCCATCTGCAGCACGTAGAGCACCGGCGGAAGCGTGTAGAGAAGCGTGAAGAGGAGCGGCGACCGGTTCAGGAAACGCTGGAGCGCGAAGAGCCACGGGGCCGCGGGCGCCTCGCCGGAGGGGCGCTCGGCGAAACGAAACGTCTTCTTCTGAGGGAAGAGCAGAAAGAAGTGGAGGAAGACCGCCGGCAGGAGGAAGAGCGCGAGGGTTCCCGCCACCTGCACGACGTAGTCGATCCAGTAGTAGCTCGACGGGCGCAGCCGGCAGATGAAGAAGAGCATGAAGAGGATGCACAGGACGTAGAAGACCTGCACGGCGGGGTCGTCCGGGCGCCGCGAGACGACGAAGGCCCCGAGGACGAAGAAAAGAAGGCCCAGGAACGCGAAGTAGAAATAGGACGCCGACCCCAGCCGGAACGGCGTGAGGACGACCTTCGTCTCGAAGACCTCTCCCCCGCGGTTCACGAGGTAGTCCACGGCCTCGCCCGCGCCATGGCGGCGGAGCTCGGGAGGCGCCTCGGTCGCTTTGTTGAGCATGCGGTGGCCGATTCCGAGAATCGTGTCGCCCGGCCGGAGGCCCCCTCTTTCGGCCGCGCCGCCCGGAACGAGATCCCGGACCACGATGCCTCCCGTCGAGTACGGGTCCGGCACGACGCCGTCGTAGGCCTTCGGCAGGAACATATCCACGACCGAAAGGACCGCGAGCAGGCATCCGAGGACCCCGATGAAGACGAGGAGAGCCCTCGGCGAGCGGCCCGTTACGCCGACCGCACCCTCCGGGCTGCTCGGATCCGGCGCCAGAACCGACATGCTTCCAATCAGTATACGAATGACGTGCCAGAGGTGTTCCGGAACGATCCAGCCCTTCCGCATGCAAGAATCGACGGTCGTGACCCGCGGACTTTTCGTGACGTTCGAGGGGATCGAGGGCTCCGGCAAGACGACCCAGGTCGCCCGGGCGGCCGCCTGGATGCAGGCGCAGGGGCTGCCCGTCCTCGCGACGCGCAACCCGGGCGGCACGGAGCTCGGCCGGCTCCTGAGGGACGCGCTCCTGCACTCGAGGGGCCATATCGACGCGGGGGCCGAGCTTCTCCTCATGATGGCCGACCGGCGCCACCACCTGACGACGATGATCGAGCCCGCGCTCGCCGAGGGGACGCACGTCCTCTGCGACCGCTACACGGACGCCTCCCGCGCTTATCAGGGAGCGGGCCGGAGACTCGGGGAAAAGAGAGTCGACGAGCTCCACGAGAGATGGTGCCGCCGCGACCCGGACCGGACGTACCTCTTCGACCTGCCGGTCGACGCCGCGCTCGCGCGCGTCGCGAAGCGGCGCGGCGCGTCGTTCGACAGATTCGAAGAAGAAGATAGAAAATTCCATGAAAGGGTAAGAGCGGCCTATCGCCGGCGTGCGCGGCAGGAGCCGAAACGATTCGTCGTGTTCGATGCGTCGCAAACGGCGGATTCCGTCTTTCTTTCACTCGAAGAAAATCTCCGGTCCCTCTTCCGGAAACGGGGGCGCGCGTGAGCGGCGCGCCCGTCGTCCTCCTCGCCGGCCCGGGATCGCGCCGCCTCGAGGCGCTCGCGCTCGAGAGCGCCGCGGAAGTCATCTGCGGTCCGGGTTTCGACCCCGAGTCGCCCGTCGCGCGCCGCGTGTTCCGGCGGGAGCATCCCGACCTCATGGTGGCGGCGCCTGAGAGGCGGCGTCGCGTGAATCCGCCGCAGTTCGAGGAAGGCGACACGAAGGAGACGACGCTGCCGACCGCGCTCGTCCGCGCGGTGGCCGCGGACGCGACGCGGTTCCCCTACGAGGCGCCGCGCCGCGCGATCGTCTTTCTCGACGTGGATCGCACGGAGGCCGCGGCCTTCAGCGCGCTCCTGAAGATCCTCGAGGAGCCACCGGCGAAGACGCGCTTCGTCCTCACGGCCACGCGCCCGCGCCTCCTCCCGCCCACGATCCTCTCGCGCGTGGCGCTCCGTCTCGTACCGGGAGGGACGCGCGAGGAGACCGCCGCCGCCCTTCGCAGCCGAGGGCTCGGCGAGGAAGAAGCCGCCGCGCGCGCCGCCTTCCTGCCGCACGACGCGGACGAAGCCGCGGAGCTGGACGTCGCGGAGGCGCGCGCCGTCCGCGACGCGCTCCTCGAGGCCGCGAGCGGCGTCTTCCTCACGGGCTCCCTGTCGTGGGCGCTCGCGCTCGGGACGTTGCTCGGCGAGGGCGACGGCCCCGAAGCCGTGCGCCGCCTCCAGCTCCTGGCTCAGCTCCTGCGCGACGCCTCGGCCGCGAGCGTCGACCCGGAAGGACGCTTCGTCCTCTTCCGCGAACGCTTCAAGGACCTCGCGCGCCTCGGCGCGGCGCCGGCCCCGCGCCTTCTCGAAGCGGCCTCGGGCGCGCTCGCCCTCGCCGCGAGCCTCACGGACTCGCGGCGAAACGTGAAGCTCTCGACGGAAGCGTTCGCGCTGGGACTGTGAGCAGCGCCCTGGCGAACGCGGTCCGCTTACGCCGCGCAGCTTTACTCGTCTTCGTTGCCGCCATCGTCTTGAGCGGCTGGCGGTTCTACCGGATTCGCAATTACTTCGATTTCTGCGACGAGGCCGCCGAGACCACGAGCGGGTGGCTCGTCAGCAACGGCGAGACTCTCTATGGCAGCGTCTTTTCGCACCACATGCCGCTCGCCGTGATCGTGTCTCACCTCGTCGCCTCGGTTTCGCCGACGGACCATCCCGCGCACTTCCGGGCTGCGCCGTGGTCGGCCTACGTGCTGATCGCCCTCGCGATCGCGTTTGGTCCGTGCGGCCGGCGGCGGCCTGCCGCCGGAGCGCTCGCAGGGGCCGCCTTTCTCGCGGTCGCGTCTCTCCTCGCGCCGCTCCTCTGGGCGCAACTCGCGCTGAACGACGTGTTCTGGGGGGCGGCCTTCGCGATGTTTCTCCTCCTTCTCCCGCTGCCGCTTCTCTTCGGCGAGACGCCGCGGCCGATCGA
>JARXKK010000210.1 GCA_030278895.1 Acidobacteriota bacterium
CTCGCGCCGGGCCTCGCGCGCCTGCTCGGCGACCGCTCCGGCGCCCCCGCGCTCGCCGCTCTCGGGCTCGCGGTGCTCGGGAGCGCGCTCGCGGGATCGTGGGCGAACGGCGAGCGCTCGCTCCTGCCGCCGCGCCTCCGCCAGTTCGCCGGAGCCTTCCTCGTCCTCGCCGCGGGATCGGCGGTCGCCTCGATCGCGCGCGGCGAGACGCTGTATCTCCTGTTGCGCGGGAGAATCGACCCTCTTTCCGTGAACGCGCTCGGCATGACCGCGGCCGAGCGGAGTCGCGACGCGATCCTGACCTTTCTCGGGCTCGTCCTGCTGCTTCTCGCTCTCGAGGTCTTTTCGCGCCTCTCCCTCACGCCCGAGGGGCGCGACCGGCTTCTGTTCGCGACAGCGGCCGGCGCCGCGGCGGCCTTCGTCATCGCGGCGGTCGCCCGCTTCCTGCCCTTCGACCCCTCCTTTCAGCCCTGGACCGGGATGCATCGGCGTGCCGGGACGTTCACCGACCCGAACGCTCTCGGCGTCGGCGTCGGCCTGCTGGTGCCGCTCCTCTTCGCGGCCCTCCCGCGGCGCGGCACCGCAACCGACATGCCCCGGCGCGGGCTGGCACTCCTCGCGCTCGCCGCGGCGCCCGTGGCCCTCGAGTCCTCCGGCTCGCGCACGGGCCTTCTCCTCACCGCCGTCGCCATCCTCGCGGCCGCCATCGGACTCGCGAGGGCGCGCCTCGTCTCGAGGCGCGCCCTCCTCGCCGCCCTTGCCGCCGCCGTCATCCTCGGCGTCGCGATCGTCCCGGCCCTGCCGCGCGGCGGGGGCATCGCGGTGGGCGGTCTTTTCCAGCGGCTCGGGGCCGGCCTGTCCTCGTCCAGCTTCGCCGACCTCGCGAACCATCGAACGCTCTTCTGGGGGACGGCGCTCGAGATGACGTGGGACGAACCGCTCTCGGGAGTCGGGCTCGCCGGGTTCCCGTACGAGTTCCCGACCGCGTACGCGCGCCGCCATGGCGCCATCGGCGTCACGGACGGCGCGACGAACGCGCTCCTCGAAGTCGCGGCCGAGTGCGGCCTCCCGGGCCTCATCCTCGCGATCTTCGCCGTGGTTCCGCTCCTGGCCCGCGCGTGGGACGTCACGTTCGCGAAGTCGCGGCTCGACGGCGCGGCCCGCGCCGCGGGAGCGGCTCTCCTCGGGCTGTTCGTGGCCTGCCAGACGGGTTCGCATTTGCGCTTTCCCGAGATCGGCCTCCTCACAGGCCTCGTCGCCGGTCTCCTCTTCCTGCCCCGCCTCGAGGCGCGGGTCCCGCCTGCCGAGAAAGAACAGACGCGCCGCGCGCACGTTCCCACCCTTCTCGCCGCGGCGGGAATCGCCGGTGCCTTCGCCGCGGTCCTGCCCACGGCGGCCCCCGCCGCGCCCTTCCGATTCGGGCGCTGGATCGGCCTGTACACGACGGCTCCGACTTCCAATCCGTTCCTCTGGAGCGGCCCGCGCGCCTGCCGCAGGATTCGGCCCGGGGAAACGTCCGTGTCGTTCCGCGTAGAGAACGCGCGGCCGGATGGACATCCCGTGACGCTCGCGGTCGACTTCGACGGCCGCCTCGAGCCCGCGTTCGAGCTTCCGGGAGCCTCCACGCGCGATCTCACCGTGGCGGTGCCTCCGGGCGCGCAGGTGCTCCGCGTGAGCGGACGCCCCGTTTTCGTCCCGCACGACCTGACGGGCAGCGCCGACTTTCGAAGGCTCTCCTTCCGTATCGCGCCGGGGGACGGTTCGTGAGCCGCGCTTCGGCCGCGATGCTGTCGTGCCTCGGGTGGGCCGGCCTCATCGCGTTCGCGCTGCCGTTGATCCTGCCTCCCGACGCCGGCTACCGCACCGCCGTCGCGTTCGTGGCGATCCTGCTCTTCGGCGCGGCTCTCGCCGCGCCCCGACCCGCGTTCGTTCTCGCGCTTTCTATTGCCGCGCTCGGAGGCGTCTCCGCGCTCGCATTCGGCGCGCCCGAGCCCGTCGCCGCGACCCCGCTCGTTCTTTTCGGGTATTTCGCCGGCGCTAGCCTGAAGGACCTCTACGCCCTCGACCGGCCGGCCCGGCGCCCGCCTCTTCTCGTTCCCCTGCGCGCCTTCGCCGTCGTCTCCGCGGTTTCCGGAGCCGCGGCGTTCGTGGGGATCAGGACGAGCTACCTGCTCGACCGCGGGGTGGGCGCGCCCTACGCGGTCAACATCCTCGGCGTAGACGCGAGCCGCGTCCTCCCGGGCGTCCTCGGCGCCCTGTTCCCCCTGTTCGTGGCGGCCGGCGTGCACCGGATCGCGGCGCGCTTCGTGGCCGAGGGGCGGGCAGCCGTCCTCGACCGCGCCCTCCTCGCGAGCGCGCTCCTCGCCGGCAGCGTCGCCCTGCTCCAGAAGACCGGAGCCCTTCCGATCCTCCGCGCCGAAAGGTGGGCCGAATGGCACCGGGCCCAAAGCACGTTCACCGATCCGTCGGCCGCCGGCGTCGCCGTCGCGCTTCTCGCGATTCCCATGCTCGCCCTCGCGGCCACGGGAAACGCCGCCCGCCGGCTCGTCGCCTCGGCGGCCGGTGCCGCTCTCCTCGTCGTCCTCGCGGACGCGGGCTCGCGCGCGGGACTCGTCGGCACCGTCACGGCCGCGCTCGTCTTCGTGCTCTGGGGACTCACGCGGCTCGCGGCGGGAGAGGGTGGCGGGGCCCGGCAACGCGTCGCCGGGACGATCGGGGCCCTCGCGATCGTCTCGGCGCTCCTCTTCGCGGCGGCGCTCTCGTGGCCGAACCGAGGCGCCGTCCGGTCGGCTCTCCTCGCGAGGCTCGAGGCGCCAGTTCGCGCGGAACCGACACCGTTCGAAGAAACCGGGGGCCGCATGCTCCTTTACGAGGGCGCGTGGGAAGCCTTCCGCACACACCCCGTCGCGGGTCTCGGCCTCGGCTCGTTCCGGATCGTGTTCCCCGACATCGCCGCCCGGGCGCTCGGCCGCGCCGTCCGCTCGACCGACCACCCCCCGTCCCTCTACCTCGGCACGCTCGCGGAGTCGGGCCTCGCCGGCGCGTCTCTCCTTCTCCTTCTTCTCCTCGGCGTGGCTCGCTCGGCGGGCCGCGCGCTGACACTCGAGGGCGACGCCCACGACGACGAAACCGTGGCCCGCGCCGCCGCCGCCGCGTCGATGATCGGACTCCTCGTCGTGTTCATGTTCGGTTCGCACCTCGTGTATTCCGAGATCGCCGCTCTCTTCGGCCTCCTGACGGCGCGCCTGCCGCTCCGCGAGGACGGCCGCACCGGGAGGTTCCTCGCCGCCGTCGTGCCCGTCGTGCTCGCGGGCGCTCTCTTCTGCGCGATCGGCGGCGTCGCCGCGCGGGCCTGGGAGACCCGGACCGCGGAGGCCGCGTTCCGGCATGCGACGAGTGCCGGCGTCTACGACGTCGAGCACGATCCGGACGGACGGCCCTTCCGATGGACAGGCGCGTCCGCAGCCTGGCTCGTCTCTCTGTCCCCCGGGGCGCCGGGATCACCCTCCCCGGTCGTTGCCCTCCCGGTGCGCAATGGACGGCCCGACGGGCGTTCCGTCGCCGCCGACGTCTTCTGGGGCGATACGCTGCGAGGCCGCGTCACGCTGCCGCCCGGAGAGTGGAAGAGGCTCGAGCTCGCCGTTTCGCCGCAGGAAAGCGCGATCCTGAGGATCCGCGTCGCCGAGCCGTTCCGGCCCGCCTCCCGCACCGACTCGCGTCTCCTCGGCATCCAGATCGGCGCGGCTCCCGCGCTGATGCCGCCCTCCCCATGAGCCTTCTGCGCGTGCACCCGGGCGATCCGGGCCGCAAGAGCCGCTCTTTCGAAATCGGCCCGCGCGGCGGCGCCGCCCTCGCGGGTCTCCTCCTGGGATGCGGAGCGACGATCGTGCTCGGACTCGCGGGCGCTCCAAGCGTCGTGTCGGACGCCATGCATGCCGCCGACCGCCGCGCGATCGAGGAAACCGCCCAGCGCGGCGCCGAATCCTTCGCGTCGGTCGGACGGCGCGCGCTCGCGCTCGGCAATCGGCTCGCCGCGGACGAGCTCTTTCTCGCCCGCGTCGGCGCCATCCTCGAGATCCCGCTGCCG
>JARXKK010000211.1 GCA_030278895.1 Acidobacteriota bacterium
CGCCGTGCCGGCGCGGAAGGCGAGCGGACGGTAGTCGAGCTCGAGATGGTGGGCGCCCGCCGGCAGGAGAACCGCGGAAAGCGCGAGATCCGCGCGGCGGAGCGGAACCTCCGTGCCGTCGAGGCGGGCCTCCCAGCCGCGAGCCCAGGCGCGAGTGAGGACGAGGAACCCTGCCTCCGAAGCCTCCGTGTCGACCGTCAGGCGCTCGGGCGCGTCCACCACGACACGCGCGACCGAGAAGCTCCTCCCGAGGCGCGCCGGCGGAAGCGGCCCGGCGGGCGGAGCGAGGAGGACGACGGCCTCGGGATCGAAGTCCCGCGCGGAGAGAGCGCGGAACGCGGCGTCGTCGTCCGCCTCCCTCGCCGAGCGCGCGAAGAAGACGCGCCCCGCCGAGCGCGAGAGGCGGTAGAGGAAGACGCCGGCTCCCTGCCGCTCGAGCCGGACCCCGGGAATCGTCGTCGGAAACGGCGACACGACGTGCCGCACGTCCGCCAGCGAGAAAATCGTCTCAGGGTTTCCTCCCGAAAGCGCGGCCCCGAGCAGGCGCCTCATCCAGGGGTTCCCGATGGGCGAGGGCGACGCCGCTGAGGGAAGGCCGAGGGAAAGGTTCGTGTAGCCCGAGAGCAACGCCCGCGCCCGCGCCGCGGCCATGCCTCCCCACTCGCCGCCCGTTTCGCGCGCGAGAATCGCCCCGTCCGACACGACGGGAAAAAACCGGCCCGGCTCTCCGGCGAATGCCGCCATGCCCGGCGCCGGATCCACGAGCTTCGCTGGCGAAAAGAGGCCGGCCGTCGCGCCGAGGAGGGGAAGCATCACGAGCGCGCCGAGGGCGGCGCCCGACCGCTCGGGGCCCGGCCGCCCGGACATGCGGACGGACGTCAGGAGGATCCCGCCGGCCGCCGCCGCAAGAAGCGAGGCCGAGGCCGCGGCGCCCGTCGCGCGGCCGGCGAAGAGTCCCATGCCCAGAAGCACGAGCGTGGTCGCCCCGAGCACGACGATGGGGGCGAGCCGTGACAGGGCGGGCGCCGAAATCCGGTCGCCGTCTTCCGGTTCGCGACCCTTCGGCCACGCAAACAGCCTCCCGTGTCGCCAGCCATCGAGCCCCGCGCCGGCGAGACCCGCGAGCGCGAGCTGCGTGAGAACGAACCATCGCGCGGGGAATCGGATTCCCCGCGCGATGCCAAGGTCCCAGAGCATCGGGAGAAGTCCGCCTCGCGCCCCCAGTGCGAGGATGAGGCCAAGGAGCGCGAGGACCGCGAGCCCGAGAAGCAGCCGCGGCCGCGCGGCGAGCCCCGCGCCCGCGCCCGCCGCGAGAACGAGGACGAGCGGAGACAGCGCGAGGGTCGCGAGGTAGCCGCCGCGCCCCGGCGCCGGGTGGCGCGTCAACGCGTCCGTCGGCGGCAGGACGAGATCGATGAGGTCCGACGCTCCGACGGGACGCGCAAGCGCTTCGGCGCGCGTGGCGCCGGCGAGCCGGCCCGAGGAGAAGGCGTACTCGAAGAAAGGAAACGCAACGGCGGCGGTGAGCGCGGCTCCGAGGAGCAACCCGCCCGCGAGCCGCGCGAGCGGCCGGCCCATGTCGATCCCCCCGGCCGGCTCCTCGTGCCGCGTGAACAGCGCGAGGAGGACGGCAGACGTCGCCCCCACGACCGCGAGCGCGGGTTCCCCCGCGAGGAACGAGAGGGCGACCGCAACCGCGAGCGCCGCGGGCGAGCCGCCGATCGCGGTGTGTCGCGCCGCGAGAAAGAGCCACGGCAGAAACGCCGCCGTTTCGAAGTTGTTGTACACGAGCGCGAGCGACAGGAACGCTCCGCTCCCCACGTAAGCCGCCGCTCCGAGAAGCGCGCCACCGCGCGAGGTGCCGACGCCGAAGAGCCAGGCCGCCATTCCGGACGAGGCGATCGCGAGATGGAGAGCGATGCCCAGAAGCGGCCCGAGGGCTCCGGGGAGCAGGAACGGAAGGTCCCCCGGGTAGAAGACGCCGCTCTGGAGCTGGGCGAGCCACGGCTCCCCGCACCCGGACAGCGGATTCCAGAGCGGCAGGCCCGTTGCCCACCGGAAAGCCGTGTACGACTTCATCGGCCAGAAAAAATCCGCGAGGTCTCCGCGCGCGGGCACGCCTCCCGACAGCAGGCTCGGCGTCAGGAACACCGCCGCGAACGCAAGCCCAAGGGCGCCGCCCAGGAGCGCCGTCCGTCCCGTCGTTCCGCGACCTTGCACCTTGACGATTCTAGGCCCGGAAAAGAAAAGAGCCCCCGTGAGGGGGCTCTCGGATCGGGTCGGAGCGGGAGGACGATTACCGCTGCGAGCCCGCGGGGTACTGAAGGAACTGGCCGTCGACGAAGACGATGTCCTGGTTGAAGTCCGTGGTCTCGCCGCCGTTTTTCGCGGTGGAGACTCCGTCTTTGCCGTAGGACACCATCCCGTAGTTCTGTTTGTTGGTGTCGGCGGAGTACGTGAAATACGACGACCAGCCGTCCACGATGGGCAGGAGGCGGATGTAGGTCGGCGCGACCTGCTTGTTGAAGCCGGAACCCGCCGCGCCAAACGTCGTGCTCCCGAGGGTGAGGCCCGAGGGGAGCGTGATCGCAGCCGCCGCCGGGTAGTGGTTGAAGTCGACGGCGTACGCTTCGGCGGCCGTGCCCGCGGAGCGAACGTCGGCCATCGTCCTCTTCTGCTTGGCGCGCTGAATCGCGTTGAGCAGGTTGGGAATGGCGATCGCGACGATGATGCCGATGATCGCGACGACGATCAAAAGCTCGATCAACGTAAAGCCCTTGTTGTTGTTCCTCTTCTTCATGAGATGAACCTCCTAACGCCATCTGCTTTCAAGATCCGTGCCGTGGACTTCCGGGGCTGAATCGGGCTCGTTCGGACAAAGATTCGGCCGCGAGTAGGGCTCGACCTTGCACCTTGACGATTCTAGGCCCGGAAAAGAAAAGAGCCCCCGTGAGGGGGCTCTCGGATCGGGTCGGAGCGGGAGGACGATTACCGCTGCGAGCCCGCGGGGTACTGAAGGAACTGGCCGTCGACGAAGACGATGTCCTGGTTGAAGTCCGTGGTCTCGCCGCCGTTTTTCGCGGTGGAGACTCCGTCTTTGCCGTAGGACACCATCCCGTAGTTCTGTTTGTTGGTGTCGGCGGAGTACGTGAAATACGACGACCAGCCGTCCACGATGGGCAGGAGGCGGATGTAGGTCGGCGCGACCTGCTTGTTGAAGCCGGAACCCGCCGCGCCAAACGTCGTGCTCCCGAGGGTGAGGCCCGAGGGGAGCGTGATCGCAGCCGCCGCCGGGTAGTGGTTGAAGTCGACGGCGTACGCTTCGGCGGCCGTGCCCGCGGAGCGAACGTCGGCCATCGTCCTCTTCTGCTTGGCGCGCTGAATCGCGTTGAGCAGGTTGGGAATGGCGATCGCGACGATGATGCCGATGATCGCGACGACGATCAAAAGCTCGATCAACGTAAAGCCCTTGTTGTTGTTCCTCTTCTTCATGAGATGAACCTCCTAGTCCCTAATCTCCTTTCAAGACCCGTGCCGTGGCCTTCCCAGGCTGAATCAGGCTCGTTCGGGGAAAAACGCGGCCGCTAGCGGGGCTCCGTGACGAATTTTTGTCGGGCGAGGCGGGGACCGCCGGACACCGTTTGTCGGGCCATGGCGGCCGCGATCAGCGCTGCGCGCCGTCCGGAAACTGAACGAACGTCCCGTCCACGAGGATGATGTCGGCGTTGAAATTCGTGGTCGCGCCGCCCTGGGGACTCGTCTCCGGGGCGCCGTCCGCGCCCGCCGAACGAAGGGCGAAATCGCCCCTCGACGGGCTCGCCCCATAGAGGAAAAACGAGTTCCATCCGTCCACGAGCGGTACCACCCGGATGTAGGTTGGGCCCAGCGTGCCGGAGATCACCCCGATCGTGCTGGTGGGCAGCGAAAGCCCCGACGGCAGGGAGATCGCCGCCGCGGCCGGATAGAAGTTATGGTCCGTGGCGTAGGCGTCGAGGGCGGTCGCGATCGTCTTCATGTCGCCCATCGAACGCTTCTGCTTCGCGCGCTGGATCGCGTTGATCATGTTCACGATCGCGAT
>JARXKK010000212.1 GCA_030278895.1 Acidobacteriota bacterium
GTCGTCCTCAAGCCCGCGTCCGACACGCCGCTCATCGCATGGAAGGTCTTCACGCTCCTCGAGGAGGCGGGCGTTCCCGCCGGCGTTCTGAACTACCTGCCCGGTCCCGGCAGCGAGGTGGGCGACCTCCTCGTCGAGCACGCGCAAACGCGCTTCATCTCGTTCACGGGCTCCAAGCAGGTCGGCCTCACGATCAACCAGAAGGCGGCCGCGGTCGCGAAGGGCCAGCGCTGGATCAAGCGCGTCGTCCTCGAGATGGGCGGCAAGGACTTCATCTTCGTGGACGAGGATGCGGACTTCGACTTCGCGGTTTCGCAGGTCGTCGCGTCGGCGTTCGGGTTCCAGGGCCAGAAGTGCTCGGCCTGCTCGCGGGCGATCGTCCACAAGAGGCTGTACAAGCGCTTCGTGGACGCCGTCGTTGCGAAGACGGCGAAACTCACGCAGGGCGCCACGCGAGATCCAAAGAACTTCATGGGCCCGGTCGCGTCCGAGCGCCAGTTCAAGACCGTGACGGACTACATCAAGGTCGGCAAGCGCGAGGCGAAGCTCGGGACCGGCGGGACGTGGCACGGCCGCGTTGGCAACTTCGTCGCGCCGACGGTCTTCTACGACGTTAAACCGGCGGGACGTATCTTCCAGGAAGAGATCTTCGGCCCCGTCCTCGGCATCACCGAGGCGAAGGACTTTGCTCACGGCCTCGCGCTCGCGAATGCGTCGGAGTACGGCCTCACGGGCTCGTACTTCGGCCGCGACCGCGCGCGCATCGCCGAGGCCAAGAAGCGGCTCCACTGCGGGAACCTCTACATCAACAGGAAGTGCACGGGCGCGCTCGTCGGCGTCCATCCCTTCGGCGGATTCGACATGTCCGGCACGGACAGCAAGGCCGGCGGCCGCGACTACCTCGGGCTCTTCCTGCAGGCGAAGAGCATCTCGGAGAAGCTCTAGCCCCGCATGTTCACCGTCCGAAAAGCCGCCGAGCGTGGCCATGCCGACCATGGCTGGCTCGACACGTACCACTCGTTCTCGTTCGCCGACTACCACGACGACGCGCACATGGGCTTCCGGGCCCTCCGCGTCCTGAACGAGGACCGCGTGAAGCCCGGGATGGGTTTCGGCACGCACGGGCACCGGGACATGGAGATCGTCTCGTACGTCCTCGAGGGCGCCCTTCAGCACAAGGACAGCATGGGGACGGGGTCGACGATCGTGCCGGGCGACGTCCAGTACATGAGCGCGGGCGCCGGTATCCGCCACAGCGAGTTCAACGCGAGCGAGACCGGCCTCCTCCACTTTGTTCAGATCTGGATCCTCCCGGATCGCGCGGGCTACGTGCCGCGCTACGACCAGAAGCGGTTCGAGCGGCACGACAGGCTCGGCCGTCTCCGGCTCGTCGCGTCACCCGACGGCGCGGAGGGCTCGATCGCGATCCGCCAGGACGCGCGCCTGCACGCCTCCGTCCTCGACGAGGAAATGTCGACGTCCCTCGTGCTTCCCAAGGGGCGGCACCTGTGGGTGCAGGCCCTCCGGGGCGCGGTCGACGTGAACGGCAACGTGCTTTCGGCCGGCGACGGCCTCGCGGCGTCGGACGAGACGGACTTCGCGTTTCGTCCGCGCGGCGGCGCGGCGGAGTTCCTCGTCTTCGACCTGGCGTGAACTAGAGCGCCGGCAGGTCGCGGCAGCAGGCCTCGCGGCAGCGCTCGTAGACCGAGCCCCTCTTCACCGGCGTGAATCCCGCGTCGCGGATGAGCTGGAGCATGGCCGGCTCGCCCATCTTGTTGTGCGAGCCCGCGGCCGCGACGACGTTCTCCTCGATCATGATCGAACCGAGGTCGTCGGCGCCGAACGACGTCGCGACGCTGCCGATCTTCGCGCCTTGCGTGAGCCAGGAGCCCTGCACGTGGGGCACGTTGTCGAGGTAGAGGCGCGCGATCGCGAGCGTGCGCAGGTAGTCGTAGCCGCCGGCCGTCTCGACCGTGCCGTCCATCGCGGTGTTCTCTTCCTGGAACGTCCACGGGATGAAGGCGGTGAAGCTCTCGATGCCTTCGGCGAGGGACGCGTCCTGGACGCGCCTCACGACGTCGAAGTGGTGGAGACGCTGTTCGTGCGTCTCGCCGACGCCGAACATCATCGTGGCCGTGGTCGGCATGCCGAGGCGGTGGGCCTCGCGGTGCACCTCGCTCCACTTCTCCGTCGGCGCTTTCGTGAGCGCCCAGATGCGTTTACGCACCTCGTCTTCGAGGATCTCGGCGCCGCCGCCGGGAACCGACTGGAGGCCGGCCTTCTTCAGGCGTTGAAGCACGTCCGCGACGGACGTCTTCTCCTTCTTCGCGAGGAAATAGATCTCCGGCGCCGAGAACGCGTGTCGATGCACCTGCGGATACGCCGTCCGGAGAAACGAAAGGAGTTCCTCGTAGTAGGAAAACGGCAGTTCCGCATGGACGCCGCCCTGCAGGAGGATGCCGGTTCCTCCGAGCGCGATCGTCTCCTCGACTTTCTTCCCGATCACTTCGAGCGGGAGGACGTAAGCCTCGGCGTCGCCCGCGGGCCGGTAGAACGCGCAGAACGCGCAGCGATAGATGCAGACGTTCGTGTAGTTGATGTTCCGGTCGATCTGGTACGTGACGCGATCCGGGGGATGCATCCGCCGGCGCACGGCGTCCGCCGCGGCCCCGGCCTCGAGGAGCGTCGCCTCGCGGAAGAGCAGCAGGGCTTCGTCGTGGGTCAGGCGTTCGCCGCCCCGCACTCGCGCCAGCGCTTCGGCCACGCGCGGGTTGCCCCCGAGTCCCGGTACCGGCGCGTTCGGCAGGACGGCGGGAACCGACGGAGCGGCAGGAGCGACGACGGACATGTGGAGTGCTCAGCCTTCCCGGCGGGGGACGAGCGGGACTCCCGCGAAGGGAGGCAGATCGGGCGACGAGAGGAGGCCGTGCGCGTGGGCGCGGCGGTAGAACTCGGCGAGACCCTTTTCGTCCTCTTCCGTGAGGTCGTGGTGCAGGTTCCCATCGAGGTATTCGGCGAGAGCCTCGCGCGGCATCCCGGTGCGAAAGGCCGCCGCGTCGAGGATCTCGGGCGCGTGCGTCTTCGCATACTCGCGCGACCACAGGAACGGCTCGGGAGGCACGAACGGTCGCACCGCCCATACCGCGAAGACGAACGGCAGGCCGGTCAGCCGGCGCCACCCCTCCGCGAGATCGAGAACGTGGAGGCCCGACAGGTCGGCCCGAAGCGCTGGATCGCCGATGAGAAGCGCCGCGTCGTGGTGCGCCAGCATTTCGTCGAGGTCCGGCGCGGCCGCGTGGAACTGCGGCTTCACGCCGAGAAGGTCGTGGAAGAGGATGCGCGCCATCGCGGCGGAGGAGCGCGACGCGATGTCGAGGGCGACGGTCTGCGCGGCCTCGAGCGGCTGGCGGCCGACGAGGATGACGCTGCGCACGCGTTCTGTCGACGCGATCCCGACGCCCCGCACGATCCGGATGCCCGGGATCCGCGCGGCCTCGACCGACGGCACGAGCCCCGCATCGACTTCCCCGCGCTGGAGCCGGTCGGCGCACGCCGACGGCACGTCCGTGACACGGTCCGTGCCCTCGACGGCACCGCGCAGGAAACCCCACGTCAGCGGCCAGGCGTTGACGTAGTCGACGAGCGAGACGCGAAACGCTGCGGTCATGTCCCCCCTCAAAAATACACTACGCGGGCGATCCGGAGACGGACTCGGCGAGAATGAGCCCATGCCGCCTTCCGGGACGCCGCGGGTTTCCGTCGTGATGCCCTGCCTGAACGAGGCGGAAACGGTCGCGCGGTGCGTCGCCGAAGCGCTCGCCGCGCTCGCGAAGGCCGGCCTTGACGGCGAGGTCGTCGTGGCGGACAACGGCTCGACGGACGGTTCGCAAACGCTCGCGGAGGCCGCGGGCGCGCGGGTCATTCCCGTCCCGGGGCGCGGCTACGGCGCGGCCCTCGCGGGCGGGTTCGCGGCGGCGCGCGGGACGACCATCGTCATGGGCGACGCCGACCTCTCCTACGATTTCGGCGCCGTGCCGGACTTCGT
>JARXKK010000213.1 GCA_030278895.1 Acidobacteriota bacterium
TTCTTCATCGTGGCGCGGCCGCACATCACGGCATCGCAGCCGGTCTCCCGGAACATGGCCAGGACGTCTTCAGGCGTGTTCACGTCGCCGTTCCCGACGACGGGAATCGTCACGGCTTCCTTGAGGCGCGCGATGCGGCTCCAGTCGGCGTGCCCCGTGTACATCTGCTTCGCCGTTCGCGCGTGGAGCGCGACCGCGGCGACGCCCTCTCCGGCGCAGATTCGGCCGAGCTCGAGATAGTTCACGGTTTCGTCGGTCACGCCGAGCCGGAACTTCACCGTGAGCGGCGTCGTCTTCAGCGCCTTCCTGCAGGCCGCGATGATCCCTCGGGCCTTGCCGAGGTCGCGCATGAGGCCGGCGCCGGCGCAGCCCTTGAGAATCTTGTTCGCCGGGCATCCCATGTTGATGTCGCAAGCGTCGACGTTCATCTCCTCGACGCGCTCCGCGGCGATCTCCATGCGCTCGGCGTCCGCGCCGTAGATCTGGACGGACAGCGGGCGTTCGGCGGGATCGAAACGCAGCAACCGCTCGGTCTTGCGGTTTCCGCGCGTGAGCCCCTCGGACGAGATGAACTCCATCGTCACGAGGCCGACGCCGCCGATGCGCCTGAGGAGCAGGCGGTACGTCATGTCCGTGATCCCGGCCATCGGGGCGAGGATCAGCGGGGGGTCGACGGCGCAGGGACGGGTCCCGGCGCCGCCGTATACGAGGGCCATACCGGGAAGTCTACTGGCCGGTCGCCTTTGCGGGCGGGGCGGCAGCCGGCGCCGCGGGATTCAGGAGGCTCTCCACCTCGAAAGACCCCTGGTAGAGCGCGAAGGCTCCGGGCACGACCTTCTGATCGCGCGTGAGGCCGATGACATACGCGTGCCGGCCGGGCGCGAGGCCTTCGAGCCAGACGGGCTCGACCTTCGTGAGCGTGATCTCGGGCTGCGTGTCGACCTTGTACCTGAGGCGGCAGGAGTCCGCGACGCTCTGCTCGGCGACCGGGCACCCCGAGACGAGGACGTCGAGGAGGACCTTGCCGGAGTCGCCCCTCACCTTTCCGCGGGGCGCGACGACCGTGAGCACCGGCGAACCGGCCTCGACCGTGTTCTTGCCGTCCTTCTCGCCCACGTGGAACGTGACGGACGCGATCGCAGAAGGCTCCTTGATGGCTTCGCCCCATGGCCGCACCGCGAAAATGCGGACCATGTGCGTGCCCTTCGGCAGGCTCTTGAACGTGTAGGGCTTCGTCGCGTCGCGCCATGGGAACGTCGAGGAGATGTTGTCGACGAGGATTTCGAGACGCTGGCCCGTCTTCGTCGCGGCGTCTTCGAAGGTCTCGAAATTCTGGAGGTCCACCTTCAGCGTCACGGGAGCGCCCTTCGCCGGTGGCTGACCCGCGGCCGCCTCCGGAATCGGGATGACCTCATTCGGGGTCGGAGAGACGATCTTCAGGGTCACGGGGCCGGTCGGGCCGCGCCCGTCGGCGAATCCGGGCACGGGCGACTTCGGGTCTTTCGGGGCCGCCGTCTGAGCGATGGCCGGCTGAAAAAGGGCGAGACTGAGGCCGAGGGCGAAGAACTTCGACAGACGGCTGGGTGTGAGTTTCACGCGCACTCCTTGAAATACCCGTCTCCCCAATGCGACGGAGTCGCGGAGGATAACAGCAAGAACGGGGCCGCTAGACAAGGTGGTCAGCGCCCCGAACGCGCCCAGCCTTCGGGCGCGGCGAAAAGGAGGGGGGCCGCTCCGACCCGCACGTTCGTCAGCGCGACGGTGGACTTCCGCTCTTTTCCGTCTGCGTCCGTCGTCTCGCGGTCCAGGCGCAGGACGAGCCCGTCGAGATCCGCGGCCACCCAGTAGGTCGTGGTCGGCGATCCGGGCACCGCCGGGTCGTCGTCGAAGCGCCAGAGGGCGCACACGTGGCCCGCGAAGACTTCGTCGCCCTCGCGATGATAGACGCTGAGGTTTCGCCGGCGGGCCTCGGCCTTCTCGTCGAAACCGGCC
Source organism: Acidobacteriota bacterium (assembly GCA_030278895.1). Classification (GTDB taxonomy): domain Bacteria; phylum Acidobacteriota; class Thermoanaerobaculia; order UBA5066; family UBA5066; genus Fen-183. Next base: position 1,993 of record JARXKK010000213.1, read on the forward strand.
GCGAGCGGAATCCCGGGCAGCTCACCCACCGCCTCCTGAAAGGGCACGTCACGCGCCGTCTTCGCGGCCGGTTCCAGCCGGAAGGCGCGCCGCGCCGCCAGGTCGAGGACGAGGGCCGGACCGTCCTCCGGCCCTTTGCGACGCAAGTCGCCGCGCACGGCAATGTCGAAAGCCGCCTTCGGGGCGCCGTCCATCCGGAGCGTCACGAGCGCGCGATAACCCTGCGTCTTCACGCGCGGGGGCGCGCCGAAGGGATCGGCCGCACAGCCCGGAAGGAGGAGCATCGTCCCGAAGAAGAGGAACCCGGCGCGGGCGGCGGGCCTCACGTGCGCCTTCTCGGCGGCGCGACGGGAACCTCGAGCCCCAGGAAGTGCTGGAAGACCGAAAGGGCTCGGAGCGTGACCCAGCGCGACAGCTCGCCCGTACGCTCGAGGACGACGGGAAGGCGCGCGGGAGGGGGTCTCTCGAGCTTCCAGCGCGCGCGATGGTCGGCGCGGGCGGCGAGATGGGCGAGGGACCGGGCGAGGACGGGCTCGCTCCGGGACTCGGGCGGCAGGACACAGGCGAGCGCGAGAAGCATCTCGACGAGATCGGTCTCGTCGCCGCACGGAAACCCCGGCATGACGAGCCCTTCGGGCGCGCCGGCGGCGAGCGCCGCGGGCAGCTCGACCTCGAGGAGCCGGGCCCCGAGGAAGGAAATGGCCTGTGTCACGCGCTGTGACCGGGCGTCTCTTGGAAGGGACGCGAAGAACAGGAGGTCCTTTTCCGTGCGGCCGCGCCCCGCGAGCGCGCGCGCCGCGAGGACGTCGGCCCCCTGGAGGACGCGCGTATCACGTTCCCATCCGACACGCGCGAAGACCCGGAGCGCGGCGCGAAACAGCGGAGCATCGAGATTCGTCTCCTCGTGCTCGCGGCGGTCGATCCCGACGAGAACTTTCTCCCACCGGGCGAGGAGGACGTCTCCGGCGTGGTGAAGCACCGGCAGCGCGCCGTCGGCGCCTATCTCCGTGAGAAAGAGCGCGAGCCAAACGCCCCCGTCGTAGCGGCGCTCGAGCCCCGCGGCCCCCGCACCTTCCCCGGGCGCGAGTCGCGCTCGGAGGTGCCCCAGTATGTCGCGCACGAACGGATCGCGAGAGAACCCCTGCTTCGCCTTCCTGAGCTCCGGGTCCTTCGGCGGCCGGCCGAGCAGGTCGCGCAGGGCGACGAAGCGCGCCGCGGGACTCTCGCGCGAAACGAGCCAGTCGATCGTCGAAAGGGGCACGGGAAACGGCCCGTCGGGAAGGGGTTTGACCGCGCCCCGCGTTCGCGGAGCGCCCTCCGGTTTCCTGCTCACGGGTCGTGACATGCGCTGCGAGGATAATCCCTGCCTAGATGAACTTCTTCGCAGACTCCCCCACGCGCGTCGTCGGGCACCGCGGATCCCCGACGAAAGCGCTCGAAAACACGTTCGAGAGCTTCGACCGCGCCGAGGCCGATGGCGCCGACGCTTTCGAGCTCGACGTCAGGCTCACTCTCGACGGAGAGGCGGTGGTGCACCACGACGCCGACATCGTCCTCGGCTCCCGGCGGGTACCGCTCGCGACCGTCACCATCCCCGAGCTCAATGAGACTCCGATCGTGCGCGGCGCGTTCCGCGGATCAGTTCCGACGCTCCGCGACGTGTTCCTCCGGTACGGCGCGGCCGGACGGTACCTCGTCGAGCTGAAGCCGGGCCCCTCTCCGAGACCGGGCCTTCTCGAGTTCCGCGTCGCGGCGCTCCTCGCCCAGTTCGCGCTTCTCGAGAAGGCTCTCGTCCTCTCGTTCTCGCTCGATGCGCTGCGGCGCACCCGGGAGATCGAGCCGCGTATCCAGACGTGCCTCAACTACGACGGCACGGCCCACCGGCCCGAAGGGCGGCTCTGGCCGGATCTTCCGAAAGGGTGCGCCGCCATCGGACCGAACGTGGCGCTCGTTTCGGACGCGCTCTTCGCGCGCGCGAAGGACGAAGGCCTCTCGGTCCACGTCTGGACGGTGAACGA
>JARXKK010000214.1 GCA_030278895.1 Acidobacteriota bacterium
GACCTCAGGCCTTCTTGGCGCCGTACTGCTTTTCCATTTCCTCGCCCTGGTACTTGGACGGGCACTTGACGAGGAGCTTCTCGGCGGAGAAGACGCCCTTGTCGTAACGGCCGATCGCGACGATCGAGACCGCGTCCTCGAAGTTCGCGGGTTTGACGTCGGTGTAGGAGACGGGGATCGACTCCTTCGTCTTCTCGTCGACCAGCGTGAAGAGCAGGGTCTTCGTGCTCGTGTCGTAGCGCGACGTGCCCTTCTGAAGGGCGCCCATCACCTGGACCGTGCGCGGGGCCGCTTTCGCCTCGGCGAACGAGACGTAAGGCGTCATCGAGCGCGAGAACGTGGACAGGCCGAGGGCCAGGAATCCGACGATGAGAATGGCTCCGGCCCAGTAAGCGCGTTTCATGGGTTACTCCTGATGGGGCCTGGAGGCGGCCCGGACCTTCCGGTCGAGGTACACGAGGTAGCCGAAGATTCCGGCCCAGATCACGATGTTGACCGCCGCGACGTAGCCGAGGGCGGCGCTCATGCGACGGACCCCGCCCTCTCGCGCACGATACGGGAGACACGCCGGTCGAGATTCCACATCCAGTAGAAGAGTCCCATGAAAGCCACCATAGACGAGAAGAAGATCAGGCGGATGTCGCTCGACATCTCGACCTTCCCCCGGACGTTGATCACGGTGTCGGGGTGGAGCGACTGGTACATACGGGGGACGGCGAACGTGAGGAACGGCACCGTCACGACCGCGACGAGGGCGTAGGCCGCCGACAGGGTCGCGCGGCGCTCGGGGTCTTCCAGCGCGCCCCGGAGGCCGAGGTACGCGCCGTAGACGAGGAGGAGGAGGACGATCGACGTCTCGCGCGGGTCCCAGTTCCAGTACGAGTTCCACATGACGCGCGCGAAGATCGAGCCCGTCACGGTCGCGAGCACGCAGAAGAGAAACCCGAGCCGGGCGGCCGCCGACGCAGCCTCGTCGTCTTCGATCCGACGCGTCTTCAGGTACCGCCACGAATACCAGGCCGCGACGAAGAAGGCGAGAGTCGAGACCCAGGCCTGCGGGACGTGGAAAAAGACGATCCGGGAGGACTCGCCGACGAAGTTCTGGGCCGGCCGGGCGTAGAGGAACGCCCCCCAGCAGATCGCCGCCATCCCGAGGCCCAGAAACCACTTGGCGACGAGGCCGAGGCTCTTCACGGCTGGAATGATAATCCCCGGTCGAGAATCGTTCTCTAGAGCAGGCGAATCAATTCCCGGGGGCCCGGAAGTGATTCCGGGCGCTCGATTTATTCCCGCCAGACGGCGTCGAAGAGGGCGAACGCGGCCGTCGTGACGACGCCGTCGTAGGCGATGAGGACGCGCACGAAGTCGGCACCCGCCTTGAAGTCTTCCTCCCGAGCCGCGACCTGCGTTCCCGAGACGGCTGCGATGAGCGGGGGGAGGAGGAGCGGAATCGAGAGGACCGCGAAGAGCGCGCCCTTCGCGGAGGCCTTCGAGACGAGGGCCGCCGTGAACGTGGACGCGCCCGCGAGACCGAGGCAGCCGAGGACGAGCAGCGCGATGAAAAGTGACGGGCACTTGATCTCGAAGGACATGAGGACGAGGAAGAGCGGGACGATGAACGCCGTGACCGCGGAGAGAAGAAGGATGTTCACGAGGTACTTGCCGAGGAGGATCGCGGGCGGCGGCGCCGCGAGGCGCAGGGCCGAGGCCGTGCCGGCCTCTTCCTCCTTGACGAAGACGCGCGAGAGGCCCGTCATCGCCGAGAAGAAGATGACGATCCAGAGGAGGACCGCGTTCACCGTCGGGCGGTCCTCGGGCGCGAGGCGCGTCGGGCCGACCGCGTAGCCGACGAGGACGAGGACCGCGAACGCGAAGAGGAAGAGAGCGTTCACGGCGATGCGCGTCCTCCACTCGGCGAGGAGGTCCTTGCGGAAAACCGCGAGAGCGGCCCCGAGAAGGGGTGCGGGCGGGCGGGCGTTCATAACGACAGGGTCTCGTCGGCGAGGCCGAGGTCCCGCGGATCGTTCGACGCGATGATCGCGATCCCGCGCCCGCGCTGGGCGGCGACGACGCGGGCGACGACCTCGACGCCGTCTGCGTCGAGGTTGGAGGACGGCTCATCGAGGAAGAGAACCGCAGGGTCATGGAGCGTCGCGTAGGCGAGCTTCACGCGCTGGCGCTGGCCCGTGGAAAGAGAAGAGAGAGATTTCTTCGAGTGTGAATGTTCGGAAAGGCCGACGCCCTCGAGAAGCGCACGCGCGCGGCCGGGCGATGCCGGAAGGCCGTGGACGCTTTGGAAAAACACCAGGTTCTCCTCGGCCGTCAGCTCTCCGTAGAGCGCGAGATCGGGCGCCACCCACCCGATGCACCAGGGAACGTCGCGCGGCTCGTGGCCGGCCCCGACCTCTTCACCATCGAAGAAAATTTTCGCGCACCCGCCGCTCGGGCGAATCAGGCCGGAAAGGGTCTTCAGCAAAGTCGTCTTCCCGCTCCCGTTCGAACCCGCGACGCCGAGGACGGCCCCCGCCGGGACCTCGAACGACAGCGGTCCGAAGATTTTTCGCCTCCCGAAGGAGCGGGAAAGGCCTTCCGCGACGAGCCGCATGCGGGCGGAAGGATAATCCCTCCGCGTGCTACCGCGATTTCTCGGCGTCCTCGTCTTTCTGGCGATCACCGTCTACCGGTGGACGCTCCACCTCACGATCGTCGGCGAGGAGCACCGGCAGGCGATCCGCGCGAAAGGGAAGAAGCCTCTCCACGCGATCTGGCATCAGCGCATGGTGGGCGGGATCCTCGCGCACCGCGGAGAGGGCTACGTCACGATGGCCTCGAAGAGCGACGACGGCGAGATCATCGCCACGTTTCTGAGGTACTGGGGATTCCGGGCCGCGCGCGGATCCTCGTCGCGCGACGGCGACATCGCTTCCGCCGAGTTCCTCGAGGCGCTGAGGGGGGCGCCCGGCGGCGCCCTCACGCCCGACGGCCCGCGCGGCCCCGCGCGCCGGTGCAAGCGCGGGATCCTCATGCTCGCCGAGCAGGGGAGCGCGCTCGTCCTGCCGTCCTCCTCGTCCTCGTCGCGCTCGCGGTTCCTGAACTCGTGGGACCGCTTCCTCTTTCCACTCCCGTTCTCGCGCTGCGTCGTCGTGTTCGGACCCGCGCTCGAGAGGGCCCCAGGCGAGGGCGAGCCGGACTTCCTTACGCGCGCCGAGGCCGCGATCGACGCCGTCACGGACGAAGCCGACCGTCTCTGCGGAATTACCGACGCTCCGAGGGAAAGGTCGAAGAAGGCATGACGCTGCCCGTGACACTCGACGACGTGAAAGCCGCCCGGGCGCGGATCGCGGGCCATGTTCACCGCACGCCGGTGATGACGTCCTCGCGCCTGGACGCGCGCGCGGGCTGCCGCCTCTTCTTCAAGTGCGAGACGTTTCAGCGGGTGGGCGCCTTCAAGGCGCGCGGCGCCTTCTCGCGGCTGACGCTTCTGACCCCGCCGGAGAGGAAGCGCGGCGTCGTGGCGTTCTCGTCGGGCAACCACGCGCAGGCCGTCGCGCTCGCGGCGAAGGAGCTCGGTCTTTCGGCCGTCATCGTCATGCCGCACGACGCGCCGGCGCTCAAGCTCGCGGCGACGCGCGGCTATGGCGCGGAGGTGCGCCTCTACGACCGGGCGAAGGAGAGCCGGGAGGAGATCGCCCGGGAGTTCGTCGAGAGGGACGGCCGCATCCTCGTCCCGCCGTTCGACGACGTCTTTGTCATCGCGGGGCAGGGCACGGCCGGGCTCGAGCTTCTCGAGGACGTCCCGGATCTCGACGCGGTCCTCACGCCGCTCGGCGGAGGGGGGCTGCTCTCGGGTGTGGCGGTCGTCGCGAAGGCGCTCCGGCCCTCGGCGCTCGTTTTCGGAGTCGAGCCCGAGGCGGGAGACGACTTCGTGCGCTCGCTCGCCGCGGGGCATCCCGTCTCGATCCCCGTCCCCGAGACGATCGCGGACTGTC
>JARXKK010000215.1:0-1504 GCA_030278895.1 Acidobacteriota bacterium
TACGAAGGCCTCAAGGCGATCGAGAAGGAGCTGGGCGCATCCGTCTCGCACGTCCAGGTGAAGTCGCCGTCGGAATTCGAAGAGCAATTCCGCGCGTACGCGGCGAAGGGCACGAACCTCGTGTTCGGCCACGGCTTCGAGTTTCAGGACGCGGCCGAGCGCGTCGCGAAGGAGTATCCGAAAACGGTCTTCGTGACGACCTCGGGCGCGAAGACCGCCCCGAATCTCGCGCCCATCGTCTTCGAGCTGGAGCAGGCGTCCTACCTGTGCGGTCTCGTCTCCGGCCGCATGACGAAGACGGGCAAGGCCGGCATGGTCGGCGGCGTCGAATTGCCCTCGATCAAGTCCACGTTCCTCGCCTACGAGGCGGGTTTCCTCGCGGGCCATCCTGGCGGGTCGGCACGGCCCGTCTTCACGGGCTCGTTCGAGGACGTTGCGGGCGCGAAGGCCGCGGCGCTCGCGCTCGCGGACCAGGGCTGCGATTTCCTTTTCCAGAACGCCGACGCGGCGGCGCTCGGCGTCTTCAAGGGCGCCGAGGACCGGAAGATCCATGCCTTCGGGACGAACAAGGATCAGAACGCGCTGTCCCCGGCCGTCCTCGCGTCGGCCGTCATCGACATGCCGCGCGCCTTCGTCGAGACCGCGCGCCGCGTGAAGGACGGAAAGTTCGACGGCCGGCCCCTGCGCTACGGCCTCGCGAGCGGCGTGATCTCGTTCGTCTGGAGCCCCGCGGCGAAGAGAGACGTCCCGTCCGGAATCGTCGAAGAGGTCAAGGCGGCTGAAGAGAAGATCAAGACAGGAGCGTTCGTCGTCCCCCGAGGAAACTTCTGATTCCCTCTTCCCCTTCTCAGAAATCCCCAATTCCGGCGCTCGAACTCCGCCGCATTTCGAAGCGCTTCGGCGCGACCCAGGCTCTTTCCGAAGCAAATCTCGTCATTCTTCCCGGCGAGATCCACGCCCTTCTCGGCGAGAACGGCGCCGGCAAGTCCACGCTCGTCGCAATCGCCGCCGGACGGCTGACGGCGGACTCGGGCGAAATTCTCCGATCCGGATCGCCGGTCGTGTTCCGCCGCGCGCGCGACGCCCGCGACGCGGGGCTCGCGCTCGTGCCCCAGCACGATCTCCTGATCGGCGCGGCGAGCGTCGCCGACAACCTCGCGTTCCTGGACCCCGCGGCACCGCGCTTCGAATCAGCGGCCGCGCGCCGCGCCCGTGTCGCGCGGCTCGCGAAGACCTTCGCCTTCGAGCTCGGCGACGCGGAAGCCCGCGTCGACACGCTGCCCGTCGGGACCCGGCAACGCATCGAAATCGCAGGCGCGCTCGCGAGCGACCCCGCCGTCCTCATCCTCGACGAGCCGACGGCCGTTCTCTCGCCCGACGAGACGGCGGCGCTCTTCGCGTCGCTGAGGGCGCGCGCGGACGCGGGCGGAGCCGTCGTCCTCATCACCCATCGCCTCGCGGAGGTCTTCGCGGGCGCCGACCGGCTCACGCTGCTCGCGCGGGG
>JARXKK010000215.1:1604-3915 GCA_030278895.1 Acidobacteriota bacterium
ATCGCCTCGCGGAGGTCTTCGCGGGCGCCGACCGGCTCACGCTGCTCGCGCGGGGGAAAACCGTCAAGACGTGCCGAGTAAACGAGACCACTGCTGAAGAAGTTGGCGGGCTCCTGATCGCCGGTTCCGACATTCCCCCTTCTAAGCACGCGGCGCGGAGCGCCGCGAACGGCGTCACGCCGAGCCTCAGCCTCACGGGATTCGCACCCGCCCTGGCCGGTGCGGTCCGAGCAAAAGAGATTTCTCTTTCTCTTTCCCCCGGCGAGCTGCTGGTCCTCCTCGCGATCGACGGCAACGGCGCCGACACGATCGCGCGCGCGATCGCCGGGCTGGAGCCGTTCGCGGGCTCGGTCTCTCTTTCCGGCATCCGTTTGCCCGGCCACGGCGACCCCCTCGCGTTTCGCGCGGCGGGCGGCGCCTTCGTGCCGGCCGACCGGCGCGAAGAGGGCCTGGTGGCCGCCCTGTCCCTTTCGGAGAATCTCGCGCTCCCCGATCCTCCGGGCCGCCTGTTCCTCGACCGGCGCGCGATGCGTGCGCACGCGGAGGAGAGGCTGGCCGCCCTCGGCGTCAAGGCGTCCTCCCCCGCCGCTTCCGCGGGCTCCCTCTCCGGAGGAAATCAGCAGAAGGTCGTTCTCGCGCGCGAGCTCGCGGATCGCCCGGTCCTCCTCGTGGCCGTTCATCCGACGCGCGGCCTCGACCTCGCCTCGGCGGCCGCGGTCCGCAGTCTGATTCTCGAGGCGTGCGGCATGGGAGCCGCGGCTCTCGTCGTCACCGCCGATCCCGACGAGGCGCGGCTCTTCGGCGCGCCGATCCGGGTCGTCACGCGTGGGCGGCTCTCGGCCCCGTGCGTTCCCGAGACCCCCGTCGCGACGCTCGGGCGCCTGATGGCCGGAGTTGCTCCGTGAAAGCGGAGCCTCTCACGCGCCGGTTCGGCATCGCCGCCGTCGCGTTCGCGGCCGCCGTTGGCGTCCTCGTGGGACTCGCTTTTCTCGCGGGCGCTTCGCCCGTCGACGCGCTCCGCGCGCTCGCGGAAGGCGCCGCCGGCTCGCCAGCCGCGCTCGGCGAGACGGCAACGCGCGCGACGGCACTCGTCCTCACCGCCCTCGGTGCCAGCGTCGCTTTTCGCGCCGGCGTTCTGAACATCGGATTGGAAGGCCAGTTCCTCGCGGGAGCGGTCGCGGCCGCCGCGATCGGCCCGCTCTTCTCCGCGAGCCCGGTTGCGGCGCGCATCGCTCTTCTCGGAGCGGCCGCGCTCGCCGGGGCCCTCTGGGTCCTGCCCGCCGCATGGCTCGAGATGCGACGCGGCGTGCCGGAGGTTCTCTCCACGATTCTCCTGAATCTCGTCGCGGCCGCCGCGGTGAGCGGCCTCGTCCGCGGAGCCCTCCAGGATCCGGCGGCCGACTATCCCCAGAGCCGCGCCCTCGAGGAGGCCGTGCGCTTCGCGCCGCTCGCGAGCGGGAGCCGCGCGACCGCCGCCATCCTCGTCGCGCTCGCGCTCGCGCTCCTCACCGCGCTCGTCCTCGAGAGGACGCCGCTCGGGCTGAAGCTCCGTGCGACGGGGCTCGCGCCTGCCGCTGCGCGTGCGATCGGCCTGCCCTCCGCCCGCCTGCGGCTCCTCACCTTCGCGGCATCGGGCGCGCTCGCGGGCCTCGCGGGCGGACTCGAAGTCGCGGCCGTGACGGGCCGCCTCTACGATCCCTTCTCGGCGGGAGCGGGCTACACGGGGATCGCGGCGGCGCTCCTCGGCGGCTCGAATCCCCTCGCGGCCGCCGCGTCGGCGGTTCTCTTCGCCGGCCTCGGCGCCGGGTCGTCCGCGATGCAGCGCGACACCGGGATCCCGGGAGCGCTCGCCACGATCGTGCCGGGCGTCCTCGTCCTCGCGGTCCTCGCCGCCCGCGCGCGCCGGCCCGGGAACGAGCCGTGACCGGCTTCGTGGTCGTGACGCTTCTCCTCGCGGCGCCGCTCCTTCTCGCGGCGGCCGGCGAGCTGCTCCTCGAGCGCGCGGGTTCGATCCAGATCGGGCTCGAGGGCACGATGCTCATCGGCGCGTTCGTGGCTTTCGCGGCGGCGCGCTCCGGAGCGAGTCCCGTCGCTTCCCTCCTCGCCGCCACCGGCGCGGGCCTCGTGGCGGGCGCTGCTTTCGCGGCTTTCGCGGTGGCGGGCCGCGCGGATCCGATTCTCGTGGGCACCGCCTGGAACCTCGTGGCGGCCGGCGGGACCGCTTTCTCGTACCGGCTGCTCGCGGGGGCAACGGGATCGGTCCTCGAGATCAGGACGCTGCCGCCCTTCGTCTTCGGCCTTCCGGCGGCGG
>JARXKK010000216.1 GCA_030278895.1 Acidobacteriota bacterium
CTTCGTCGGCGCGCTGCTCGGTCTCGCATACGCTCTCTTGTGGATCGGCGCGTCCTGGCGGACCGGGAAGCGCGGCGCCCGCGCGAGCGCGAGCGTCCACGGAGTGACGGCCGCCCTGATCGCGTTCCCTCTCGTGGGCGAGGCGGCGACCCGCCTGGCCGCGTTCTCGCCGCTCGTCGCCGCGCTGGCGCTCGCCACCGTGACGGCCGCCTTCTGCGCGTCGGGACTGCTCGTGCGCCTGGCCCTCCTCGTGTGGATCGGCGTCCTCGCGGGGACGGGGACCGCCGCGGGGCTCTTCATGGCGACCGGAGCAATCGGGACGTTCGTCGTCTTCCTGCTCGCGCTCTACGCCGCGGCGCTGGTCCTGCGGCGGTCGCCGGGCGCGGGCGGGATCGAGTGGGTCCCGGGCATCGCCGCCGCGGCAACGCTCGCGGCCGGAGCCTGGCTCTCGACCCGCTCCGCGGGGACGCCCGAAGGCTGGACGGGCCTCCCGCCTTCCGGCCTCGTCGCTCTCGCCGGCGTCCTCGTCCTTCTCGCGGGCGCCGGCGCGGCCCACGACGCGCGGGGACGCGGGCTCATCCCGACGGACGTTCTGCAGCCCGCCGCGGCCATCACGGTCGCGGTCGGAGTCCTGCTCGGAGGGACCGCCGTCGCCATGTTCTGGGGCCTTCTCGGAATCGTCCTGTCGGCGCGGTCGCCGCGGGACGGAAGGGGCTGGATCGCATGGCTCGCCGCGGGCATCGTCCTCGGGTCGGCCGTCCTCTCGGGACTCTTTCGAAGTGAGGTGCTCGCGTTCGTCGTCGCGCCGGAAGCGCTCCCGTCCGCTTCGGCGCCGGCCGTCTTCGCGGCGGTCGCGGCGATCGTCGCGTTCGTCGTCGCGGCGGCCGGAGCGCCCACGGCGCCCGTCCTGAAGGCGGGCCCCGCGCTCGCGAGCGCGACGATCGCGCTCGGCGCCCTCCTCGCGCTCGCCGTCGCGAGCGCACCGTTCACGTCGACGCCGTCCGGCCTCGCGATCGTCCGGACGGCCGTCCTCTGCGCGGCCGCGCTCGCGGCCGCCTGGACTGCCCGCTGGCCGCGCCTCGCGTCCCTCGCCGTCCTCGCGTTGCCGCTCCTCGCCGCCGCCGGGTTGAAGCTCCTCCTGGAAGACTTGCGCGCCGGCCAGCCTGCAGCGCTCTTTGCGGCCTTCGCGCTCTACGGCGCAACGCTGCTGCTCGTGCCGAGGTTGCTGAGAAGGAAAAGAGAAGAAAGAAAGACTTCTTAGAAGGGTCAGGAGGCCGGAGCCCGTTACGGCCTTGGTTCCGCAGCCACGATCGCGCGCAGCTCGGCCTGCGTCCGGTAGACGCCGCCGCGCACGACCGCGTTCAGCTTCCTGAGGTTCGCGATACCTTCGAGCGGGTCGGCTTCGACGAGGATGAAATCCGCGCGCTTTCCCTTCTCGAGCGTCCCGACGTCGTCGCGGCCCATCGCGCGGCTGCCGCCCTTCGTCGAGGCGACGAGGACCTCCATCGGCGTCATCCCGGCGGTCTGCATGGCCTCCATCTCGGCATGGACAGACGGCCCATGCAGCGTTCCGGGGTTGCCGGCGTCCGTTCCCATCGCGATCGGGATGCCCGCGTCGCGAACGCGCTTCAGGTTCGCGGCGGCGATGGCGCGGGCGGGAACGGCGCGTTTCTCGAAGCGGCCAAGGTCCACCGCCGCGGGGAGCTCGAGGCGGGCCGTCTCGACGAGCCGGGCCTTCGTGACGGCATCGACGCAACCGTTCGGGTCGTCGATCGCGACGGGCGCATGCGCCGCGAATCCTCTGGCGACGGCGACGTAGCCGTCGAGCACGACGAGCGTCGGGTTGTAGATCGTCCCGTTCGCCTTCGCGAGCGCGAGGAACTCCTCGTCGACCGGCTGGTCGATGACGCTATGGACGAGGAGCTTCGCCCCAGCCTTCAGCGCGACCTTCGCTTCGGCGAGGCCCGTCGCGTGGACGATGAGCGGGAGGCCGCGCTTCTTCGCCTCCTCGCCGGCCGCGAGGACCGCGGGCGCCGTCGCGGTCACGGGCACGTCCGGCCGCACGAGGTACCAGACCTTCACGGCCCTGGCGCCGCGCGAGGCGAGATACGCGACCCCGGCCTTCGCCGACTCGGCATCCTTGAGATGGAGGAACTGCTTTTCACCCGGCAGGTTCAGCCAGAAGTCGAGTGTCGAGAGAAGCGGCCCGGCCGCGACGATGCGGGGCGCGAGGGAGTCGTTCTCGGAACGGGCTGCGAGGTCGAGCGACCACGCGTACCCGCCGACGTCGAAGACGGACGTGACGCCGGAGCACACGTACGACCGGAAGAAGCGCTCGGGCCGCGTGCGCAGCTCTCTCTGGGTCTCGTCATAGGGGTGCGCCGCACGGATGTCGAACGCGTCCGGCCGGCCGTCGCCGAAGCCCGTCTGACCGAAGTGGACGTGGGCATCCACGAGACCGGGCACGATCCACGAGCCCTTCGCGTCCGTCACGGCCACGCCCCTGGGCACGGCGCAGGTGGCAGCCGGCCCCGCGCATTCGATGCGCCCGTTTCGCACGAGGACGACGGCGTCCTTCACGGGGGGATCGCCGTTGCCGTCGAGCAGCGTTGCGCCCGTGTACGCGTGCGGCGGCGGCGGCGTGCCGGGCGGGGCCTCCCAGGCCGACGTCACGGCGATTCGCCAGCCCTTCCCGGTCTTCAGGAAGAGGCGTTCGGAGAGGCCGGCGTGCTCTTCGGCGCCGTAGCGCACGCGATAGCGATACGTTCCATAGACGATGCCGGGGGAGACAGGAGTGAGACTGAGGTCGTCGGCGACGAGCGTATCCGGCCACTTCTCGCCCGCCTGCTTCGCGAAGTCCTCGTAGCCGAGGGCGGGCCCCTCGGCCGTTACGCGGACGAGCGTCTTCGCGTCGACGTAGCATGCGAGGTACGCGGCCTTGTCGCGCTTGTGGATCGCGGCGAGGTTCCGCTTGAACAGCGCCCGCGCTTCGTCGACGTCGGAGGCGACCACCGGGAAGCACACCGAGAGCAGCACCGCAATGGCGAGAGAGCGAAGCGTCGTCATACGGGAATTATCCCCGTGCCGGTATCAGCCGGCGCGCTTGAGGAGGCCGAGGGCCGATACCACGAGAGCGAGGGCCAGACCCGCGAGCATTCCGCCCGAAAGCGTCGGGACGCTGTTCGCGCCGGGAGGACCCCCGGGCACCGGAGTCGGAGTCGGGACTGTCGTGGGCGTCGGAGTCGCGACCGGCGTGCCCGTGGGCGTCGCCGTGGGGGTCGGCGTCGGCGTCGGCGGGGCACCGACCGGGAAGGCGGCCGAGAATTCGGACGTGTTGTTGGCGGGATCGGTGGCCGTCGCGGAGAAGATGGTCTGCCCGGAAAGAACCGGGAAGACGAGCGGTCCGAAGGTCGCGTTGCAGGACGCGTTCGTCGTCACGTTGGCAAAGCCGATGAACGTCTGCCCCTCGCCGTTGCCGCTCGGATCCGCGCTCACGTTCGAGAAGAACTCGACCCGATAGGTCGTGCTCGCGACGCTGTTCAGCGTGCCGGAGATCGTGACGCTGCCGGCGGCAATCGGCGCCGACGTGATTACCGGGTAGTTCTGTCCGCGGTTGCCCGGAATCGTGTCGACGTCGCACGCGTCGTTGGCGAAGGGAGTCCCGGAGCCAGCGATGAGGCTGATCCCGAGTTGCGAGTTGGAGTAGATCGAGTTGCCCAGGATGCTGTTCCCGCTCACGTTGAGCCTGACGCCCACCCCGGTTCCCGTGTTGAAGGCGATGGTGTTCGCCTGGCCGAGGGCCGTCCCGCCGACGGTGAACCCCGTTGACCC
>JARXKK010000217.1 GCA_030278895.1 Acidobacteriota bacterium
CTCGACCCGCCGCCGGGCCTCCTGGACTAGGCTGGGCGCCTTGCGCTTCGACGTCGTCACGCTTTTCCCCGGCTATTTCGCGTCCCCGCTCGGGGAGTCGCTCGTGGGGCGCGCGGTGGAGTCGGGAATCCTCGAAGTCCATCTCGTCGACCTGCGCGATTTCTCGGACGACCCGCACCGCAAGGTCGACGACGAACCCTACGGGGGAGGGCCCGGCATGGTGCTCACCGCGTCGCCCGTCTTCGCGGCGGTCGAGGCTTTGCGCAAGGAGCCCGGAGCACCGCCGCCTCACGTGGTCTTCCTGTCGCCGCAGGGCCGCCGCTTCGACACGGCGCTCGCGAAGGAGCTCGCGGAGCGCGCGCGCGTAGCGCTCGTCTGCGGCCGCTACGAAGGAATCGACGAGCGGACGCGCACGGCGGGCCTCTTCGACGAGGAGATCTCGCTCGGCGACTTCGTCCTGTCCGGCGGCGAGATCGCGGCTCTCGCGATCCTCGAGGCCGTCTCCCGGTATCTCCCCGGCGTGGTCCAGGCTTCCGGTAGCGTGGAGGCCGACAGCTTCGAGGACGGGCTACTCGACTATCCGCACTTCAGCCGCCCGCGGTCGTTTCGCGGCCTCGAGGTCCCCGAGGTGCTCTTCTCGGGCCATCACGAGAAGATCAGGCTCTGGCGCCGGGAGCAGCAGCTTCGCGCCACGCTCGAGAGGCGTCCGGACCTCCTCGGGAAGGCCCCGCTCGACGAGGAAGAAAGGGAACTCCTGGAGAGACTTGCGGGGGAGCGGCGTTCCCCTTAGAATCGACGCTCACGGGTGAACGGTCTTCGGGGTGCCAGTCGTCGTGTCCCCGCCTGATTCCTCCCGTCACCATGATTTTGGAGGTTCCGCGATGACGGACAAGCTGTTGATGGCAGAGAAGGCCGCCCTGAGACTCGACGTCCCCCCGTTCTCCCCCGGAGATACGGTCAAGGTTCACGTGAAGGTCAAGGAAGGCGAGAAGGAACGCATCCAGGTGTTCCACGGCCTCGTGATCGCCCGCAAGGGCGGCGGCGTGCGCGAGACGTTTACCGTCCGCAAGATCTCGCAGGGTGTCGGCGTGGAGCGCACGTTCCCGGTGCATTCGCCGGTGCTCGAGAAGATCGAGGTCGAGCGGCACGGGCAGGTGCGGCGCGCGAAGCTGTACTACCTGCGGAATCGTCGCGGCAAGGCCGCCCGCATCGCGGAGAAGCGCGACAACTGATCTCGACGACTATTCTCGGAGGCAAGCGAGGCACGATGGGATTCGGCGGGAGTCGGAACGCATGCGACCTCGCGGCAGAGCGGGACCGGGTGGCATGCCTCTTCGCCATCGAGGGTGAAGCGCATGCCGAGGGCCACGCCTTGATCGCCGGCGTGGACGAGGTCGGCAGGGGCTGTGTCGCCGGCCCCGTGTACGCGGGCGCCGTGGTGTTCGAGGGCCCGCTGGCGCTGCCGGGGCTCGACGACTCGAAGGCGCTTCTTCCCGAGGTGCGGGAAGCCCTCGCGATCCGGATTCACGGGGCGGCCCGTGGCGCCGCGGTCGGCGCGGCGACGGCGGCCGAGATCGACGCGATCGGAATCGTCGCCGCCACGTTTCTCGCAATGCGGCGCGCTCTCGAAAGCGTACGCGCCTCCGGAATCCTTCCGACACTGGTTCTCGTCGACGCGTTCCGCATTCCCGGGCTCGACGTTCCGCAGCGGGCGTTCGTCCGCGGCGACAGTCGCATCGCGGCCATCGCGGCGGCCTCCATCGTCGCGAAGGTTGCCCGCGACGCGCGCATGAACGAGCTCGACCGCCGCTTCCCCGTTTACGGATTCGGCTCGCACAAGGGGTATGCGACACCCGAACACCTCTCCGCGCTCCGGCGCCACGGCCCCTGCCCGGAGCATCGGCTGACGTTCGATCGCGTCGTCGCGCGGCGCGGCGCGGCGAAGGCGGCGTGACGGAGTCATGGCCAGCAAACGCGACGCGCTCGTAGCTTCGGCCGAGAAGTCCCTGGCGAAGGGAAAGGTCGATTCCGCCCTCAAGGACTACCAGAAGGTCCTCGAGGAGACGCCCGGCGACGTCAGCATCCTGAACAAGGCAGGGGACCTCCTCACGCGCCTGAACCGGAACGAGGAGGCGATCCCTTATTTCACCAAGATCGCCGAGCACTTCGCGCGGGACGGGTTCTTCCTGCGGGGCATCGCGATCTACAAGAAGATCAACCGGCTGGATCCGTCGCGACTCGACGTGTACGAACGGCTCGCCGAGCTCTACGCCAAGCAGGGCCTCACCACCGAAGCCAAGGGCCAGTACCAGGTTCTCGCGGACTACCACGCGAAGAACGACAACGTCGTCGGCGCGGTCGGGATCTACCAGAAGATGGTCCAGACGGATCCATCGAACATCCAGCTGCACGTGAAGCTGGCGGACCTCTACACGCAGGCCCGGCGCAAGGTCGACGCCCTGAAGGAATACGCCGTCGTCGCGGCCCTCCTACGCGAGCGCGGCGCCATCGACGAGTCGATCCAGGTTTACGAGAAGGCGCTCCAGATGGCGCCGGACAACGCCGAGATCCTGCGGTCGTTCGTCCCGATCCTCCTGACGTCCGGCCGCGCGAAGGACGCGCGGACTGCTCTGCACCGCGCGCTCGAGACCACACCGCGCTCGGTCCCGCTCTTCCTCCTGTCGGTCGAGGCCGCGCTCGCCGAGGGCGACATGACGGACGCGCAGGAGTGGCTCTCGAAGGCCCAGTCGATCGAGCCTTCCGGAGCCGAAGTGCTCGCGCTCGCCCTGAAGATCCAGCAGGCCGGGGGCACGACGACACTGTCGTTCGAATCGGCGGCGGTTCTCGCGGACCAGGCGATGCGGCGCGGCGAAGCGAAGAAGGCCCTCGCCATCCTCGCGCCGCTCGCGGAGGCGAATCCGGGCCGGGAAGACGTCCTCCAGCGCGTCATCCAGGTCGCGGAGGCGGCCGGGGACCTGCCGACGGTGATCCGCTGGCGGTCGGCCCTCGTGGACCTCCACAAGAGTCTGGGCCGTATCGGGGACGCCGCCACCGGCCTGCGCGTCCTCCTGCAGCTCGTGCCCGACTCCCCGGAGTACCGCACGCGGCTCACCCAGCTGGAGCCGCCGGCCGCCCGGGTCGACGGGGATCGAACCGGGTCTCGCGGCGCCCCGACGATGCCGGTGGTTCCGCCGCTCGAGACGAGTGGGAAGCGGCCGCGAGCGTCCGTTGAAACGTCCGCACAGAGGCGGGTGCCTGTCGAGCCGGCGATGCCGATTCCGCCGCCGCCGTCCTTCGCTCCCGCGCCTCAGTCCGTACTCCCCGCCGCGGACGCTGCGGATGGAGAGTTCATTCTCGACTTCGAGGACGACCAGATCGTTCCCGACCCGGGCTCGACGGGGCCGATTCCGAACGCCATCCGCCGCCTCTCCCAGCCCGGAATGGCCTCCTTCGCTCCGCCTTCCTCGCCCGCCGCGGTCGTCCCGCCGCGGCTGCCGCTTCCACCGGTCGAGCGTCTCGAGAGCGCGGTCGAGGCGGAGGCGATCCCTGTTCCGGCGTCTCTCGAGGATGTCGGTTTCGACTGGTCCGATGCTCCAGCACCCGCGCCCCGCGAAACCGACCTCGAGGTCCCGTCCGCGCTGCTCGACGACGCCTACCGGCCCGCGACCGGATTCGTTCCTCTTCCGGACGAGGTCGATGCGGTCGAATATTCGGGCGATCCTCTGCCGCCCCTCGAGGCGGCGCCGTCGCCTGCGCCCGAGGCCGAGGT
>JARXKK010000218.1 GCA_030278895.1 Acidobacteriota bacterium
GAGCGGGTGTTCTTCCCGATGTGGATCATCTTCGTGCCGGTGTCGGCCTGCTGGTAGTTGTTCGCGAGCGCCACGGAATAGAACTCGCCGACCGAGCCGTCGCCGAGGAGGATGCAGCTCGGGTACTTCCACGTGATGGCCGAGCCCGTCTCGACCTGCGTCCACGAGATGCGGGAGTTCTTTCCGGCGCACTTCCCGCGCTTCGTCACGAAGTTGTAGATGCCTCCCTTGCCGTTCTTGTCTCCCGGATACCAGTTCTGGACGGTCGAGTACTTGATCTGGGCGTCGTCCAGCGCGACGAGCTCGACGACGGCCGCATGCAGCTGATTCGTATCCCGCTTCGGCGCCGTGCAGCCTTCCAGATAAGACACCTTCGCGCCCTCTTCGGCCACGATCAGCGTCCGCTCGAACTGGCCCGTGTCGGCCTGGTTGATACGGAAATACGTGGACAGCTCCATCGGGCAGCGGACGCCCTTCGGAATGAAACAGAACGAGCCGTCCGAGAAGACGGCCGAGTTCAGCGCCGCGAAGAAGTTGTCGCTGGACGGCACGACGCTGCCGAGGTATTTCTTGACGAGGTCGGGGTGCTCGCGCACGGCCTCGGAGAAGGAACAGAAGATGATGCCGAGGGACGCGAGCTTGTCCTTGAAGGTCGTCGCCACCGACACGCTGTCGATGACGGCGTCCACGGCGACCCCGGCGAGAATCTCGCGCTCCTTCAGAGGGACGCCGAGCTTCTCGTACATGGCGATCAGCTCCGGGTCGACGTCGGCGAGGCTCTTCGGCGCGCCGTCCTTCGCGGACTTCGGGGCCGCGTAGTAGACGATCTTCTGGTAGTCGATGGCGGGGTAGGTCACGCGCGCCCATTTCGGCTCGGTCATCGTGAGCCAGTGGCGATACGCCTTCAGACGCCATTCGAGCAGCCACGCGGGCTCGCCCTTCTTGCCGGAGATGAGGCGCACGACGTCTTCGGAGAGGCCCGCCGGGATGCTCTCCGTGTCGATGTCCGTGACGAAGCCGTGCTGGTATTCCTGCTGCGTGAGAGTGTCGAGAACGGAGTCGCTCACAGGGCGCTCCTTCCTTCGGGCGCGCGCGCCGGAAGGCCGGGAGAGAACGCCGGCGGCCGGGCCTGGGGCGTGAGCGGGCGCGTCATGTCGGCAAGGGTGAGGCCTTCGAGCGAGGCCCGGATCGTGTCGTTGATGATCTGCCAGTTCGGTTTCGTCGCGCAGAAGCTCTCGTGCTCGCAGCGGATGGCGCCGCCGCACTCCGTGATCGAAACCGGACCCTCTAGTGTCGCGATGATCGACGCGACCGTGATCTCGCGCGGGGGCCGCGCGAGCGAGTAGCCGCCGCGCGTTCCGCGCTGGGAGGCGAGGAGGCCGCCGTGCGAGAGCTGCTTCAGGAGCTTCCCGACGGAGGGCAACGGAAGGTGCGTCTCCTGCGCGAGCTCACGCGCAGTGAACGCGGGGCGATCCGGCTGCGAGGCGATGTGCGCCAGCAGCAGGATTCCGTAGTCGGTCATCTTGGTCATTCGGAACATCGAGGTCTCCCCGGTTCACCTACGCCATGGATATCGAACCGGATCGGTACGATATGAAATAGGACTGATTCAGTCAAGGATGTGAGAAAGCGAGATAAAATACCTTTTTAGAACGGGTTAGTGAGACGCGGTCTCACGTCGAAGGCCCCGTAGCCGACGACGCTCTCGGGGTCTCCCGCGGTGTCGCCCGAGGTTCGGAGGTCGAGAAGCTCGATCGGGAGTTTCTTCCTTCCAGCCAGCTCCATGAGGCCTCGGAGCGGATAGAAGCCGCAGGCGTCATCGCCCGAGAGCTTTTCGGATTCACACGCGACGATCTTGTCCGCCGTGCGCCGGTCGAGGCGGCGGGCCGTTGCGAGGTCGTGGTAATGGCTCAGGTCCGTGCTCACGAGGACGAGCGTGCCCGCTTCGCCGAGGAATTCGTCGATGAGGTCGGACGCTGCTCCCGCGGACAGCTCCGAAACCGCGACCGGCAGGAAAGTGAATCCCGCGCCGAGGACACGCTGGAGGAACGGAAGCTGGACTTCGAGGGCGTGCTCGGGGGCATGCGGGCGATCGTCCACCGCGGCGCCACGCGCGACGGCGCGCGTGCGGAGGCCGGCGTCGATCGGCACCTCGCCGAGCGGCGTTGCCCACGCGTCGGCGGCGGGTACAGCCGCGCCGCGCATCGCGACGCGATGCACGGGGCCGAACGCGACGACGCGCGCGATCGAAGCCGCGTGCGGGCGGAGGCGCGCGTACGCGGTCGCCGCGACCGGGCCCGAGTAGACGGTGCCCGCGTGCGGGACGACGAGAGCCCGCGGGAGCGGGCCGTCCGGGAAAGTTCCCGCGGCGGCGAGGAGAGCGTCGATGTGCCGGACGAGCTCCGACGGCCATGCCGGATAGAACGTTCCCGCGACCGCGGGAGGGCGGACCCGGCGCGCCGTCACGGCGCCGCCAGGTGGACGGGCAAGCGACGGGAACCCCAGGCACCGGGGAGCTCTTCGAAGTGTCCCGGGCACCGGGCGCCGCACGCGCCGCATTTGCCGCCGGCCTTCAGGCCCCACGCACCAATCTCGTATCCATTTCTTTCGATGAGAATCTCCCCGCACTCCGCGCAGTTCGTGCTTTGGCCTTCCGGGTCGTAGACGTTCCCCGTGTAAACCCATCGAAGGCCGTTTCTCTTCGCGATCTTCCGCGCGCGCTTCAGCGTCGCGGCCGGCGTCGCGCCGATGTCACGCATCTTCCAGTCGGGGTGGAACGCGGTGAAATGATGAGGCACGTCCGGTCCGAGATGGCCGGCTATCCAGCGCGTCATCTCGTCCAGCTCGGCGTCCGAGTCGTTCAGGCCGGGGATGAGGAGCGTCGTGATCTCGACCCAGACCTTCGTTTCCTTCACGAGGTACTCCAGCGTCTCGAGGACCGGCCGCAGGTGCGCTCCGCACTGCTTCTGGTAGAAGTCCTCCGTGAACGCCTTGAGGTCGACGTTCGCGGCGTCCATCGCGGCGAAGAGCTCCTCGCGCGGCTTCGGCGAGACGTAGCCGGCCGTCACGGCGACGGTCTTCACGCCCCGCGCGCTGCACGCGTGGGCGACGTCGATCGCGTACTCCATGAAGACGACGGGATCGTTGTACGTGAAGGCGACGCTCTTGCAGCCGCGCTCGGCAGCCGCGAGGGCGATGCGCTCCGGCGTGGCCTCGTCCGCGAGCGTGTCGATCTCGCGAGATTTCGAAATGTCCCAGTTCTGACAGAAGCGGCAGGCAAGGTTGCATCCAGCGGTCCCGAAGGAGAGGACGGACGAGCCCGGGTAGAAGTGATTCAGCGGCTTCTTCTCGATCGGGTCGACGCAGAAACCGCTCGACCGGCCGTACGTCGTCAGGACGATCGCGCCGCCGCGCGCGGCCCGCACGAAGCAGTGGCCCTCCTGACCTTCCTTGAGCCGGCATTCCCGTGGGCAGACGTCGCACTGGACGCGCCCGTCGTCAACGGCGTGCCAGTGGACGGTCGGATGTGCGGACTCGACGACGGCGGTCATCGCCACCCCCCCGCCGGACAATATGGGCCGTTTCGTGCCGCCTGGCCAGCTCTCAGGGGCCTGGCGCAGGCCTTTCGAACAGCCAGCCGATCAGGGTGAAGAGAGCGTTGAGCGCGCCGAGCCACACGAACATGTCGAGAAGGACGAGCATCGCCGCGAGGCCGATGTCCTTCGAGGCGCCGAGCGCCGTGAGCGGGGCGAAGAAATAGAGCAGGA
>JARXKK010000219.1 GCA_030278895.1 Acidobacteriota bacterium
CGCGCGGCCATGACGCGCCGCCCGCCGCACATCCTCGTGACGACGCCGGAGTCGCTCTACATCCTCCTGACGAGCGCGGGCGGCAGGAACATGCTGCGCACCGTCTCGACGGTCGTGGTGGACGAGATTCACGCGCTGCTGCGTGACAAGCGCGGCAGCCACCTCGCGCTTTCCCTCGAAAGGCTCGAGCACCTGACGGGGAGGCCCGTCCAGAGGGTCGGCCTCTCCGCCACCCAGAAGCCGCTCGAGGACGTCAGCCGGTTCCTGGTGGGGACGGGGCGATCCTGCACGCTCGTCGACGCGGGGACGTTCCGGGCGCTGGACCTCGGCATCGAGGTGCCCCCCTCGCCCCTGTCCACGGTGTGCTCGCACGAGCAGTGGGAGGAGATCTACACGCGCATCGGGGCTCTCGTCCTCGAGCACCGCACGACCCTCGTCTTCGTGAACACGCGAAAGATGGCCGAGCGCATCGCGGCCCAGCTCACGCGCCTCCTGGGCGAGGACGCCGTCACGAGCCATCACGGCAGCCTCTCGAAGGCCCGCCGCCTGGACGCCGAGCAGCGCCTCAAGGCGGGCACCCTGCGCGCCCTGGTCGCCACGGCGTCGTTGGAGCTCGGGATCGACGTCGGGGACGTGGACCTCGCGATCCAGGTCGGCGCGACGCGCTCCATCGCGACCTTCCTCCAGCGCGTCGGCCGCTCGGGCCATGTCCTCCGCAAGACTCCGAAAGGACGCCTCTTCCCGCTCACGCTCGACGAGCTCGTCGAAGGGGCCGCTCTCCTTTCCTCCATCCGGCACGCGGTCCTCGACCGCACGCCGATGCCGCCAAAGCCCCTCGACATCCTCGCGCAGCAGATCGTCGCGGCGGCGGCCGGCGAGGCGTGGGACGAAGAGGAGCTCTTCGACCTCGTCCGCAAGGCCTGGCCGTACCGGGATCTCTCCCGCGAGGACTTCGACCGCGTCGTCGCGCTCCACACGGGCGGACGCCGCGCTCTCCTTCACCGCGACGGCGTGAACGGCCGGCTCCTCGGGACGAAGCGGTCCCGGCTCACGGCGATCATGTCCGGCGGCGCGATTCCGGACACGGCCGACTACCAGGTGCGTCTCGAGCCCGAAGGGACTGTCGTCGGCACCGTGAACGAGGACTGGGCCGTCGAGTCGAACCGCGGCGACATCTTCCAGCTCGGAAACGCGTCCTGGCGCGTCCTGCGCGTCGAGCCCGGCATCGTCCGCGTCGCGGACGCGAAGGGCCAACCGCCGTCCATTCCCTTCTGGCTCGGGGAAGCCCCCGGGAGAACGCGGGAGCTGGCGGCCGAGATCGGAAGGATCAGAGAACTGATTGCTGAAGAGGGAGAAGGCCCAAGAGGAGATTTCTTAGAAAGGGAAGAGGGGAGTTCTTCTCTTTCCAAGAAGATCTCTATCCTCCGATCCGAATGCGGCGACGCCCTGCCCGAGGAAGCCGCCGTCCAGATCGCCGAGTACGTCCTGGCCGGGCGCCAAGCGCTCGGCGCCGTCCCCACGCAGGAGCGCGTCATCCTCGAGCGCTTCTTCGACGAGAGCGGCGGGATGCAGGTCGTCGTCCACGCGCCGTTCGGCTCGAAGATCAACCGGGCCTGGGGCCTCGCTTTGCGCAAGAAGTTCTGCACGGGCTTCGGGTTCGAGCTCCAGGCAGCCGCGAACGAAGAGTCGATCGTCCTCTCGCTCGGTCCCCAGCACAGCTTCGATCTTCCGGACGTCTTCGACTACCTGAACCCGGCCACGGCGAAGGAGGTCCTCGTGCAGGCCGTGCTCGCGTCTCCCCTCTTCGAGACGCGCTGGCGCTGGAACGCACAGCGGGCGCTCCTCCTCGACCGTTCGCGCAACGGCCGGCGCGTGCCGGCGCCCCTCCAGCGGATGCGCGCGAACGACCTTCTCGTGACGGCGTTCCCCGCAGTGGCCGCGTGTCCCGAGACGCTGGCGGGAGGGCCCATCGAGGTCCCGATGGAGCACCCGATCGTCGCCCAGACGATCGAAGACTGCCTCACCGAGGCGATGGACGTCGACGGGTTCCTCGAGGTCCTGCGGGGCCTGAAGGACGGCTCCATCGAGCGGCTCGCCGTGGATACCGTCGAGCCCTCCGCGTTCGCAAGCGGCATCCTTTCTTCGCAGCTCTACACGTTCCTGGACGACGCCCCCCTCGAGGAGCGGCGCACGCAGGCGGTCCACTCCCGCCGCGTGCTCGGGGCGCGCTCCGCCGACGAGGTCGGCATTCTCGACCCCGAGGCCATCGCGCGCGTGCGCGAGGAAGCGTGGCCGCAGCCCGCCAGCGTCGAGGAAGTGCACGAGGCGCTGCTCTGGATGGGCTACGTCACCGCCGAAGAGGCCCGCCCGTGGCAGGCGTGGCTGGACGAGCTCGCGCTCGCGCGGCGCGTCTCGCTCGAGGACGGCCGGTGGTTCGCGGCCGAAGCCACGCGCGAACCGAAGGCGATCCTGCGCGGAAGGCTCGAGGCGCTCGGCCCGATCGACGCCGGCGACGCGGACGAGTCCCTCCTCCTCGCGCTCGAGGGCGAAGGCGCCGTGTTGCGCACGCGCATCGGCGGGCGCCCCGGCTGGTGCGACCGCCGTCTTCTCGCCCGCATCCACCGCTACACCCTCGACCGGCTGCGCCGGGAGATCGAGCCCGTCACCGCGTCGCAGTTTCTGCGATTTCTCGCGTGCTGGCAGCACGCCGACCCCGAGCACCGGCTGGACGGCCCGCGCGGAGTGGCGCAGGTCGTCTCCCAGCTCGCGGGGTTCGAGGTTCCGGCCGCCGCCTGGGAGGCCAGCGTCCTTCCCGCGCGCGTGCGCGGCTACAAGCGCGAATGGCTGGACCAGCTCACGCTCTCGGGCGAGGTGGCCTGGGGCCGTCTCTGGGGAGCCGCCCCCGGGCCGACGCGCCGCACTCCGATCTGCCTTTTCCCGCGGCAGGATCTCGAGGAGTGGTCCGCGCTCGCGGCGCATGAGGAAACCCGGCCGCTCTCGGGCCGGGCCCAGGAAGTCCGCGACGCCCTCGAGCGCGGGGGCGCAATGTTCTTCCGGGAGCTCGCGCGCGCGACTCAGCTTCCGCCGACCTTCGTCGAGGAGGGCCTGAGCGAGCTGATCGGCTTCGGCCTCGCGACGTGCGATTCCTTCAGCGGCCTCAGGTGGCTCGTCGTCCCCGCCTCGAAGAGGAAGACGGCCGCGCTCTCGACGGGCCGCTGGAGCCTCCTCTCGCGCTCCGGGACGGGAACCCCCTCCGCCGAGTTCGTCGCCCGGCGGCTCCTCCTGCGCACGGGCGTCGTCTTCCGGAAGACGCTCGCGCGAGAAAAGCAGCCACTGCCCTTCCGCGAGATCGCGCGCGTTCTGCGCACGCTGGAGGCGCGCGGCGAGATCCGGGGAGGTCGCTTCGTCGCCGGCTTCGATGGCGAGCAGTACGCGCTGCCCGAAGCGATCACCCTGTTGCGCGCCGTGCGCAGGCGCCTGAGCACAACGCCCGACGTCCCCGCCGTCCTCGTCTCGGCCGCGGACCCGCTGAACT
>JARXKK010000220.1:0-1643 GCA_030278895.1 Acidobacteriota bacterium
GCTTCGGGAGCGCATGCTCGGGCTCCGTGATGATGCGGAGGAAGTCTCCGTCCGTGAGGGCGTCGAGGGTCACGCGGATCGGAAAACGGCCCTGCAGCTCCGGGATGAGGTCCGAGGGCTTGGCCATGTGAAAGGCGCCCGCGGCGATGAAGAGGACGTGGTCCGTCTTCACCATGCCGTGCTTCGTCTTCACGGTCGTCCCTTCCACGAGCGGCAGGAGGTCGCGCTGCACGCCCTCCCGCGAGACGTCGGCCCCGCCGCGCGCCCCTTCCTTGCCCGCGATCTTGTCGATCTCGTCGAGGAAGACGATGCCCGTCTCCTCCGCGCGCCGGACGGCCTCTTCGGGCACGGTGGCCTCGTCCGAGAGCGCGTCGGCCTCGCGCGTCACGAGAAGCGGCCTCGCGTCAGACAGGGAAAGCTTCACCTTTCTCTTCTTCGGCGCGCCGAAGATGTTCGGGAGCATTCCCGGCAGGTCGAATCCCATCTCTTCCACGCCTTGCGGGGTCATCACCGAAATCTGCGGCGTCCTCTCGTCCGTGATCTCGAGCTCGACCTCGCGCGCCTCGTGCTTGCCCTCCCTGAGGTCGCGGCGAATCCGGTCGCGTCCCTCGGCGACAACGGCCTTCCCGGAGGCGTCCGTCGCGAGGGCGATCGTCAAGAGGTCCACGAGGCGCTCCTCGGCCGCCGCCGCGGCGCGGTCGAGAACGCGCGCGCGGCGCTCGTCCTTGACGAGACGGATCGCCGCCTCGACGAGGTCGCGCGCGATGGAGTCGACGTCGCGCCCGACGTAGCCGACTTCCGTGAACTTGGACGCCTCGACCTTCACGAAGGGCGCGTCCACGAGGCGGGCGAGCCGCCGCGCGATCTCCGTCTTGCCGACGCCGGTGGGGCCGATCATGAGGATGTTCTTCGGCATCGTGTCGCGCTGGAGCTCGGGGGTGAGGCGCTGGCGCCGCCACCGGTCGCGGAGCGCGATCGCGACGGCGCGCTTCGCCTTCGTCTGGCCGACCACGTGGCGGTCGAGCTCGGCCACGATCTTCCGCGGCGAGAGGTCCTTGAGGAGATGGGGCGTCACGGCAGCGTTTCGACCCGGATCGTGTCGTTCGTGTAAATGTCGATTGCCGAGGCGATGAGAAGAGACTCCTTGACGATGGCCGCTGCGTCCAGGGTCGAATGCCGGAGGAGCGCGTGGGCCGCGGCCGACGCGTATGGGCCGCCGGATCCGACGGCGAGGACCCCTTCATCGGGCGCGATGACGTCGCCGGTTCCCGAGAGGAGAAGCGAGATCTTGTCGTCCGCGACGACGAGGAGGGCCTCGAGCTGGCGCAGGGTTTTTTCCGTGCGCCAGTCGGTCGCGAGCTCGACGGCCGCGCGCTCGAGCTGGCCGTGAAATTCCTCGAGCTTTCGCTCGAAGCGCGTGAACAGCGTCACGGCGTCCGCCGTGGAGCCGGCGAAACCCGCGAGGACCTTCCCGCCGAGGAGGCGACGCACCTTCGAGGCGCCGCCTTTCATGATCGTCGTCCCCATCGTCACCTGGCCGTCGCCGCCGAGCGCGACGAGGCCGTCCCTCCGGACGCAGAGGATCGTGGTGTGCGTGAAGCGCGGCCGGCCCATCCCGAGAGAGTCTAGCCCGTCAGTCGCGG
>JARXKK010000220.1:1743-3394 GCA_030278895.1 Acidobacteriota bacterium
TCGGCCCGGGGGTGGCTCTTGCGATAGACCTCGATGAGGCGCTCGGCGTCCAGGTGCGTGTAGCGCTGCGTCGTCGAGAGCGAGGCGTGGCCGAGGAGCTCCTGGATCGAGCGGAGGTCGGCCCCGGCGGCGAGGAGGTGCGTCGCGAACGAGTGCCGGAGCGCGTGCGGCGACGCGTGGCGCGGCACCGCGGCTTCCTGGACGGCCCGGTCGAGGACGCGCCGTACGCTCCTGTCCGTCAGACGGCCGGCGCGCGCGTTCAGGAAAACCATCGGCGCATCCCGCGCGTTGGGCGCAAGCGCACCCCTTGCCTTCAGCCAGGCGCGCACGGCCGCCGCCGCCGGCTGGCCGAACGGCACGACCCGTTCCTTGCGACCCTTTCCGACCGTGCGCACCTGCCGCAGGGAGAGGTCGACATCCTCGAGGCGGAGCCCGACGAGCTCCGACACGCGGAGCCCCGTCGCGTAGAGGAGCTCGAGGAGGGCTCGATCCCGGAGGCCGAGCACGCCTTCCCGGCCCTTCGTCTCGACGACGGCCGTGACCTCGCTCACGGACAGCGTCCGCGGCAGCGTCTTGTCCTGCCGCGGCGTTCCGACCGTCTTCGCCGGGTTCCCATCCACGCGCCCCTCGCGCTTCAGGAACGCGAAGAACGTGCGGAGGGCCGACAGGTGCCGGCCCATCGACGTCTTCGAAATTCCCTCCGTGCGGAGGTACGCGAGGTACGACCGGACGGCGAGCAAGTCGACGTCGCCTGCGCGGAGCGCCGCCGGAGGACGGTTCCAGAAGACGGCCGAGAGAAAGGCCGAGAAGCGGGCCAGGTCCGCGCCGTACGCGGCGCGCGTGTGGGGCGAGACGCCGCGTTCGTCGGCCAGGTGGCGGTCGAACGCGAGGGCGTCCGCGGCGAAGGAAGCGCCTTTTACGATGGCTTCTTCACGAGGGCTTCTTGGCGGTCATTTCTTCGCGAGGCTCCGGACCTCGGCGGCGAGCGCCTTGATCTCGGGCTCGGTGAGCTTCTTGCCGAACGCCGGCATCTCATCGTGACCCTTCGTGATCGACTTCACGATACGCGCGTCGTCGATCGTGTCCTGCCACTTCGCGTTCGTGAGATCCCGCGCCTTCTTCTTCCTGCCTTCTTCCGTCTGCCCCTTGCCGTTGTCTCCGTGACATACCGAGCAGTGCGTCTGCCAGTTCTCGGAACGGACGTCGGCCGCCCGGAGAGCGGGGGCGGAGGCGAATACGAGCGCCGTGGAAAGGGCGAGAAAGGCTTTCTTCGTCATGCGGCGTCCTCCTGGGTAAGGCACGATTCTAGAGGGCGGGCTCCGGCAGCGCTTCCTCACGCCACCGCAGGACGGCGAGGAGCGCCCGACGGCCGATCTCCGCGCGGCGTTTCGCGCGATCCCGAATCTGCGGGACGCCCGGCGCGTCCTCCTCCTCGATGAGGCCGAAGGTCACGTTCATGGGCGTGTACTCCTGCTCGCGCGGGAAGGAGACGTGCTTCGCGAGCGAGCCGAGCGCCGTCGAGAAGGGAAGCGCCTTCGGCTCGCGACCTTCGAGCACCTGCGCGAGCGAGCAGCCCACCATGAGCCCGGTAGCCGCCGACTCGAGGTAGCCCTCGACGCCCGTGATCTGGCCCGCGAAGAAGACGCGGGGG
>JARXKK010000221.1 GCA_030278895.1 Acidobacteriota bacterium
CAGCTCGAGCGCATCACGCGCCGCTATACCGCCGAGCTGACGAAGAAGAACTTCATCGGACCCGGAATCGACGTGCCCGCTCCCGACTACGGAACGGGTCCCCGCGAGATGTCGTGGATCGCCGACACGTACGCGCAGTTTCACCCGGGCGAAATCGACGCGATCGGGTGCGTCACCGGCAAGCCGCTGAGCCAGGGCGGCATCCGGGGCCGCAAGGAGGCCACGGGCCGCGGCGTCTTTTTCGGCGTCAAGGAGGCCCTCGCGGATTCCGATCTGCTGAAAGAGCTAGGGCTCTCGGCCGGCCTCTCCGGCAAGCGCGCTGTCGTGCAGGGTCTCGGAAACGTCGGGTTCCACGCCGCGAAGTTCCTCCAGGAAGGCGGCGCGGTCCTCGTCGGCCTGTCCGAGTGGGAAGGCGCCATCGCGAACCCGAAGGGCCTCGACCTCGCCGCCGTCGTGAAGCATCGCAACGACACGGGCAAGATCACCGGCTTCCCGGGCGCCACGGACATCCCGAGCGAGGACGCCCTGTACCTCGACTGCGACGTTCTCGTTCCCGCCGCGCTCGAAAACGTGATCCGGGGGCATAACGCCGCGCGCGTGAAGGCGAAGATCGTCGCCGAGGGCGCGAACGGCCCGATCGCCGCCGACGGCGACGCGATCCTCCGGCAGAAGGGCGTCTGCGTGATGCCCGACATGTATCTCAACGCGGGCGGTGTCACGGTGTCGTACTTCGAGTGGCTCAAAAACCTCTCGCACGTGCGCTTCGGCCGCATGGAGAAGCGCTTCGAAGAGATGAGCGCGGCCCGGATGGTGAAGACGATCGAGGGGGCGACGGGGAAGGCCCTGGGCGAAAACGAGCGAAAGCTCCTCATTCACGGGGCCGAAGAGGAAGACCTCGTCAACTCGGGCCTCGAAGAGACGATGTCCGTCGCCTGGCACCAGATCCGCGACGCGCAGCGTAAGCACCCGAAGACGGACCTCCGCACGGCCGCCTTCATCTCCGCCATCGACAAGATCGCCGTGAGCTACCTCGAGCTGGGGATCTTCCCGTAGACGCGCGCCTCCCCTGGGGATCGCGCAGGCGCTCTAAGGCGAAACGAAGGACGCTTCGGCCTCGCCGCCGCGCACGCGAAGCGTGACGGTCGGGCCGAGACCGAGGCGGCCGTCCGCCGCCTCGTGCCGGACGCGGAACGTGGCGACCTCCTTCACCAGAATGAAATACGTCCCCTCGCGCGGGACGGCGAAGGGAGAGGCGCTGTCGCCCGACAGAAGGGTCCACGAGCCGCCTTCGTCGGGGGCGAGGCGCCACTTCAGGACGGAATCTCGGTAAGTGAAGGAGCCAGAGAGGCGCATCGTGCGGTCCAGCCGGGCGCAGTCAGCGTCGAAACCCAGGGCCGTCGAAGCGGCCGCCCGCTCGACCCGGCCGGACTCGGCGTCGAAGACGAAGACGCGCGGCCGAAGTGCGGCGTCGCAAAGCGGTAGACCGTCGAACAGAACCGTCCCGCCGGTGCCGCGTCCCTCGAAAGCCCTCATCCACCCGAGACCATCGAAGAACCACGCGGGGTCCGCCGGCCTGTAGAGGACGTCGCCGGGAGCCGAGCGTTCGAAGGCGAACCGGCCCTCGGCACGGCTCCGCGCTTGCACGGGCGAAGCGGCCGCGAGCAGGGCGCGATTCTTCAAGACGGCAGGGACGAGGATGCCGAGGAGAAGCGCGGCCGCGAGCGCGCGCCGCGGTCCCCCGCTGCGGAGACCCCGTCCGGCAGCGACCCCCGCGAGAGCCGCGGCGGCCGCGAGCGGCGCGAAGGCATATCGGCCAGCGGGAGCGTCGCGAAGGAGCGTCAGCGGCCCGACGACCACGGCGGCCGTCACGGCGATTGCGGCCGCCTCCTCGAGCGTCGGACGCAACAGGACGAGCGCTACGACGAGCAGTACGGCGCCCGCGAGCTGCGGGAGCCCGGCGATCGCGCCCGGAAAACCCGCCACGGCCTCGGCCGCGCGCCGCAATGGCTCGCCCGCGTCGCGCACGCCGCCCCACCACCCGACCATCGCGTGCCGCCACGGAAGATAGGCTGCAAGCGCGGCGAACAGCGGAATCGCGAAGCGGGCCCGCTCGCGCCGCGCCCCGCAGGGCCACGCGAGCGCGACGAACGGAACCGCCGCGAATACCTCCTTGCAGAGCATGGCGAGAAGCACGGCGCCCGCGGCCGCCGCGGCGGCGCCCCACGATCGCCGCGCGACGGCCGCGCGGTAGAGCAGAAGCGCCGCGAGCGAGAACGCGAGACCCGCCGCATAGTGCCGCGAGTAGAGCTGGCGCGAAACCTCGGCGGTCGGCGGACCAAGAAGCAGGAGGAGAGCCGCGAGAAAGGCCGCGATCCGGCCCGAAGCGCGACACACGAGAACGTAGAGCAGGGCCGCCGCCGCCCCGAGGACGAGGAGGTGGTGCGCGTACCAGCCGCGCGGATTCAGGCCGAAGAGGGCCATGTCGAGGCGCGCGGCGACCGTCACCTGGGGCGTGAAGTAGAGCCAGGTCAGGTCTCGCCATGCGGCGGGGAACGTCAGGATCTCGCGCAGCGGATGCGAGAGCGCGTGCCTCACGATCTGCGTGTCGTCTCCGGTCCACCACTGCGAGAGAACCGGCGCGTAGGCCGCCAGCGGGAAAACGAGAAGGGTCCCGACGGCGGCTGCATCCCGCCGGTCGAGCGGCGCCGGAGGCTCCGCCGCGCTCAGTCGAGCGCGAATGTCTTCTTCCAATCTTCGCTCTCGGCGAACGCGGGCTGGCCTTCGCGCAGGAGGATGTGATTCTCGAGGACGAGCGCGTCCATCGCCGTCCGCATGAAGCAGCGGTAGGCGTCTTCGGGCGTGCAGACGATGGGCTCGCCCCGCACGTTGAAGGACGTGTTCACGACGACGGGACACCCCGTCAGGTCGCGGAATGCCGAGAGGATCGCGTGGTAGACGGGATTCGTCTCCCGGCGCACCGTCTGGAGCCGCGCCGAGTAGTCGACGTGGGTGACCGCGGGGATCGCCGAGCGGGGAACGTTCAGCCTCTCGATGCCCCAGAGCGACCGCTCGGCGCCCGTCATCTCGCGGCGAAGGCCCTTTGCCACGTCCGCGCAGAGAAGCATATACGGGGAGTCCGCGTCGAACTCGAACCACGCCGCGGTCTCCTCGCGCAGAACGGACGGCGCAAACGGCCGGAACGACTCGCGGAACTTGATCTTCAGGTTCATGACGGACTGCATCGCGGGCGACCGCGGGTCGCCGAGGATGCTGCGCCCGCCGAGAGCCCGCGGCCCGAATTCCATCCGGCCCTGGAGGAGACCGACGACCTTGCCCGCGGCGAGGAGCTGGGCGACGGCGCCGGGGAGCGCGGCGGGC
>JARXKK010000222.1 GCA_030278895.1 Acidobacteriota bacterium
TCGTGGGCGTTCTCACGGCGATGTTCGAGCTCGAATCGCCGTGGATCGCCGGGCACGAGCACATCGCGCCGGACCGCAAGAACGACCCCGGCGCCCTCTTCCCGTGGAACGAAGTCATGAGGCGCGGTCTCGCTCTCGCGGAGAAACTGACTGGCGGTTCAGTTTAGACCCCGCCTTGACAAAACGTCCCGCGCCTTCGGTATAGGATTGCCGCACACCATGCCAAGCCGGTTTTCCCGTCTCGACGACGCTGAGGCGCTGCGCCGTTTCGTGCGCGACCTCCGTGAGGGAATCTACGTCACCGACGGGAGCGGACGAATCATCGACGGCAACCCGGCGTTCCTCTCGATGCTGGGCGTCACGTCCCTCGAGGAGGCACGGCGGCATGAAAGCGGGGACTTTCTCGTCGACCGGTCACGGCGCGAGGCCGAGTTGCTCGTTCTCGAGCGCGACGGGGCCATCCGGGACTTCGAGTTCCAGATCCGGCGTACGGACGGGGAGATCCGGACGGTCATCGACACCGCGTACCGCTGCGTCGATCCTGACACACGGGAGGTCTACTTCCAGGGCATCCTCATCGACATCACGGACCGCAAGCGGCTCGAGGACCGTCTCCTCGACCAGACCCTGCGCGACCCGCTCACCGGTTGCTGGAACCGCCGCTACCTCACCGACTTCGTCGCGCGTCACAGCGACGCGGGCGGGACCTGGGGCTGCGTGATGGTCGACATCGACCACTTCAAGCACTACAACGACGAGTTTGGGCACGAGGCGGGCGATGCCGTCCTCAACCGGGTCGCGCGCTTCCTCATGCGTGCCACGCGTGCCGAGGAATCCACGGTTCGGATGGGGGGCGACGAGTTCCTGCTGCTTCTCGACGGGGCCGACGCGCAATCCACCGAGAACACGAGCAGCCGCCTGACGTTCATGGCCGACCGCGAGCTTCTCGTGCCGTTCTCCCTCGGCTGGGCGGCGCGCGAGGACGGCGAGACTCTCGAGAGAACGATCGCGCGCGCGGACCATCGCCTTCTGCACGCGCGCGGGCTCACGCGGTTGGACGAGCGCCCGAGAATCGCCCTCGCGCCGCGGGCCTGATTTCGTTACGCGCTCACGGGAACGACGCCCAGCCCCGGTCCGTCGGGCAGCGCCCATCGGCCGTTCGCGATCGAAAGCCCCTTGAACGGGTCGGTCGCGAGAAGGAGATTGCCGTCGATGTCGAGCCAGTCGAACAGCGGGCCCACGGCGACTCCCGCGGCGATTCCCAGCGACGACTCGATCATGCAACCGAGCATCAGCTTGAGCCCGACGGCGCGCGCGACGGCCGCCATCTCGTACACGCGGGTGATGCCGCCCGACTTCGCGAGCTTCAGGACGACGCCCTCGTACAGGCCGGCTTTCGCGGCCACGTCCGAGGCGTGCAGCACGCCTTCGTCGCCCAGGATCGGAAACGTCGCGAGACCCTTGAGCTTCACCATCTCGCCGTCCATCGCCGCGGGCATCGGTTGCTCGAGGAAGAGGGGCTTGACGCCGTTCAGCCAGGCGATTTTCTTCTTCGCCTCGTCCACGCTCGTCCAGCCCTCGTTCGCGTCCACGGTGATGGGCTTGTCGGTCACGGACCGGATCGCCGCGATGTTCTCCTCGTCGGTCGGCAGGCCGATCTTGATCTTCAGCCTCGGAAACGCCGCGGCCTCCCGGACCTTCTGCTTCATGACCTCCGCGGTGTCGATGCCGATCGAGAACGTCGTGATCGGCATGCGGCCCTTCGGGATTCCGAGAAGCTCGTGCACCGGGCGGTTCAGTCTCTTGCCTTTCCAGTCCCACAGCGCGAGGTCGAGGGCGGCCACGACCTCGCTGTCGGGCCCGGCCTCCTTCTCGGCGCGCTCGAGCCACGTCA
This sequence comes from Acidobacteriota bacterium, assembly GCA_030278895.1. Taxonomy (GTDB): domain Bacteria; phylum Acidobacteriota; class Thermoanaerobaculia; order UBA5066; family UBA5066; genus Fen-183. The sequence goes on from JARXKK010000222.1 coordinate 1,895, forward strand.
GGTGCTCCCAGGGCGAAAGCCCGGCGACGGCCGACTTCACCTTCGCGAACGCCGCCTCCGACGTCTCGAAACTCTGGTTCCAGCGCTTGTTCGCGGCGGCCTCCCCGTAGCCCGTCACACCCTCGGCCGAGAGCGTCAGCAGGCCGTTCGTCTTCGTGTCCGAAGACCCGCGCGCGATCGTCCACGTGTGGGCGAGCTTCAGGGGGAGGGCACGGTAGGAGAGAGACGGCGCGGACGAAGACGGCCCCGACGGAGCCTCGGCGCGCAGCGCCTCGGGCAGCGCGGAAGCGGCGGCGGCGGCGGCGGACGAAAGGATGAGTCCCCGGCGAGAAAGCGAAAAAGGCTGCGTCATGACGGGATTATGGTGGAATCCAGAAATGCGCGATCGCAGGTTTCTCGCTGCGGCCCTTCTCCTCTTCTCATTCGCAGAAATCTCCCTCTTCGCCTTCCCCGCCACGGCGCCCGAACCGCCGAAGACGGCCGTTGTCGTCCTGGCGGTCCAGGACCTCTTTGTCCGGCCGGACGAAACGTCGTCCGTCGACGACCAGGTCATCCTCGGCGACCGCGTGGAAATCCTCGAGGATGCAGCCGGTTTCGCGAAGATCCGCACGCGGGCGGGCGAGATCGCCTGGATTCCCGAGCGGGCGTTGCGGCGGAGCGCCGGCGCGGACGCGCCGGCAATGAACCTCGCACGCGTCACGTCGAACTTCGCTCACGTCTACGCGAGCCCGTCCTTCACGAAGCAGAAGCCGCTCCTGACGGCTCCGGTCGGGGCCACGTTGGGTTTTTCGGAATTCTTGGAAGGTGAAGCGGGGAACCCGTATTCGTGGGTCCGCATCTCTTTGCCCGACGGGCGCATCGGATTCGTCGCGAGTCGCGACGTCTCCCTCTTCCCCTTCAAGGAAAATCTTCCTCTCTCTCTTCCTCTGAAGTCCCCCTCCGACTGGCTCGCATTAGGCAAGCGCTTTCTCGGCGCGCCCTATACATGGGGCGGGACGACGCCCCTCGGTTTCGACTGCTCGGGCCTGATGGCGCGAATCCTCTCGGAGCACGGCGTCACGCTGAAGAGAAACAGTTACGAGCACGCGTTTCAGGATCCCCAGCTCGTCGCCGTCGCGTTCGACAAGCTCCGGCCCGGCGACCTCCTCTTCTTCGGCACCGAGGACAAGATCGACCACGAAGCCATGTGGGTGGGGGACGGCACGGTCCTGCAGTCCACGCGACACAACGTCCCCGGCGTCCAGATCACGCCGTTCGACAGCCCGTTCCTGAAGCCTCTGTTTCGGTATGCAAGGAGATTGAAAAGAGAAGAAAAGAAGATTTTCTTAGAAGGTGAAGAGGGCATGGGGCCCCGGTTCGATGCGGCGAAAGCGGCCACGCTTCGGGCCACGCTCGACTCGAT
>JARXKK010000223.1 GCA_030278895.1 Acidobacteriota bacterium
GAAAAGCTGAGCGACTACTGCCCGCGCGAGCTCAGCGCGATCAACGCGCTTTCGGTCTACCGCCGGATCCAGAACGACGGGACGACGGTTCCGGGGAGCGCCGCCTCGGCCCCCGCGCCGAAGAAGAAGTAGCGGGCGGGACTCCACCTCCGGCTCCCGCCTCCGTCCGCGGGAAGCGGGCCTCGACCGTCGTCTGGATGCCGCCGCGGGGCGTGAAGACGCCCCGCACGGCCATCCGGCGCGGTTCGAGCGCGCGGATGAGATCCTCGAGGACGCGGTTCACGACGTTTTCGTTGAAAATACCGAGACTCCGATAGGCGGCGACGTATTCCTTCAGCGACTTCAGCTCGACGCACCGGCGCTCGGGAACGTACGTCACCATAAGAGTGGCGAAGTCCGGCAGGCCCGTCTTCGGGCAGATCGACGTGAACTCGGGAATCGTGACGACGACTTCGTAGTCCCCCGCGTACTGCGAGGGCCAGGTCGCGAGAGGGGGTAGCGCGTCGCGCACCCCCGAGGCCGCGTGGCGGTCGGTGTAGCGGGGCATGCCGGGAGAATAGCGCGGCGGGCTTCGGCCGAGCGTCGGCGGCACGCCTTGTGCGAAGATCCCCGTCCTCATGGGTTTCACGCCGGAAAAGCGCGCCGCGCTCCTCAAAGACATCCGTCAACTCCTTCTCATGGCCGCCGTCATCCTGACCGGACGGTCGGTTCTGGCCGACTGGTACGTCGTTCCGACCGGTTCCATGAAGCCCACGATCCTCGAGGGCGACCGCGTCTTCGTCTGGAAGTCGGCTTACCAGTTCCGCGTTCCCTTCTCGAAGGTCCGCCTCTTCGAGACCGGCACGCCGAAGCGCGGAGACGTCGTCGTCATTCGCAACCCGGACGGCGGCAGCGTTCCGTTCGTCAAGCGCCTCGTCGGACTCCCGGGGGACGTGGTCGAGCTGCGCAACGAGACGCTCTATGTCAACAAGAAGGCTCAAACGACCGAATTTCTCCCCGAGGTGAAATCGGAAGACGGCGAGACGATCCTCCTCGGCACCGAGCTTCTCGACGGACGGCCGCACCCCCTCCGGGTCCTGCCCGACCGGCCCGCGTTCCGCACCTTCGGTCCGATCACGGTGCCGGAGGGAGAGGTCTTCCTGATGGGAGACAACCGCGACGAGAGTCGCGACGCGCGCTTCTTCGGCACGCGCCCCATCCGGGACCTGCTCGGCCGCGGGGTCGGCGTCATGTGGAGCTGGAACCAGCAGTTCTTCAAGGGCCCGCGCTGGTCGCGCATCGGCCGTCCGTTCATCACGGACGCTCACGCGGCTACGCCGAACTGAGCGGGGTTCCGCTCAGGGAACGGCGACGGCCGCCGCGAATGCCGGGAGAACTGCCCGCCCGAGCGCAAGCGCGGCTTTTTCGTCCGCGCTCGCGACGACGAGAACGAGCCGGCCGTCCTTGACCCGCGCGCCCGCCACCGAGAAGCCCAGCCGGGACGAGGCGGCCAGCACCTCCGTCGCCTTCGCCCGTGCCGCGAGGGCCGAGCCGGGGCGCGTTACGACGACCGACACCAGGCCGTCCTTGCTCTCGTCGGTGCGCCGTCTCAGGATGATGTGGAAAATCGTCTCGCCCGCGTGGCCGCACTCGTGCGCCGACACCGGGGCGTAGCCGGGCAGGCGCGCCGCCGCGGCCCGTGCGGCCGCGGCGAGAGGTGCGTCGATGCCCTCCGTGAACGCCTCGGCGGACGCCGCCTCGCGCGGCCAGCTCGCGGCCCGCGCGCAGTTCTTGTGCTCGAGAGCCGCGAGCTCCGCCGCGGACGCATCGAGAACCGCAACGGCCGCGTTCGAGACTCCGGGGGCATTCGCCGTCTCCGGTGCGGCCGCCCGTGACAGGACCAGCCACGCCGTCAGGCCGGCTCCGGCGACGAGGGACGCGGCGAGGAGAATGGCCGCCGGCACGGGTCGCCGCATCGGCGTGCGCGCGACGAGCGCGCGCACTTCGTCCTCGAATCCTTCGCGGGGGCCGGGCGTCGCGGCGGCCGCGCGGCGCACCGAGGCGCGGAGCTTCTCCCGCGCATCGGCCTCTGCACGGCACGCGGGGCAGCGATCGAGGTGCTCCAGTATTTCGTGGGAGAGGTCCACGGAGAGCTCACCGATCGAATACGAGTCCATTCGCCGCCGCACTTTGGCGCAGGCGTAATCGCGGAGCTGGAGTGGTGCGGTCACGGGTGGTCTCCTTGGGCGGCGGGCCGGCTTCCGAGCACCGCGGCCGCCGCCGCGGTCCCGCGAACCTTTTCCCGCAGCGCGCTTCGCGCTCGGGAGAGGCGGGACATCACGGTGCCGATCGGCACCTTCAGAAGAGACGCAATTTCCTTGTACGTGAACTCCTCCACGTCCGAGAGGAGAAGGATCCGGCGGTGCTCGTCGGAGAGGGCCTCGAGCGCGGCGGCAATCTCCTCGTCGCGGATTTCCGTCGGCGTCGTCTCCTCGGCCGCGAGCGTCTCGGCGAGAAGCGCTTCGCCTTCGGCGCCGAGCGTCACGGGCACCTTCTTGCGCATCCGCTGGTGGTCCACGTTCCAGAGAATCCGGTACAGCCACGCGCGGCAGTTCGTCCCGCGCTCGAACCTTTCGAACGACTTCCACGCCTGCAGGAACACCTCCTGCGCCAGGTCCTCGGCCTCGGCGGGCCGCCGCGTCAGCCGCAGCGCCGCGCGATAGATCTCGCGGAAATGCGGCCACGCTTCGCGGTCGAAGTCCTCCCGAACACGGTCGGATGGGGCGGGGCGCAGCGCGAACAAACCCATTCAGGTGATTCTTCCGCAAGAAGATGCGTCCCGGGCGCCCGATTATTCCGTCCCAGGGCTTGCCCAGAACTCAAACTAGACTTAATCTAAGAACTGGATGGAAACGAGAGTTGAGGGCCGGGTAGACACGATTGCCGTGCTTTCGGCGCGGCTTCGGGACAAGGGTCTCAGGGTCACGCAGCAGCGCGTGGCGGTATTGGAGTACCTGCTCGCGACCCCGACTCACCCGACAGCCGAAGAGGTCGGGGCGGCCGTGAACCGGCTCGTGCCGACCGCGTCGCGCGCTTCGGTTTACAACGTCCTCCATTCGCTCAAGGAGAGCGGCCTCATCGACGAGCTCGTGCTCGGCGACGCCGTCGCCCGCTACGACGCGAACCTGGGCCGGCACCATCACTTCATCTGCCGTGCCTGCGGTGCGGTCGAGGACGTGCCCTTCGAGACGTTCCAGGAAGCGCCGCGCCCGCGCCTCGCCGACGGGCACACCGTCGAGGACTACACCGTCAC
>JARXKK010000224.1 GCA_030278895.1 Acidobacteriota bacterium
TCGTGAAGCCGGGAACGAAGGTCCTGACGGTCGAGGAAAATCAGCTCGCGGGCGGCTTCGGCTCGGCGGTCGTCGAGGCGCTCGAGGAGATCGGCGTCACAGCCGACGTCCGCCGCCTCGGAATTCCCGACCGGTTCGTCGCGCACGCGACACAGGCCGAGCAGCGCCACGAGCTCGGACTCGACGAGGACGGCCTTCTCGCATCCTTCCGGGAGCATCTCGCCTCGAAGGGAGCCCTCGTCCCTCTCGCGACGCGATCCGCCTAGCCTTCGCTAGTACCGCTGCATCACGAAAGAAAGGGCGGAGAGAATCACTACCTTGTGAAGGGATGTGCAAGCGTTCGTCGAGAATGCGTACTGACCGCTTTCCACCTATGGCCTGCCGGGCCGCAGTCGCGGCGATGGTCTTCCTGGCGGCAGGCGCTCAAGCCGCCGAAATCCTCTTGCCGGCAATCGCCGCACGAGTAGAAGGGGCCAACGGTTCGATCTGGGGAAGCGAGGTGCGTGTGACGAACTTCTCGTCGGCGCCCAAGACATTCCGCGTCGTCGACTGGATCGGAACCCCGGGCTGGATTCCCAGCACGTACTCGATCCCGCCCGGGGCCACGAAGTCGATTTCGGGATGGGCCATCTACATAGGCAGCCGCGCGAATGAAAACTCAACCCGGTTTTCGTGGAATCCCTTTGGGGCCGCGGTAGCCGACGTCGAGGACGGCTTGTTTGTCCAGACCGCCGTACTGACGGGAAGTCCGCGCGGCGACTATGGGACGGTCGGTGATTTCGCCCGCTGCTCGGAGTGGACAGGCGGATGGACCTACGCCGTAGGCGGCATCTTTTATCCCGACGGGACCGAGATCAATACGGACGGCTGCAACCAGGGAGCCGGGCCCGTCATCGATAACGGGGCTGGTTTCTTTCCGGCCGGAACGCCGATCCTCCTCCCCTGGCTCCATACGGACTCGAAGCGCCGCGTGAACATCTCTTTCATCAACCCGGAACACGTCGCGGCTGATGTCACGATTTCCGTATTCCCAGCGGATGGCTCATCGCCGGTGGTTACCCGGGTAACGGTGCCGGAACACACGGTCTCACAAATCAACGACATCTTCGCGACGTACTTCCCCGCGGTTCGCGCGCGGAACGACGTGCTGAAGGCTGCGGCCGCTCGCGCCACGATCGTGTCCACGACACGCCTCTATCCCCTCGCTTACGTGGTCAGCAACCAGAACAATACCGTCACGCTCTCGCTTCCGCGCTGAGCGCTCAACTGCGACGCCGGTCGAGTCCCCGGTCGTCCCACGACGCGGGGTCCTCGAGGGGCTCGAGGTGGGTCAGGACGCTGCTGCCGGGCAGGGCCTCGAGAACGCCGCGCTCGATCTCCTCGCAGACGTCGTGGCCGCGCTTGACGGGCCAAGCGCCCGGGACGAGGACGTGCATCTGGATGAAACGGCGAGGGCCGGCGGCGCGCGTGCGCAGGCCGTGAATGACGACGCCGCGGGCGTGAAAGCGTTCGAGAAGGCTCGCCAGCGCGATCTGGTCGTCATTCGCGATCGCCCGGTCGAGGAGGCCGTGGCTGGTCTCCTGAAGGAGGCGGACGCCCGTCCAGACGATGTTCGCGGCGACGAGGAGCGCGACGACGGGGTCGAGAACGAGCCAGCCCGTCGCCTTCACGAGGAGAACGCCCACGAGCACGCCCGCGGACGTCCAGACGTCCGTCAGGAGGTGCTGAGCGTCGGCCCTTAGCGTGATGGAGCGCAGACGCTTCGCGGCGCGGCGGAGGACGAGCGCCACGCCTCCGTTGATCGCGGACGCGGCGACCGAGATCCCGAGGCCGAGCCCCACGTTCTCGATCGGCTGCAGGTTGCGGAGCCGCTCGACGCCCGTGACGGCGATCGCGGCCGCCGCCGCGAGAATCATCATTCCCTCGAAACCGCTCGAAAGGTACTCGGCCTTCGACTGGCCGAAGGCGTAGGTGGCGTCGGCGGGTTTGCTCGCACGCCACAATGCCCAGAGGGCGACGAGCGCGGCGAGGAGGTTCACGCCGGACTCGGCGGCGTCCGAGAGGAGGCCGACGGACCCCGTGATCTTCCACGCCCAGACCTTCAGGCCGATCGTGGCGACCGCGGCCAGGATCGAGATTCCTGCGTAGAACGTCGCGGGACGGTCCGCCATCGTCGGGAGTTTGGAGTCGATTTCGCCCGCGTCAAGCGGGAGGATGCATCAGCGTCCTGCTACGCTCTACCGGTGCGGGCACTCGTCTGCGACGGGCCGGAGCAGGCCCTCCTCCGTGAGGTCAGGGCCCCGGAGCCGGGGCCGGGTGAGGTCCTCGTTCGCGTGACTTCGGCGCTCACGTGTGCGACCGATTTCAAGCTCCTGAAGCGGGGCCATCCGAAGATCCCGTTCCCTCTCACGCTCGGTCACGAATTCGCGGGCGTCGTCGAGAGGACGGGCGAAGGCGCCGGATTTCAACCCGGGGAACGCGTCACGTCGTCGGTGTCAGCCCCTTGCGGAGGCTGCGAGGCGTGCCGGGTGGGCCGCGAGAATCTCTGCGTCACGGCGTTCGAGAGGCCGCTCTTCGGCGCGTTCGCGGATTTCCTTCTCGTCCCGGAGCGCATCGTGAAGAACGGGCTCCGGCGGATTCCGCCGGGACTTTCCGACGAGGCTGCCGCGCTGCTCGATCCTCTCGCGAGCGTCGTCCACGGGCTCGGGCGGGCGGGGACGGCAGCGGACGGCGGGGACGTCCTCATCGTGGGTACGGGCCCGATAGCGGCAATGCTGTTTTTTCTTTTGAGGGGGAAAGAGGGAACCGACGCCTCCGCGCGCCGCATCGTCGTTGCGGGGAGGCGAGAGGCGAGACTCGAATTCTTCTTAGAAAGGGGTGCGGAGGTTTCGCGCATCGAAGCGTCGCCGCGCGCGACCGGGTCCCTCGTCATCGACACGACCGGCGACGCCGGCGTGATTTCCGCCCTGCCGGATCTGGCGGCAGACGGTGGAACAGTGCTTCTCTTCGCGGGGCTGCCGGCCGGCGCTCGCGTTTCCCTCGACGCCCACGCCCTCCACTACCGCGAGGTGTCGATCGTGGGCTCGTTCCACTACACGCCCCGCGACGCGGACGAGGCCCTCGCGCTCCTCTCGCGCGGAGCGGTACCGGCGGCGGACATCGTCTCGGCGCGCTGTCCTCTCGACGACTGGCGTGCCGCGTTCGATCTGGCGCAGGGGGGCGCCGCGATGAAGGTCTCTCTCGTCCCATGAAGGCGGTTCTCGTCCGCTCTCTCGACGACAT
>JARXKK010000225.1 GCA_030278895.1 Acidobacteriota bacterium
GTCCACGGGGATGGTCCTCGGCCCCGCGCCCGACGCCGTCTACAGCCGGCGGGCGACGCACATGGAGCCCGGCGACCTGGTGCTCCTCTACACGGACGGCATCGTCGAGGCCCACGATTCGAAGGGCCGCGAGTTCGGGATGCCGCGGCTGAAGCGCCTCCTCGTCGAGGCGCGGAAGGAAACGGCGCGCGAGGTCGTGCAGCGGGTGGTCAACGCGGCGCGCTCCTGGTCGCACGGCGCCCCCGCGGAGGACGACATGACGGCGGTCGCGATCCGGCGCGCGCCGAAGCCCCCGGACCCGAAGCGCCGATCCGGCGAGTTCCCGCGGGTCAAGCTCGAGACGACGCTTCCCGGAACCAGGCCGCGGTCCGGCTGAGGCCTTCCGGAAGCGGTACGAGGTCGGTCAGGCCGAGGGCGGTCCGGCTCTTCGTCACGTCGAGCACGCTTCTCTTCTGCTCGCCCGGCATCGCCGGCCCGCGCGCGGCGGCTTTCGAGACGCCGCATGCGGCGGCGACGAGCTCGTAAAGAGCGGTTACGGACGTCTCGGCGCCGGTTCCCACGTTGACGATGCCGCCTACGCGGCGCTGGGCGGCGGCAAGATTCGCGCGCACGACGTCGCCGACGAACACGAAGTCGCGGGACTGCGTGCCGTCGCCGTTGACGAGGCATCCCTCGCCCGCGAGAAGCTTCTTCATCCAGATGCCGATGACGCCGGCCTCGCCCCGCCCGTCCTGGCGCGGGCCGTAGACGTTCGCGTAGCGGAGGGCCGTCACGAGAAGCGGCGTGCCGTGCGCGAGACCGAAGAGGTACTTCTCGCCGGCCAGCTTCGCGACGCCGTAGGGGGAAACCGGATTCGTCGCGTGGCGCTCGTCGGCGGCGAAGCCCTCGGGGTCGCCGTAGATCGCCCCGCCGCTGGACGCGAAGACGATCTGGCGGGCGCCCGCCTCGAGCGCGGCCTTTGCGATGCGGATCGTGCCGAGGACATTGACCTCCGCGTCGAAGACAGGATCCTCGACCGACTTGCGGACGTCGATCTGCGCCGCGTGGTGGACGATCGTGTCGATCTTCTCGGCCCGGAGCAGCCCCGCGATGTCGAACGTCCGGATGTCACCTTCCACGAACCGGACGCCGCCGGGCACACGCGACGCCTGGCCCGTCGACAGGTCGTCCAGGACGACGACCCTCTTGCCTTCCGCCAGGAAGGCGTCCGCCAGATGGGAGCCGATGAAACCGGCCCCGCCGGTGACGAGAACGGAACGCGTCTCGGGCATCATGGTGACGAGGATAGCAATGGGCGAGCCGAAGCCGCTCCCGAAGAGCTTCTACCGCAAGGGCACGGCGGACGTCGCGCGAGCGCTCCTCGGCTGCCGGCTCACGCGGAATCTGCCGGACGGGAGCGCACGCTCCGTGATTCTGGTCGAGACGGAGGCCTACCTCGGGGTGAGGGACAGGGCGGCGCACACGTGGAACGGCCGGCGCACGCCGCGCGTCGAGCCCATGTGGGGGGAGGGTGGCCATGCCTACGTCTACTTCGTGTATGGGATGCACTTCTGCATGAACGTCGTGACACGGCGGGCTGGCGAGCCGGAGGCAGTGCTGCTTCGGGCCGGAGTTTCGGAGGAAGAAGAGAAGATTGCTTTGAAGGGGAAGAGGGGAGGGGAAGCTTCCGGACCCGCGAAGCTCTGCGAATACCTGCAGGTCACCCGGGAGCTTTCGGGAGCCTCGTTTTCCGGCCCTGAGCTCGTGCTGTCGCGCGGTCCCCGCTCTTCCTTCTCGGTGCTCATGGGGCCGCGCATCGGCGTGGACTATGCGGGAGAGGCAGCTGGGTGGCCGCTTCGCTTCGCCGTGGCTGGCTGTCCGGCCGTCACGAAGCCGAAAGGCCTGCGGCCGTTTGCCGTCACTTCATGACCGCGACGACGTCGAAAAACGGCGCCGCGAGCGCCCCATCTCCGCTCACGACCGTCCGGCGCATCGCCTCGTCGCGTGGGATCCCGCCCGTGAAGATGCGCCAGGCGCTCTCGCCGTCGAGGGAGATCCGGGCCTTCGGGGATTCAGCGGGCCCCTCATCGAGGATCCAGCGACGCCCTTCGCGCCGGAGCGCGTAGAGGCGATCGATGGGCGGCGCGATCGCGACCGCGACGGCCGTGCCATCGGGCGCGGGGACGTCGCGATACGTGAAGGGGAGGGCGCGGGCGAAGGTGTCCATCACGGGGACCGCGTAGCGCGGGTCCAGAAGAAGCGGAATTCCGGTGGCGAGACGGATCTGCTGCTGGTGGTGCCAGTGCTCCGTAAGGTCGCGCGCGAGATCGAACCATGCCGCCGACCGCACCTCCCCGGCCCACGACACCGCGAAGAGCGCGGCCCCATAGGGGTCGGTCGCCCGCGCGGTCTCCTGGAGACGCGGCGCGGCCCATTCGAGGAGCTCGATGAGGACGCGGGGGCTGAGCCGCCGGCTCGTCTCGACGAAGCGCGCGTTCAGGTCGTTCAGGTAGAGCACGAGGTCGTCGTGCCCGCGAATAGGGGCGGCGGGCGGGGGCGGCGCGTGCCCGTCGCGCTGCGCCGAGATGCGGCGAAGCTGGCCGTCGAGGATGTGGGCGGCGATCTCACGCACGCGCCAGCGGCGGCTCGGCGTCGGGAGATCCCAGGCGCCGGTCGGAAGACCGCGGAGGACGCCGAGGAGCTCTTCCTGGAGCGGGAAAAAGAGATCCTGGGCGAGCGTCGGAGCCAGCGGCCCGGCCATGCCTACAGCGTCTTGAGGTCGGCGATCGCGGACGCGGTCACGAGGCAGTTCTTGCCGCTGCGCTTCGCCTGGTAGAGCGCCTGGTCGGCGCGCTCGATGAGGAGGCGCTTCGTGCCCGCGTCTTCCGGAAAGCACGAGAGGCCGAGCGAAATCGTCACGCCGAGGGCGTGGTCGAGGTTCGGCGCGACGAAGAGACGCCCCGCCACGCGATTGCGGAGGCGGTCGGCGACGACCCAGGCTTTCGCCGGCGTCGTCTCGGGAAAGATGAGCGCGAACTCCTCTCCGCCGTAACGGGCGACCGTGTCCATCTCACGCACGCCCTTGGTCAGCTCTTCGACGAGCCCGCGCAGCACGAGGTCTCCGACTGGATGTCCATGGCGGTCGTTGATCTTCTTGAAGTCGTCGATGTCGAGCATGACGAGGGCGAGCGGCTGTCCGCTCCGCTCGTGACGGGCGAGCTCGCGCGCGAGCGTCTCCTGGAAATAGCGGTGGTTGAACGCCTCGGTCAGGGAGTCGCGCA
>JARXKK010000226.1 GCA_030278895.1 Acidobacteriota bacterium
AGCTCCATCAAGACCTGCTTCGCGACGGCCTTGAGCGTGTCGAACACGCCCAGCCCGTTCGGAGCGCTGGCCTCGAACGTGGGCTCGCCCTTGAAGTTGAGCTGCCGGTAGAGCTCGTCCGCGGGCATGGCCGTCGGGAGGTCGCGCTTGTTGAGCTGCAGGACGTAGGGAATCACCTGCAGGTCGAAGCCGTGGTCGATGAGATTCTTCTCGAGGTTCCGGAGCGACTCCACGTTCGCGTCGAGCCGCGCCTCCTGCGAGTCGGCCACGAACACGACGCCGTCGACGCCCTTCAGGATCAGCTTGCGGCTCGCGTCGTAGAAGACCTGCCCGGGCACGGTGTAGAGGTGGAAGCGCGTCTTGAAGCCGCGCACGGTGCCGAGGTCGAGCGGGAGAAAGTCGAAAAAGAGCGTGCGGTCGGTCTCGGTGGCGAGCGAGATGAGCTTGCCCTTGGCCGCGGGATTCGTGCGGTCGTAGATGTACTGGAGGTTCGTCGTCTTCCCGCACAGACCCGGACCGTAGTACACGATCTTGCAGTTGATCTCGCGGGCGGCGTAGTTGATGAACGTCATGTCGGTTATTCGCGGAACAGGCTGTCGATGTCTTCGTCGGTGATCTCGGCAAAGGGCGAGTCGTAGCCCTCCTGGCGGCGTGTCTTCTCGCTCTCGACTTTCTTCTGGATCGTGTCGAAGATCCGCTCGAGCTCGCTGTTCGCCTTGCGCACCCGGAGGCGCACGAGACCGAGGGAGGAGCGCTCGTCGAAGATGACGACGAGGATGACGCGCTGCCCGACGATCGAGATGTAGACGTTGTCGCGCTCACCCTCGTGGAAGAGCACGGGGAATTCCTTCTCGCCGATGAGGCGCGCGAGGCCGTCGGTCGCGGCCACGTTGCCCGCCGTGAGCGACGCGAGCGACGTCGTGTCGAGAGATTCCATGTCGCCCATGGCGGCGATCTGCTGCCCGTTCTTGTCGACGATGAAGACGACTTTCGCCTGGGCGTCGCCCTTCAGACGTCCGATGACGTCCTTGATCTGGTGAAACTCCTCGTCGAAGAGAATGAAATCGGACATGGGCCTTTGAGGGCCAAGTCTACCCGATCAGATCTCCCGGCGGCCCGAAAGGGACCTCGAGAGGGTGACGTCGTCCGCGAATTCGAGCGCGGCGCCCACCGGGAGACCCAGCGCGAGGCGGGTCACGCGCACCCCGAGGGGCTTCAGGCGGCGGGCGAGATAGAGCGCCGTGGACTCTCCTTCCACGTTCGGATTCGTCGCGAGGAGGACCTCCTCGATGGCTTCCCCCTCGGCGGGACGCTCCACGCGCGCAACGAGATCGGCGACGTGGAGGTCGTCCGGCCCGATGCCCCGGAGCGGCGCGAGGACGCCCGCGAGGACGTGGTATCGCCCCCGAAATTCGTGGGTCCGCTCGAGAACGGAGACGTCCGCGGCGTCCTCGACGACGGCAAGGAGCCGCCGGTCGCGCGTCGGATCCGAGCAGATGGCGCAGGGATCGGTCTCGGTGAGGGCGTGGCAGATCGAGCACGAACGCGTGCGCTCCCGCGCCTCCGCGACGGCCGCCGTGAGGGCCTCCGCCTCGTGCTCGGGGGCGGCGAGGAGGTAGTAGGCGAGCCGGCGCGCGCTCTTCGGCCCGACACCCGGCAGCCTCTCGAGAGCCGCGACGAGGCGGTCGAACGCGGGAAGCGCGGCCATCCGTCAGCGGCCCTTCGCCCGGTCGGGGCCGCCGTCGCGCTTCACGTCGGCGATCTCGCCGCCGAAGAGATCCATCATCCTCTTGACGCGCTCGTCGGTCGCGACCTTCATCTTCAGGTGCTCCTTCTCGAGGGTCTCCGGGTCGGCGTTCGCCGCGGCCGCCGTGAGATCGCCGGCCGGCGGAGACACACTCTCGACGACCACCCGCGCGCCGCGCCCGAGGACGGCGAGGGCGGCTTCCTCGAGTACTTTCGCCATCGCCGGCTCCGCGAGGCGCCGCTCGGTGACGGGGCTCGGCGGGTCGAGAAAGACGAGGACCGTCTTGCCCTCGAGCCGGATCGACGCGTCGTCGAGGACGGCCCCGAGCTGCGAGTGCTTCTTCTCGACGGCGGCGCGGAATGCCCCGGCGGGGTCGGGCGTCGAGAGGGGCTCGGGGACGATCTCGAGCGGCGTCAGGCCGACGAAGCGGGGCTCGGAAGAAGAAGGATCTTCTGTTTCGGAGCGCGACGGGAAACGTCCGCCCGCTTCGTGCCTTGGCGGAGCAGCCGCCGCGGCTGAAGATTTCTTAGAAGGGGAAGAGGGAGAAGATCCTCCTCCTCCTTCTCCCCCGGTCCCTCTTCTCCCAGCAAGAATTTCTTCTATGGGAATCAATCGAGGCAGCTCCGCCAGCTTCAGAAGCAGCACCTCGAACGCGAGCGCAGGCACGTCCGAGCGGCGGAGTGTGCCGTCGGACTCGGACAGCATGGACAGCAGCCGGAGGAGCGTGGCGTAAGGCGTCGTCCGGGCGAACTCCCGGACACGCTCGGCGCCCTCTTCCGAGAGCCCGGTGGGCGGCGGCGCCTTCGGGTCGGCCGCGAGGCGCACGGCGCCGCGCACGATGGCGGTGAGATCGTGAAGCGTGGCGCGGGGCTCCGCGCCCGCGGCCTCCAGCTCGGCGCAGCTCTTGAAAACCGCGATGCGATCGGAGGCCAGCACCGCGCCGAGAAGCGTCACGAGCTGGGTGCGGTCCGGCGCTCCGAGGAGGGCCGCGACGTCCGCCGACGTCACGCCGCTCCCCGAGCGCGCGGCGGCCTGGTCGAAGAGCGAGAGGCCGTCGCGAAGGCTTCCCGTAGCCGCCGCGGCGAGGGCGGCGAGGGCGGCGCGCTCGACGGCGGGCTTCTTTCCTTTTGGTTCGTGTCCCTCGTCCACGACCTCGAACCCCTCGCGCCCGGCGATGTCGGCGAGGCGGCCGGCAACCTCGTCGTCCGTGAGGCGGCGGAAGTCGAACCGCTGGCAGCGCGACAGAATCGTCGCGGGAATCTTGTGCCTCTCGGTCGTCGCGAGGATGAAAACGGCGTGGGACGGCGGCTCTTCGAGCGTCTTCAGGAGCGCCTGAAACGCGGCCGAGGAGATCGCGTGGACCTCGTCGATGATGAAGACCTTCCGGCGGTCGCGGGATGGGGCGTACGACACGATCTCGATGAGGTCGCGCGCCTGGTCGACCTTGCCGTGCGTGGCGCCGTCGATCTCGAGCG
>JARXKK010000227.1 GCA_030278895.1 Acidobacteriota bacterium
CCGGTCTTGCGCTTGTCGCGGCAGTTCTTGCAGCGCTTGGGCTCGTTCGAGAAGCCCTTCTGGGCGTAGAACTCCTGCTCATTCGCCGTGAACGTGAAGGGGGCGCTGCAGTCGATACAGGGGATGGTCTTGTCCGTGTACATCAGAACTCCAGAGAGGGTTTCCGATTCGAAATCGGAGAACCATGGGGGAATCGCGGGCGCAGTTCCCGAGGGAGCGGCGACCGCCGGGTTAGGGTGAGGGAAACCTTTACCGGCTCCGGGACTTCGGGAGGCTTCGGTGGGGCCGTTTCCCAGATGTGACCCCGCGGGTTGGAAATAGGGGCGAACCTCCTTGAGCCAGAACCTTCACCAGAACACCTTCCGGCCATGGACCTCAGGGCCGGCGAAGACGTCGGGGAATGGACCACCGAACTCTCCGAGAATTAATTCATCAATGAGAAACAAGAACGCCCGCAAAAGCAAGGGAAAAGTTGGAGAGACTGCTTCTCATTTCTTCGAGCCGCGCGGCACGTAGATCTGCGTCCCGCGGAACGGGCGCGTAATTTGCGCGATGAGGTCTTCGAGGTCGCCCTTCTTCTCGACGAAGTCGATCTCGTTCGTTTCGACCACGAGGAGCGGGCAGTCCCGGAAGTGGTAGAAGAAGTAGTTGTAGGCCTCGACGAGGGACTTCAGGTATTCCGGCGCGATCGCCTTCTCGTACGTCCGGCCGCGCTTCTTGATGCGCGCGAGGCAGGTCTCGACGCTCGCGGTCAGGTGCACGACGAGGTCGGGCCTGGGAACGCTCGCGGCGAGGGTCGCATAGAGCTTGTCGTAGAGCGCGATCTCGGCGTCGTTCAACGTGAGGTACGCGAAGATCTTGTCCTTCGCGAACGTGTAGTCCGCGATGACGAGGTTCCGGAAGAGGTCGATCTGCGCGATCTCCTGCTGCTGCCGGTAACGCGAGAGCAGGAAGAAGATCTGCGCCTGGAAGGCGGCGCCCTTCTTCCCCGCGTAGAAGTCCGCGAGGAACGGATTGGCCACGTCCTCCAGAATCTGAGTGCCGCTGAACCTCTTCGCGAGGAGACCCACGAGCGAGGTCTTCCCGACGCCGATCGGGCCTTCGATCGCGATGTGGCGAAGCGGGAATTCCTTCGGGGTGGGCGCCGGCACGAGGCGGCGAGTTTAGCGCCTGAGGATGACGTCGAGAGCGCCGCACAGGAAGACGGCCACGGACAGCCAGCCGTTCGCGGTGAAGAAGGCTCCGTCGACACGCGAGAGGTCCTTCGTGGACACGAGGACGTGCTGCCGCACGAGAAAGATCCCCGCCAGGACGACGCCGAGGCCGAAGAGCGGCCCGCCCCCCGAAAGGACGAAGACGCCGTACAGAAGCACGAGCGAAAGCGCGTGGAAGACCGTCGACAGGTCGAGCGCGCGGCGGGCGCCGACGCGCGCGGGCAGAGAGAAGAGGCCGTGCGCGCGGTCGAACGCCTCGTCCTGCAGGCTGTAGATCACGTCGAAGCCCGCCACCCAGAAGAGAACCGAGAAGCCGAGGACGACCGGCGTCGCCGCGAACCGGCCGGTCACGGCGATCCACGCCCCGACGGGAGCGATCGCGAGGCCGAGGCCGAGGACGACGTGCGAGAGCGCCGTGAGGCGCTTCGTGTACGAGTAGCCGAGGACGACGAGGAGCGCGACAGGCGCGAGGGCGAGGCACAGCGGGTTGAGCCGCCACGCCGCGAAGACGAAGGCGGCCGCCGAGAGCGCGCAGAAGGCCGCCGCGGAACCCACGGAGACACGGCCCGCCGGGATGTCGCGTGTTTGCGTGCGGGGATTCACGGCGTCGATTTCGCGGTCGGCGATGCGATTGAAAGCCATCGCGGCGGAGCGCGCGCCGACCATCGCGACGAGGATCCAGAGGAGCGTTCCGGCCTGCGGCAGGCCGCCCGCGGCGAGGACCGCGGCGAGAAGCGCGAAAGGCAGCGCGAAGATCGTGTGCGAGAACGTGACGAGGGAGAGAAACCGCGCGGGGCTCCTGGCGCGCTCGACGCTCGCCGCGCCCGTCACGCTCCGCCCTTCCAGCGGAAGTCTTCCGTGTCGACGCGGATGTCGAAGAGGTCCGCGACCCGGAGAAGGTACGCGTCGAGCATCTGCTCCGCGGTGCGCGCCGCGTAGAACGCCGGCACGGGAGGCGCGACGATCGCGCCGGCGCGCGTCACGAGCGCGATGTTCTCGGCATGGATCAGGGAAAGCGGCGTCTCGCGGAGGCCGAGGACGAGCCGGCGCCGCTCCTTCAGGCAGACGTCGGCCGCGCGCTGCAGGAGGCCGCGCGACGTGCCGTGAGCGATGGCCGCGAGGGAGCCCGCCGAGCACGGGAGGACGGCCATTCCGCGTGTCCGGAACGAACCCGACGAGATCGGCGCGTCCACCGCGCTTTCGGGGTAGAGCGCAACCTTCGCGCGCGTCGCTGGGTCGAGGCCCGCAGCGTCCACGAACGCCGGCGCGGAGGAAATGCCCGCGTCGATCTCCGTCCGCGCCACGAGGAGCGCGCGCGGCGAGACGACGAGGTGCAGGCAGCTGACGTCCGGGGAGCCGGCGAGGAGCGAAAGGGCGCGCAGCCCGAGGCGGGCGCCGCTCGCGCCCGAAATTCCGAGGATGAGGTGGGACGAGGGATTCACGAAGTCTCCTGCCCTTCCGATTGTCCTACGGCGAAGGCCGCGGGCGGGATCGGGGTGTCAGGGGCGGTTGTCAGGAGCCGACGCATTCGTGCACCCAGCCTAAGTCTCTTCGAAACAGTGATTTGTGTCGAACGCGACCACCTCGCTGACAGGCTGCCCTGACAGTTTGCCCTCGCTGCCCCCGCCGCGCCTTCCACGCAACTTCCCCCGAGCGAGCGCTTTGCGTTCCTCCACGCCCATGGGGCACGAGACCTGCGATGCCGTGACGCGAAAGGAGACGAGGCCGATGAAGTGAACAAGACGCGCACCCGGGCGCGCCCGGGAATAAGCGGAAGGAACACACCCGAATCCCGGAATGTCCTGAATTTCCTCAACGTCAACGAACTCGAAAGGAGTTTCCAATGGTCCTGCGTCCAATCGTCCGCGCCCTCGTCGTGCCCGTCCTCGGGCTCTCCCTCTCCGGTCTCGCGTCGCATCCCGCCGTGGCGGAAGGCGACGTCGCCGCGTCTCACAAGACCGTCAACATCAACCAGGCGGCCTCGGCCGAGCTCGCGCGCCTGCCGC
>JARXKK010000228.1 GCA_030278895.1 Acidobacteriota bacterium
TTCGCGCGCGCGGTCGTCTACGTTCTGGTGGGAGGGATCGCCGCGCGGGTGGCGATCCTCCAGCGCGGCCGCGCGAACGGGCCCGCGGATGCTCTGGCCCGGACCCTCACGGGATGGAGCGGGCGCCTCGCCCTGGTGGTCGTGGCGGTGGGTCTCTTCGCGTTCGTGCTCTTTCGCGCGGCGCAGTGCCTGCGCACGCGCCGGCGTTTCGCCCAGATCGGCTACGTCGGGAGCGCCGTGGGAAATCTCGTTCTCGCGGCCGGTGCCGTTCGCATCCTCTTCCACCTCCGCGCGGGCGCCGATGCCGCTGCGCTGCGCGCGCTGGGCTTGCAGCTCGTCTCGACGGCGTGGGGCCGCGGCGCTCTCGAGCTTGGCGGCGCGATCGCCGTCGTCGTGGGGGGCGTCGAGATGGTGCGGGCGATTCTGGACAAGCTCCCCCCGGATTTCACCGCGGCGATCATGGCCCGCGAAAGGAAGAGATGGACGTCCGCGCTCGCCCGTGTCGGCGTCTTCGCCCACGGTCTCGTCATCGCGGTCGCGGGCGCCTCCGTCTGCCGCGCGGCGTTCGAGTCGAACCCCCGAGTCCTCGCCGGCACGGAGGCCGCGCTCCGCACGATCAAGAGGGCCGACCACGGCGCCATTCTCTTCGCGCTCGTCGCCGCGGGCCTTCTCGCCTATGGGCTTTCGCTGCTCGTTCTCGCGGCGCATCGTCGGCGCCGTTCGGCCTGACGATCAGGGTTTCGCGCGGCCGTACTGGATCGGCCACGTCACGTCCGCCCCGAGCTCACGCGCGGCGCGCTGCGGCCAGTACGGGTCGCGAAGGAAGGCGCGCGCCATGAAGATCGCGTCGGCGCGGCCCGCTCCGAGAAGCTCTTCGGCCTGCCGGGGCTCCGTGATCATTCCGACGGCGGCCGTCGCGATGCCTGCCTCGCGCCGGATCGCTTCCGCGAACGGCACCTGGTAGCCGGGCGCGACCGGGATCTTCGCGTTCGCGACGTTGCCTCCGCTCGAGCAGTCGACGAGGTCCACGCCAAGCTCCTTCAGGCACCGCGAGAACACGATCGACTGCGCGAGGTCCCAGCCGCCGTCCGTCCAGTCCGTCGCCGAGATGCGCACGAAGACGGGGCGGCCGGCGGGGAAGGCCTCGCGCACCGCGCCCGCGACACGCAGGGGGAATCGCATCCGGTTCTCGAGCGGGCCGCCGAAGCCGTCCGTCCGCCGGTTCGAGAGCGGGGACAAAAACTCGTGAAGGAGATAGCCGTGCGCCGCGTGAACCTCGACGACCTGGAAGTTCGCGCGCACCGCTCGCTCCGTTGCCGCGACGAACGCGCCCACGACCGCGTCCAGGTCGGCGGCCGTCATCTCGCGGGGCGGCGGGAAGCCATCGTCGAACGGGATCGCGCTGGGGCCGAGCGTCGTCCATGCGCCCTCGTTCGCGGCAAGGGGTTTGCCCCCCTCCCACGGCACGTGCGTCGACGCCTTCCGGCCCGCGTGGGCGAGCTGGATTCCCGGCACGGCGCCCCGCGACGCGATGAATGCCGTGATCCGCGCAAAGGCGGTCGCCTGCGCGTCGTTCCAGATGCCCGTGTCGCCGGGCGAGATCCGGCCCACGGGCGAGACTCCCGTGGCCTCGGCCATCACGAGAGCGGCTCCGCCCACCGCGCGGCTGCCGAGGTGCACGAGGTGCCAGTCGTTCGGGACGCCCTCCTCGGCCGAATACATGCACATGGGCGACACGAAGATCCGGTTTCGAAACGTCACGTCGCGGAGGCGAAACGGGGAGAAAAGGGTCGTCATCCGATGACTCCGGCCTGCTTCAGGTTCGCGAGGTCGCTCTCGGAGTAGCCGATGCGGCCGAGAATTTCAGCGGTGTGCGCGCCGAGGCGCGGCGGCGGGTTCTCGATCGCCGCCGGTGTCGAAAGGAAAAGCGCCGGGAGGTTGAAGAGGGGGAGCGGCCCGATGCCCGGCGCCTCGACCGTTTGCAGCGTCCCGCGGTGCACGACCTGCGGCTGGTGGAGCGCCTCGTCCAGCCCGAGGATCTCGCCCGCCGGGACGTCGCGCGCGTTCAGGAGTTCGACCCACTCCTTCGTCGTCCGCTCGGCCAGCTTCGCATCGAGGAGAGGCGTCAGAGCCTTGCGGTTCTTCTTCCGCGTGTCCCGCTCCTGAAACCGCGTGTCGACCTTCAGCTCGGGAACGCAGAGGGCGTCGCAGACGGCCTCCCATTGCTCCTGCTTGTTCGCCGCGATGTTGACGTAGCCGTCCCGGGTCCTGAAGACGCCGCTCGGCGCGGCCGTGAAGTTGTCGTTCCCCATCAGGACCGGCTGCTGGCCGCCGATGAGGAGGTTCGCGGCCACCCAGCCCATCAGCGGCATGATCGCGTCGAGGAGCGCGACGTCGATCATCTGCCCCTCGCCGGTCCGCTCCCGGTGGAAGAGAGCCGTCATGATCGCGAACGCCGCCGTCAATCCGCCGACCGTGTCGCAAAGAGGGAAGCCGCAGCGTAGCGGGTTGAGCCGCTCGTCGCCGTTGAGGGCCATCGTCCCCGAGAGCCCCTGGATGATCTGGTCGTAGGCCGGCTTGTCGGCGTCGGGCCCGTCCTGGCCGAAGCCGGAGATCGCGCAGTAGACGAGGCGCGGGTTCACGGCCTTCATCGCGTCCCAGCCGAAGCCGAGCCGCTTCATCACGCCGGGGCGGAAGTTCTCGACGACGACGTCGGCATCCACGAGGAGTTTCCGGAAGATCTCTCTGGCCTCGTTCTTCTTCAGGTTCAGCGTGATCGACTTCTTGTTCGCGTTCTGCGCGAGAAAGCTCGTCCCCATCAGCTCCTTGTTCAGCTTCGGGACGTTGCCGAGCTTCCGCGCGAGGTCGCCATCGAGCGGGTTCTCGACCTTGATCACCTCGGCGCCGAGGAGCGAGAGGTGAAGCGTCGCGAACGGGCCGGAGAGGACGTTCGTCAGGTCGAGGACGCGGATCCCGTCGAGGGCTTTCTTCGTCACGCGGGAACTTCCACGATTTTCCGCTCCGCCGGAACCGGCCCGATCCTGTGGACCCGTCCGGGCATCTCGCGTCCGAAGAAGGCCGAGACCGAGCGCGCGATCTCGATCAGGGCGGCGAGGTTCACGTCCAACCTGCGCCCCGACCGGTGCCAGCCGTGGACGAGATCCTCGGTCGCGACGTTTC
>JARXKK010000229.1 GCA_030278895.1 Acidobacteriota bacterium
TCGCGAAGTTCATCTGCGAGAGGCGCGTGAAGTGCCTCACGACGTCGGTCTCGGACGCCTCCACCTCGCCCGCGACGCCCGGCCGGTGCGCCTGGCCGTAAAGCGCGGCCGGGTCGGCCTCGGGCACGTCCAGCGGCGGAAGAAGGACCCCGACGCGCCCCGCGCGGGGGGTGTCGAAGAGCGAGCCGAAACGCCGCCGCTGGTCGAGCCGCGGATCGGCGGTGACGAGCGGCTCTTTGGAGGCGGGAGGGGACGTCAAGGTCCCGTGATCGCTCATGAGAAGGACCTCAGCGTGTCGAGAAAGGCGTCCAGCCCGCTCCGCGGCGTGCGCTCGGTCACCGCGACGAGGAGGAGATCCCGCCGCGAAGACGCGGCCGGCTCGAGGCGGGCATAGGGGACGCCCGCGAGAATCTTTCGCTCCTCGGCGCGGCGAAGGACCTCGTCGACCGGGACAGAGCAATGGAGGGCGAACTCGTTGAATGTTCTGCCCGAGAACGCCACGGAGAACGGGCCCGGGATCGCCTCGACCCCCGCCTTGAGATATTCGGCTTTCGACAGGCACTGAACGGCCGTCTCGCGAAGACCCTGCTTCCCGAGGACGGAGAGCGTCATGGTCGCCGCGAGCGCGAAGAGGCCCTGGTTCGTGCAGATGTTCGACGTGGCCTTCTCGCGCCGGATGTGCTGCTCGCGCGTCGAGAGCGTCAGGCAGAAGCCGGAATTCCCTTCCGCGTCCGTCGCGCGCCCCACGAGGCGTCCGGGGATCTGGCGCTTGAACGCGTCGCGGCACGCGAGGAACCCGACGAGCGGACCGCCAAACGAGGGCGCGAGGCCGAAGGAGGCCGCCTCTCCGCAAGCGATGTCGATCTCAATTGCGCCCGGCGCCTCGAGCACCGCGAGGGAGAACATCTCGTTCACGACGCCGATCGCGAGAGCCCCCTGCGCGTGGGCGGCATCGGCAGCGGCCTTCCAGCTCTCGACGACGCCGAACACGTTCGGAGACTGCACGCAGACGGCGAACGTCGCGTCGTCCACGGCGGCCGCGAGCGCTCCGGCATCCGTCGTGCCGTCCGCGGCGAGGGGAACCTCGACGATCGTGAAGGGGAAGTTCACGAGATACGTGCGGAGGCACTGCCGGTACTCGGGGTGGACCCCGGCCGAGACCACGACCTTCGCTTTTTTCTTCGTCAGGCGCTCGGCCATGAGGACCGCCTCGACGAAGGCCGACGCGCCCTCGTACATCGACGCGTTCGCAACGTCCATTCCCGTCAGGAGCGCGATGTGCGTCTGGAATTCGTAGATGGCGGTGAGCGTCCCCTGCGAGACCTCGGGCTGGTACGGGGTGTAGGCCGTCAGGAACTCGCCGCGCAGGAGCAGCTGCGAGACGAAGGCGGGCGCGTGGTGGCTGTAAAGTCCGGCGCCCAGAAACGACGTCCAGTCGCCGAGGTGCGCGTTCTTCGCGGCCATGCGGCCCATGTCGCGCCTCACCTCGATCTCCGAGGCCGGGGGCGAAAGGCCGGGAGAATTCTTCCCGTAAACGGCTCGGGGAACGGTCGCGAAGAGGTCGTCGATGGACGCGACGCCGATCGCCGCGAGAAGGGAGTCGCGCTCGGCGGGGCTGTTCGGGATGTAACGCATGCGGTGTCGTGTCCTTCCCGACACCACTACGCCGAAGGCAGGGGTGACGGACGTTGACGGCCGGTCAGGCCTTGGCTTCCTCTTCCACGAACTTTTCGTATTCGGCCGCGGAGAGGAGAGAGTCCATTTCGCCGTCCGACGAGAGCTTGATCTTGAGAAGCCATCCGTCTCCGTGCGGGTCCTCGTTCACGGCTCCGGGCTCGTCCGCTAGAACCTTGTTCACTTCGAGGATCTCGCCCGCGAGAGGCAGGAAGACCTCGGAGACCGCCTTGACGGACTCGATCGTGCCGAATTCCTGCCCGGCGTCGAAGATCTCACCGACGTCGGGCATGTCGACGAAGACGACCTCCCCGAGCTCCTTCTGCGCATGGTCGCTGATTCCGATCGTCGCCACGTCGCCCTCGACGCGAATCCATTCGTGGCTCCGTGAGTACTTGCGGTCGTCCGGGTAAACGCTCATGTCGCTCTCCTGAAATGTCAGGTCTGTCTCTTGTAGAACGGCGTCGGCACGACGTGCGCCGCCACGGAACGGCCCCGCACGTCGATCGCGAGAGGCGTGCCCGGCGTGACGCGCCCGGCGGGGAGGTAGGCGAGGCCGATTGCTTTTCCCACGGTCGGCGTCTGAGTGCCGGACGTCACGACGCCAGCATCGCCGTCAACGGCGTATCCGTGCCGGGCGATGCCGCGCCCCGTCACCTCGAAGCCCGCGAGCCGCCGGACGACTCCCGCCTCTTTCTGCTTCGCGAGAGCCTCGCGGCCGATGAAGTCGCCCTTCTTCATCTTCACGATCCAGCCGAGGTTGGCCTCCCACGGCGTGTGTTCGTCGTCGATGTCGTTTCCATAGAGCGCGAGCGCGGCCTCGAGCCGCAGCGTGTCGCGCGCTCCGAGGCCGGCCGGCAGGATCCCGTGAGGCTGGCCCGACTTCAGGATCGCGTCCCACACGTCGCCCGCCCGGTCCGGGTGGAGGTAGACCTCGAAGCCGTCCTCGCCCGTGTAGCCGGTGCGCGACAGGAGCGCGGGCACGCCCAGAACCTTCCCCGGCTCGAAACGGTAGTACGTGATTCGCGCGAGCGGCGTCTCGGTCAGCGGCTGGAGAATGGCCTCCGCGCGCGGCCCCTGCAGCGCGAGCTGCGCCCAGACCGGCGACTCGTCTTCGACGGCGGCGCCGGCCGACTCCAGCTGCTTCGCCCAGGCGACGTCCTTCGGAGTGTTCGACGCGTTCACGACGAGGAGATAGTCGTCGGCGGCGATCCGGTACGTGAGGAGGTCGTCTACGAACGTGCCCTTCTCCGTGAGGAAGGCCGAGTACTGGACCTTGCCGTCTTCGAGGGCCGCCACGTCGTTGCACGTCAGACGCTGGACGGTTTCGAACGCCTTCGGCCCGCGCACGCGAATCTCGCCCATGTGCGACACGTCGAAGAGCCCCGCGCGCGTCCGGACCGCCCGGTGCTCGTCGGCGAGCCCCGAATACTCGACGGGCATGTCCCACCCGCCGAACGGCACCA
>JARXKK010000230.1 GCA_030278895.1 Acidobacteriota bacterium
AGGCTCGCCGGACGGCGCCCGCTCGGCGTTCGACCAGCTCTTCGGGAAGCGCTGAGGGGCGTGCCGGCGCCGCCCGGAACCGCCTCCGCCCGCGGCGCCGCCGCGGTCCTTGGCCTCGGCGCTGCGGCCTATCTTGGCCTGCACGCGCTCGCGGCCGGACACGTGCCGCCGGGCGTCGCTGCGGATTCCGTGATCGAGGCGCTGCGCGGGCTCCGTCTCGTCCTCCTGCGCCGCTTCGAGGTCATCACGGTCTCCATCGGCCCCTCGGCCGAGACGCTCTGGCTCTACGTGACGGGCGCCTCCGTGGCCGCTCTCGGCCCCACGCGGACTTCCTTCCTCGTCCCGAGCATCCTCGCGGCCACCACCACGCTCGTCCTCGTCGCGGCCCTCGTCCGGCGCATCCGGCCCGAGCTTCCGATCTACATCGCGCTCCTCGTCCCTGCTTCGTCCCTCTGGCTCTTCCATTCCGGCGAGGTCGGGCTCCGCGCGAGCGCGGCCCCTCTCGTCCTCCTCGGGGCGTGTTTTCTGCTCGACGACCGCATGCAGAGGGACGTCGCGGACCGGCCATTCGCGGCCGGCGCGCTCCTCGGACTCGGTATCTATGCGTACTCGGCCTGCCGCCTCCTCCCGATCGCGTGGGTGCTGCACTTCGCGCTGCGCTGGCGCCGCACTCCTTCCGCCCGACCCGCGCTCGGCCGAGAGGCGCGGCTTCTCATCCTCGCCTTCGCGCTCGTCTCGATTCCGAATCTGCTCTTTCTCCTCCGGGCGCCCGGCCTGCTTCTCGAACGCGGCTACTACGTGTCGCGCGGAACACCTCTCGACAAACTCCTGAACGTCCTCGCGACGTTCCTCCTTCCGTTCGTCTACCCCGACCGCTATCGCGTCTGGATCGGTCCCGGTCACGTCTTCGACGTGACCGGCGTCGCGCTGACGGCGAGCGGCGTCGACCCGTTCGACGTCGCTGCGGGGCCGCTCGCCGTCCTCGGCCTCCTCGCCTGGAAGCGCGGAAAAGAGTCCGCGGCCCTTTCTTTTCTCCTCGTGGCGTGGGCCGCCGGCAGCGTGCTCCTCGGCCTGTATGGCCCCAGCCTCACGCGGCTTCTCGTTCTGCTGCCCGCGTGGCTCGTCTTCGCCGCTCTCGGGTGCGACGCGCTTCTCTCGCGCGCGCCGCGGCTCAAGGTGCCGCTCGCCACCCTCCTCGTTCTCTCGATGTGCCTTCAGGCCCGCGCGTGGGTCTCGACGTTCGGGCGTTCCGAGCCCGCCGCCTGGTATTTCCATGAAGCCGCGACCGCGATGGCCGAGCGCGCGCGGGACCTGACGAGAGGCGGCCGGCGCGTGATCGTCGTGTCGCGCAGCGGCCGCGACGTCTTCAAGTACTTCTGCTGGCAACGCATCGAGCAGGTCTTCCACACCGCGATTCCGCAGGGCAAGCCTCGGCCGGAAGACGTTCCTCTCGCGGGGTTCGCGGCCGACGTCGTCCTCGTCGAGCGCACGCCCGCGCTCGACGCATGGGGCGCGACGCTCGGCACCCCTTCGCGTTCGACCTTGCCGTCGCTCTTCGCGGAGTACGAGCGTCCTCACGCGAAGGACGCGCCGCCACCGACCGTCAGGAGCAACCTCTGGCGCCTCTGGTCCCCCATGGCGCTCTAGAATGAGCGGCCTGACGCTGCGGCGCGCCGGCCCCTATGGTCTTCTTCTCCTGGCGAGCCTTCTCGCCTGCTCGAGGATCCTCGTCCTCCCCGGCTGGCCGGTGAACCACGATGGCACGGCCTGCTTCCACCGGGTCGAGACCTTCCGGCGTGCGTTCGCGGACGGAAACTTTCTACCTCTCTGGGCGCCGTTCGCCGAGAACGGTTATGGCTCGCCATTTCCGTTCTTCTACCACCGCCTCTTCAACACGCTTGCGGGCGCCGTCGCTCTCGTCTCGGGCTCGGCTCTTGCGGCCGTCAAGGTTGTCATCCCTCCGCTCCTCTTCGTGGGGGCGCTCGGGATGCGGCGGGCGCTCCTCGCGATGGGGTTGCGAGAGTTCCACGCGATGGGCGGGGCTCTGCTCCTCGTCTTCTCGAACTATGCCTACACGGATTGGGTCGTGAGGGGAGCGTTTGCGGAGTTCACGGCGTTCATGCTCGTCCCCTGGCTCATCTTGGCCGCGCTCGGTGTCGTCCGGGGAAACCCCCGCACGGGATGGGGGCTTGGCGCAGTCCTTTCGCTCATGTTCTTCGCGCACTCGGTCGTCTTCATTTTCGCGTTCGTGCTCGTTTTCGTCGCCTTCACGGGAGCGCTCGTTCTCTCGAAGGACCGGCGGCGGGCGTTCGTGAACGCCACGCAGGCGGCCCTCATCGTCCTCCCCGTGACGGGGCCGTTCCTCCTGGGGATCAGGCTTTTCGGCGAAGACCTCGATCTGGATCGCCAGCGGACCGGAATGTTCACCATCTTCCGGAATTTCGTGCCGCTCGGCGAG
Organism: Acidobacteriota bacterium; assembly: GCA_030278895.1. Lineage (GTDB taxonomy): Bacteria > Acidobacteriota > Thermoanaerobaculia > UBA5066 > UBA5066 > Fen-183. The sequence continues at coordinate 2,459 of JARXKK010000230.1, forward strand.
TATCTCTTCGACTCCGTGGGGGGCTGGACGTCGAGCACGGCCGGCTACACAGTGGAGATTGGGCGCGGCTTCAACACCCTTGCCCTCATCTCCTTCGCGGCGGTCGGGGCGGGCCTTGCTCGCCAAAATCTCTCCGCGGCCCGAGTCCGGGAAATGCTCCCGGCCTGGTTTCTCGTCCTCGGGTCGGGGCTCGGCTATTTCATCCTTCAGCTGCCGCTTTCGGCGCCGATCTACCGTCTCGCACCTCCGATGCAGTTTCTCCAGTTTCCCTGGCGTCTCCTCGCTTTCTCGACATCGGCTTCGATATTCATCGTGTGTCTTTCGCTCGATCTCCTCGAGGCAAGCGGTCCGCGCCGGGCGGCCAAACATGGCCTCCGCGCCGCGCTGGTCCTCGCCGTGCTCTTTCAGGTTTTCTATGGAGTCGGCAGGCTCCCGCCCCCCCGAATCTTCTCTGCCGCGGAAATCGAGGCGATGCTCACGACGGAACCGCTCGGAGCCACGTCCGGTTTCAACGGGGCGTTTCGCCCGCGCGGGGTCCCCCTCCCGCCGCCGCGACCGTTTCTCGAGACGACCGACTGCGTCGTCGAGAGCGCGTCCCCCGCCGCGGCGCTCTCCAGCATCGTGGACGTTCCGGAGCTCCGCCTGACCGTGGACGCCGCTCCCGGCGGCG
>JARXKK010000231.1 GCA_030278895.1 Acidobacteriota bacterium
TCGAGGAGGAAGAGCGTCTCGCGCCCGCCCGCCTTCACCCGCGCCTCGGCTTCCTTCTGAAGCGCGAAGGCCGCGTCCCATGAGACGCGGCCTTCGGGGAGAAGCGAGACGATGTCGAGCGACAGCGGCATGGATGATTCTAGCCGAGAGACTCCAGCTCGCCCCAGGAACCGTTCTCGAGCGTCGCCTTCACGACGTTCACGAACGCATCGCCCTCGGCGCCGTCGACGATCCGGTGGTCGAACGTGAGCGCGATGTAGCCCATCGTCTTGATCGCGAGAGAGTCCGAGCCGTCGGGCATCTCGACGACCTTCGCGCGCTTCTCGATCGCGCCGACACCCATGATGGCGACCTGCGGCTGGTTGATGACGGGCGTCGCGAAGAGCGAGCCGAAGGAACCGTGGTTCGTCACCGTGAACGTGCCGCCCGCGACCTCGTCCGGGACGAGCTTCTTGGCGCGCGCCCGCGCCGCCAGGTCGTTCGCGGCCCGCGCGAGGCCCACGAGCGAGAGGTCGTCGGCGCGGCGGATGACCGGCACGATGAGGCCCCAGTCGAGCGCGACGGCGATGCCGAGGTTCACCTCGCGGTGGTGGACGATGTCGTCACCCACGATCGAGGCGTTCACGAGCGGCCGCGCCTTGAGCGCCGCGACCGTCGCCTGAAGGATGAAGGGCAGGTATGACAGTTTCGTGCCGTACTGCTGCTCGAAGCGGCCCTTCACGCGATTGCGCAGCTTCGCGATCGCGGAGTAGTCGATCTCGAAGACGGTCGTGACGTGGGCGGACGTCTGCTTCGACTCGACCATGCGCTGCGCGATCTTCTTGCGCATGGCGCTCATCGGCTCGATCGTGATGTTGCTTCCGGAGGGGAAGGAGAGGGCGGTGGGCGACGGGGCCGGGGCGCGCGGCGGCACGGGCGCATCGGCGGGGCGCGCGGCGATCGCGGCGGGCTGGGGGGACGGGGAAGGAACGGGAGATTCGGAAATCTGCTTGGAGGGCGCGGGAACCGCCGCCGCAGTCTGAGACGGCGAAGCCGCGGGGGCAGCGCTGTGTGGGGAAGCCAGATAGCCCTCGATGTCCTGCTTCGTCACGCGGCCCGAGATGCCTGTCCCCTGGATCTGCGAGATGTCCACGCCCTTCTCCTCCGCGATCGCGCGGACGACGGGAGACGAGCGGCGCTTCAGCAGCTCTTCCTGCGACTCGCCGGGCTGAGGGGGCGCCGAAGAGGAAATTGAAGACTGCTTAGAAGGCGCGGGAACGGACGCAGCAGATTGCGCCGGCCGTGCCGCGGGGGCAGCTGTCTGCACGCCCTTCGAAGAATCTTCCTGCGGCGTAGCCGGCGGAGACGCCGCCGCGGCCTGGGCGGCCATCCCCGCGGCGGTGGCCGCCTCTTCCCCCTTCATAGAATCTTTCTTCTCTTCTCCTGCCTCCGAAAGCCGCGCGACCACCGTGTTGATGGGCACCGTCTGGCCCTCGGGCACGAGGATCTCGAGGAGGGTGCCCGCGCCCGGGGAGGGAATCTCGGCGTCGACCTTGTCGGTGGAGATCTCGAAAAGGGGCTCGTCGCGCTTGACCGCGTCTCCGGGCTTCTTGAGCCACTTCGTGAGCGTACCCTCGGCGATCGACTCGCCCATCTGCGGCATGATGACGTTGGTCGGCATGGTCTTGTTCTCCGGTCGGCTAGTACTTGACGAGCTTACGCGCGGCGGCAAGCAGGGTGTTCACGTTCGGAAGGAACGCCTCTTCCAGTGGAGGAGAGTACGGCACCGGCGTGTCCGGCGCCGTGACCCGCAGGATCGGACCATCCAGCCACTCGAACGCCTTTTCGGAGAGCGTCGCGGCGATCTCGGCGCCGAGGCCGCCCGTGCGCGTGTCCTCGTGGAGGACGAGGCACTTTCCGGTCCGCCTCACGGACGCGAGGATAGCCTCTTCGTCGAGAGGGAGGAGAGTGCGGAGGTCGAGGACCTCCGCCGAGACGCCGTCCTTCGCCAGGATTTCGGCCGCCTCGAGCGCGGTCCAGACCATGGCGCCGTAAGTCACGATCGTGAGGTCCGTCCCGGTCCGCCGGATCGCGGCCTTTCCGATCGGGACGACGTAGTCCTCTTCCGGCACGCGGTCCTTCACCCGCCGGTAGAGGAACTTGTGCTCCAGAAAGAGAACGGGGTCGTCGTCGCGGATCGCCGCCTTCAGGAGGCCCTTCGCATCGTAGGCGGTCGCGGGAGCCACGACCTTGAGGCCGGGCGTCTTCACGAAGTACATCTCGGGACTCTGCGAGTGGTACGGCCCTCCGTGCACCCCGCCTCCGCACGGCCCGCGCACGACCATGGGCACGCCGACGCCCGTGCGGTAGCGGTTCTTGGCGGCGAAGTTCGTGAGGAGGTCGAAAGCGCGCGAGATGAAGTCGATGAACTGCATCTCGGCGACGGGACGCATGCCGCGCATCGCCGCTCCGATGGCGCCCCCCACGATCGCCTCTTCGGCGAGCGGCGTGTCGAGAACGCGCTCCTTCCCGAACCTCTCCTGCAAACCCTCCGTCACCTTGAAGGCGCCGCCGTACACGCCGACGTCCTGCCCGAGCACGAAGACGCGCGGGTCGCGCTCCATCTCCTCGAAGAGCGCCTGTCGGATGGCCTCGAGGTAGAAGATCTCGATTCCGGCGGTGCCTTCCGTCGTGAGCGTGAGGGCGGCCCCGTCCCGCGCGACGCGAGGGTCGGCCATCAGAGGCCTCCCGTGAAGACGCCCGCGCGCCCGCGCTCGAGAATGCCCTCGTCGGCGTAGACACCGCGGAACGCGAGTGCCGGGTCGGGGAATGGCGAGGCCTCGGCGAAGGTGACGTCCGCGTCGAGCTCGCGCTCGACGTCGTCGTAGACGCGGCGGCGCTTCGCGGCCGGCATGGCTCCCGATGTCTCGAGGTCGGATTCGAGGCGTCGGAGCGGGTCGCGTGCGCGCCACGCGGCGAGCTCCTTCGGGTCGACGTACGCCTGCGCGTCGTGCTCGGCGTGGCCCTTCATGCGGTACGTCTTGCACTCGAGCAGCGTGGGGCCGCCGCCGGCGCGCGCGCGGTCGACGGCGGCCCGGGCAACCTCGTACACCATCAGCGCGTCGTTGCCGTCCACG
>JARXKK010000232.1 GCA_030278895.1 Acidobacteriota bacterium
GCGCTCGGGCATCGCCCGGAGCCTCGAGGAGGCGCGCGTCGTCGCGGTGCCGTTCGGCTACCCGGTCGTCGTCCGCCCCTCCTTCACGCTCGGCGGCACGGGAGGCGGTATCGCCTTCAACAGGGACGACTTCGACGCCATCGTGAAGCGCGGGCTCGTGCTCTCCCCCGTGCACGAGCTCCTCATCGAGGAATCCGTCCTCGGGTGGAAGGAGTTCGAGCTCGAGGTGATGCGCGACATCGCCGACACGTTCGTCGTCGTGTGCTCGATCGAGAACCTCGACCCGATGGGCGTGCACACCGGCGACTCCATCACCGTCGCGCCCCAGATGACGCTCACCGACGTCGAGTACCAGGCGATGCGCGACGACGCGAAAAAGGTCATCCGCGCCGTCGGCGTCGCGACGGGCGGGTCGAACATCCAGTTCGCCGTCAACCCGAAGACCGGGCGCCGGATCGTCATCGAGATGAACCCCCGCGTCTCGCGCTCGTCCGCGCTGGCCTCGAAGGCGACGGGATTCCCGATTGCGAAGATCGCCGCGCTCCTCGCCGTCGGCTACCACCTCGACGAGATCCCGAACGACATCACGAAAAAGACTCCGGCGTCCTTCGAGCCGTCCCTCGACTACGTCGTCGTCAAGATCCCGCGCTTCACGTTCGAGAAGTTCCCGGGCGCCGACACGACCCTCGGCGTCCAGATGAAGTCCGTGGGCGAGGTCATGGCCCTCGGCCGCACGTTCGCCGAGTCGTTCGGGAAGGCCCTCCGCTCCCTGGAGACGGGACGGACCGGCTGGATCGACGCCGAGGCCGCGGCGTCCGGTCCGGCAAGCCCCGTCCGGCCGGATGCGATGCGCGTCCCGCGACCCGAGAGGATTTTCTCCGTCCTCGCGGCCCTCCGTGCCGGCACGACGGTCGCGACCGTTTCGGAGATCACCGGTATCGACCCGTGGTTCCTCGACCGGTTCACGGAGGTCCTCGAGACCGAGGCCCTCGTCCGGCGCAAGGGAGCAGGCACGCTCGCAGACGCAGCCCTTCTTCTTCGCGCCAAACAGAACGGCTTCTCCGACCCGGACCTCGCGAAGCTCACGGCCCGGACCGCCGCCGAGGTCCGCGCCGCCCGGCTCGAACGCGGCGTGACGCCCGTCTTCAACCGGGTCGACACGTGCGCGGCGGAGTTCGAGTCCCTCACGCCGTACCTCTACTCCTGCTACGAGACCGAGGACGAGTCGAACCCCTCGAGCCGCGAGAAGGTCGTCGTGCTGGGCTCCGGCCCGAACCGGATCGGGCAGGGCCTCGAGTTCGACTACTGCTGCGTGCACGCGGCCGAGGCGATCACCGCGGCCGGCTACGAGTCCGTGATGATCAACTGCAATCCGGAGACGGTCTCGACGGACTACGACACGTCCGACCGGCTCTATTTCGAACCCCTCACGTTCGAAGACGTGATGGCGGTCGTCGAGCGCGAGAAGCCGAAGGGCGTCCTCGTGCAGTTCGGCGGCCAGACGCCGCTGAAGCTCGCGAAGCCGCTCGAGGCCGCCGGCGTTCCGATCCTCGGCACGACCCCGGACGCGATCGACCGCGCCGAGGATCGCGAGCGCTTCGGCGAATTGCTGCGGGACGTGAACCTCCAGGCTCCGCCGTGGGGCGTCGCGCGCGACGCCGCGGAGGGCCTGAAAGTGGGGCGCCGCCTGGGCTTCCCGCTCCTCGTCCGGCCGAGCTACGTGCTCGGCGGCCGCGCGATGCGCATCGCGTACGACGAAGAGGCGCTGGAGATCGTCCTCGAGGAGGCGATCGCCGCCTTTCCCGACCGGCCCGTCCTCATCGACCGTTTCCTGGAAGACGCCTACGAGCTCGACGTCGACGCGCTCGGCGACGGCGAGCACATCGTCGTCGCGGGCGTCATGCAGCACATCGAGGAAGCGGGCATCCACTCCGGCGACTCGTACGCCGTCCTGCCCCCCTACCGGCGCGTGCCGCGCGCCGCGCTCGGCGAGATCCGCCAGGCGACGACGAAGCTCGGCCAGGCGCTCGAGGTCGTGGGCCTCATGAACGTGCAGTACGCGATTCGCGGGAGCGAGCTCTTCGTCCTCGAAGTGAACCCGCGGGCATCGAGGACGGTTCCCTTCGTCGCGAAGGCGACGGGCGTTCCCCTCGCACGTCTCGCCGCGCGGCTCTGCCTCGGGGAGACGCTGGTCGGCGTCGGCCTCACCGAGGAGCCGCCCGTCTTCGGCTTCTCGATCAAGGCTCCGGTGTTCCCGTTCCGGCGCTTCGAGGGTGTCGACACGATCCTCGGCCCCGAGATGCGTTCGACGGGCGAGGTCATGGGGCGCGATCGCAGCTTCGGGCTCGCCTTCCTGAAGGCCGCCCTCGGCGCCGGGATCCGCCTGCCCGAAAAGGGAAATGCCTTCCTCTCGGTGCACGACGGCGACAAGGACGCCCTTCTCCCGCTCGCCCGCGAGCTCGACAGCCTCGGCTTCCGCCTCCTCGCGACGGCCGGCACGGCGAAGGCGCTCGCGAAGGGAGGCCTCACGGCGGAGATCGTTCTCAAGGTGAACGAGGGGCGTCCGAACATCGTGGACCTCATGATCAACGGCCGCGTCGACCTCATCGTGAACACGCCTCTCGGCAAGGAGTCGTTCTACGACGAGGTCGCGATCCGCCGCACGGCGCTCGACCGTGAAATCCCATGCCTCACGACTCTCTCGGCGGCCTCGGCCGCGCTCGAGGCCATTCGGGCGCGTGCCGCGGGGGCCCTGACGTACGCCCCCCTGCAGGAAGAGGTACGCGTCTGACACCTGCGCGCCGCGGGGCCCTCGCCTTCGGCGCGACGATCGGCCTGACGGCCCTCGCCTTCGGGAGCTTCCCGGACTCGACCGCGCGCGCGACGCTCGGGATCTCGCTCGCCCTCGCGATCGCCGGCGCCGCGGCCGGACTCCTCCGGCCCAACGGGGCCGCGTGCGCGCTCGCCTTTCTCGTGCCACTCGCGCCGGGCCTCGCGCGCCTGCTCGGCGACCGCTCCGGCGCCCCCGCGCTCG
>JARXKK010000233.1 GCA_030278895.1 Acidobacteriota bacterium
CATGAACAGTCTCCCCGGACTTCTCGGCTTCGCGCCGGGCACGCTCGCAATCTGGTCGGCGATGCTCTTCGGCGTCACGTGCATGCTCGCGTACCTGTATTCGATGCGCGCTCCGGCCCTATTACCATTCGAAGAAAATCCGAATTCCCCTCTTTCTCTTTCTCCAAACCTCCTCTTCGCCCGGCGTCTGTATTACGGCTACGTGTTTTCGATCCTGCTCGCTTCGTTCCTCCTCCTGACCCGCCTTCTCGCGCACGATTTCCGCCTCTCCTACGTGGCGTCGTACTCGGGTCGCGATCTGCCCTTCTATTACCTCTTCTCGACGTTCTGGGCGGGACAGGAAGGCTCCTTCCTCCTCTGGCTCTTCTGGGGCGCGCTCATCGGCCTCTTCGTCCTGCGGTCGGCCAAGGAGCAGGAAGCGCCCGTCATGGTGGTCTACCTCGCGTCGTTCATCGGGATCGTCGCGATCCTGGTCAAGCAGTCGCCCTTCCGGTTCCTCGCCCAGATCCCGCCCGACGGCCAGGGCCTGAACCCGCTTCTGCAGGACCCGTGGATGGTCATCCACCCGCCGGTCATGTTCTCCGGCTTCGCCTCGCTCTCGGTGCCGTTCGCCTTCGCGATCGCCGCGCTGTGGATGAAGCGCTGGGACGGCTGGGTCGTTCGCGCGATGCCCTGGGCGCTCTTCACGTTCGTGACGCTCGGCACGGCGATCCTCATGGGCGGCTACTGGGCGTACAAGACGCTCGGGTGGGGCGGCTACTGGGGCTGGGACCCGGTCGAGAACACGTCGCTCGTGCCGTGGCTCGCGACGGTGGCGCTCGTGCACGGCATGTACCTCCAGAGGGCGCGGGCCAAGCACCGGAAGATCAACATCATCCTCGCCATCCTCGCGTTCTGCTGCATCCTCTACGGGACGTTCCTCACGCGCTCAGGCGTGCTCGCGGACTTTTCCGTCCACTCGTTCATCGACCTCGGGATCACCGGCTGGCTCGTCGGAATCATCGTGGTTTTCCTCGTCGGCGGACTGGCGCTTCTCGCCTTCCGCTGGAAGGAAATTCCGGTCGTCAACGACATCGATCAGGCGACGGGCAAGGAGAAGGAAGAGCCGTTCTTCTCGCGCTCGGTTCTCTTCATCCTGTCCGTGACGCTGTTCAGCGCCTCGGGCCTCGTCATCCTGCTCGGCACCTCCGCACCGATCCTCACGCGGGTCCTCGGCAAGCCCTCGCAGGTCGCGACGAGCTTCTACAACGTGACGCACCGTCCGATCGCGGTCCTCATCGCTCTCCTCATCCTCCTCGTCCCGTACCTCTCCTGGCGCGGCGAGAGCGGGCGGAACGTGCTCCGGAAGGCTCTCGTCCCCCTCGGCGTCGGCGTCCTGAGCATCGGGGTCTTCTTCGCGGCCGGCGTGCGCGGCGCGATGGACCTCCTGATCCTTTCTCTCGCCGTCGCGGGCTTCGTGGCGAACGCCGAAACCGCGATTCTCTTCGTGAGGCGCAAGGCGATCACAACGATGGGCGGCTATCTCGCGCACGTCGGCATGTCGATCATGCTCGTCGGCATTCTCGTGTCCGGCGTCTACGAGAAGAAGACGACCGTGAACCTTCTTCGGGACCAGCCGATGACCGTCGGGAAGAACACGCTGACTTTCAAGCGCCTCGTCTTCGTCACGGACAGCGGCGATGTGAAGCGTTTCGAGGAGCTCGACGCCTTGAGCCTCGCCGACCGCCGGGCCAAGCAGGCCATGGAGGTCGAGGTCACCTCGCCCGGCGGCTCCGTCTGGAAGGCATATCCGAAGCTCTACACGAACACGCGCACGAACCAGATGATGGCGAACCCCGACGTGAAGTCCTCGCCGCTCATGGACCTCTACGTCTCGCCGCAGGCCTACGACCCGGGCCAGCCCGCGCGCATCGAGGGCACCGCCGTGACCCTCAAGAAGGGCGAGTCGAAGACCATCGAAGGCGTGAAGGTGAAGTTCCTCGACTTCTCGTCCGACCGCTCGCAGGTCTCGTCGGACCGCCCGCGCGTGACCGTGAACGCGAACTACCTCGTCACGACCGCGGAGACCTCGGAGGAAAAGACCGCCAAGCTCGTCATGTACTTCGGCGGCGGCTCCGCGGAGTCCGCGACCGAGTCGCCGGAAACACCGCTCCCCGGCAAGGGCCGCCTGAAGGTCCGCAAGGTGTCGCCGAACGAGGGCACCTGCGAGATCGAGCTTCTCGGCCTCACGCCTGGAGGCGATCTCAAGCCCGCGACTGCCGAGACCTTCTCCGTCGACCTCACGACCAAGCCGCTCATCTCCTTCGTCTGGGGCGGCTTCTACGTGATGATGGCGGGCGGCCTCGTGGCGCTCGTGCGACGCGCGAGGGACTCCCGCAACGCCGCGATGGCCTGATCTCCGATTTAATAGACTAGGCCCAAAGGAGACGCCATGCGTTTTCGTGCGGCCGCCGCTTTCGTTCTTTCATTCGCAGCATTCCCCTTCTTCGCCCAGCCCGCCGCTCCCGCCAGGTCGAAGGCGATCGACCCCGCCGACTTCGACACGTCGGCCAAGGCGTGCGAGGACTTCTACCAGTTCGCGAACGGGGCCTGGCTGGCCGCGCACCCGATCCCCGCCGACCGCAGCCGGTACGGGAGCTTCGACGCGCTGTCGGACCGCAACCGCGACGTCGTGAAGGCGATCCTCGAGGAGACCGCGAAGAAGGCGGACTGGCCGAACGGCACCCCCCAGCAGAAGGTCTCGGATTTCTACGCGACGGGGATGGACGCCGCGGCCCGAGAGAAGGCGGGCGCGACCCCGCTCGCACCGGTATTCGCGACGATCGCGAAGCTGAAGACGGCCGACGATCTCCCCGCCGTCCTCGCGGACTTGCACCTCGCCGGCGCGAACGCGGGCTTCGGCTTCCGGGTCGCGCAGGACGCGCGGAACTCCACGCGTTACATCGGGATCTTCAACCAGGGCGGCCTCGGCCTCCCCGATCGCGACTACTACCTCAAGGAGGACGCCAAGTCCAAAGAGCTCCG
>JARXKK010000234.1 GCA_030278895.1 Acidobacteriota bacterium
TGTAGAAGCGGCCGTCCGTCCGGAAGAAGGTGTTGTTTCTGCCGTTCGCACGGGCCACGCCGTTGACGACGACATCCTGGAATCCGGCGGGCAGATCCTCGAAGGTGAAGAGCGAGCTGTCGCCCGTCACATTGTCCACGACTACCGAGTACCCCGCCGCCCGGCCCCGCGTCACGACGACCTCGGCCCGGCCCACGGGCACGGCGCCCGCGAAGCTGCCCACTCCAAACTGCTGGAAGCCCGGCGCGTCCAGACCGTAGTCCTTGGAGCCGAGCTCGGTCCCGTCCGCGCCGTAGATCGTCACCGTCGCCGCACCGCCACTCAAGTCCGGAAACACGACGGCGACGTTCGTGCGATAGCCGGAGGTCCCGTCCGCCGACTGGCTGATCCAGAGGCTGTCGGCCGTGTCGCCGAGCTGGAGCAGCCGGTCATCCGCGAAGACGGGAAGGGCGACGCCGTAGGTGCCCGAAGAAGCCGTGTTGTACGTCCGCGCGCGGATGAGAAGCGGCGCATCGCTCGACACCTGCGTGGCCCCCGCGCCCTGCGCTCCCCAGAGGCTGTCGAGGACGTTGCGATAGACGACCGTCTGCCCCCCGTTCAGCGTTACCACCTTAGGTGTCGTGCCGTTCGCCGGAACGAACGAGATCGTCGCCAGCGTCGGGACGCTCCCGGGGTTCGTCACCGCGAGGTCCGAGACGAACCGGGTGCCGTTCAAGCCGCCGGCGTTGACGGTGCCGGGGATGGTCCAGACCGAGGCGGGCGTCTGGGCCGCGGCGGCGGATCCCAGGGTGAGCGCTCCGAGCACCGACGCGAAGGTTCGCAGCGCGGGCCAGGACGTGGGCATCGGCGCCTCCCTTGAGATGAGGTCTCTCTCTCAGAAGTGTACGCCCGGGGACTCCGAACTACGCGGAATCGCCCCGGTGCGCGCCTTGGGCTCGACCGCTCCCGCGAACAGCTTCTTACTCCGCGATCGAATACCAATCCATGATGATCGTGAGCTCGGGATAGAGGGCGATGAAACGCGGCCTTGCATCACTGGGACGAAGTCCGCCGGGGACGGCCATCAGAAGGGGCAGGAAGAGGGTAAAGGAGATGGGCGCGACCGTCCCACCGCCGTCCGGCGGGCACTTCAACGAGACACCAGGCATCATGTCCGGGATTTCCACCGTGCCTTTCAGATAGAAGATCGCGGGAGGGCCAACATGAAGGTTCCCGCCAGCACCCGTGAAGGTCATGTTCCCAGGTCGTCCCAGCAATGTGGCGGTGCACTCGCAGCTCGTCAGGACCGCATCGGCCGGAAGACGGCCGAGGGTCGAGACCGCGTTGAGGTTGAGCGAACTATCGAGAACGAAGTCCAGATTCTGCAAATCGGAATAGGAATACGCGTGGCTTTTTCCGCCCCCGCACCCTCCGGTGTCCATCTTGAATTCCGCTTTCACGGTCCATTTCCGCCGGACGACGTGGAGGATCGTGGTGGCTTCATAGAGCGCAAAGGCGGAGGGAAGACCCGGAGGAAGGGGGATCAGCGCCTTCAGCCGAATCGTAACGGGCAGCGAAGCGTGGCCAATGCTGTGGGGCGCCGTGTAAGAGAACACATCGGCGGTCGAACCGGGCCTGATAGTCCCGATGTTCGGTGGGGAAAACGTGAAGCGGATTGGGTCCAGAAACAGATCCGAAATGGTAGCGGTTATCGGTCTCTCTCCGGTGCCGGCCGGTGGAAGGCGAAATATCGGAATGAGGAACAGCTCGTCGTCAGTGGGAACCCAGCCTCTGCCAGAACCAAAGTGGATTTCAAGGCCCCTGAGGGCGACGATCCGGGAGCCCCCTGACTTCGCATTCGGCACCCGGCCCGCGGTCAGCAACGAAGGCGGAGATGGGCTCGTGTTGGGAAGGCCGATCGTGAGGGTTCGCGCCGAGGTGTCTATCCTCCCCCCCGTGAGCCCGCCCCACGACGTACCAATCGGAAATGCCACGGCGATGCCATCGATTCCCGGTATATCCAGCCCTCCGGGGCCATATGTGAACCTGAGGAGCGCGGGCTTCGCGAACGCGAGCCCTTCAGGCGAAATGTCGTAGCCCGACCCAACGCCTCCCGGCGCGTCGTTCGGCGCCAGAGCCAGGCCGATCGAGACCGGGGCGCTGAGAGCACCAGCCGGAACCTTGAGCGTCAGCACCCCGTCAACCGACCGGATCGTCCCGCCCGCCGGCCCGATCGTGGCCGACGACGGAATTTCCGCTGGTAGCGGCATGACCGGCGTGACGACGGGGTCGCCGGAGGCGTTGTCGATCGAGGAATCGAAGACGTCGACGCTTCCGGACGTGACCCGCACGAGAAGCGTCGCGTCATTGGGAATCGTGACGCTCGGGAAGAGGTCCTGCACGTTCGGCTGCGTCCAGCCGAAGGCCCCGAGGGAGCCCGTCGCCGTCGCTACCGTCGCACCCGACGCGCTCTTCAACGTCAGGGAGTAAGCGGCGCCGTCCCCACCCGCGGCAAACCCGACGTTCGTCCGGAACGTCGGGTTCTGGCGAATGCCCGTGACGACCGCCCCCGCGTCTGCCGACATCAGGAAGGAGAGAAGCTGCCTGGGCTTCTGTTGAGCGCCAAACGTGCCGGGATTCACGCCGGCCGGGTCCACGTTGCTCGTACGGCAGAGGATCGCCACGAACGCGTCAGACTTGAAACGCAGAGCGCCGGCAGAACCCACTGGAAGGCCGAGGAGCGAATCCAGCACATCCACGACGTCGCGGATCTTTCCCGCCGGAACGGTGAACGTCGCCGTCAAGGGAGCCGGGTTCGTGTTCTGGCTGGCGTGAAAGGCGACCGAAACCGTCGCGTCGGTCGACCCCGGGTTGTAGAAGCGGCCGTCCGTCCGGAAGAAGGTGTTGTTTCTGCCGTTCG
>JARXKK010000235.1 GCA_030278895.1 Acidobacteriota bacterium
GTGTCGTGGAGCCGCACGACGCGCGCGCCCTCGAGGTGGAGGACGACCTTCGAGTTTTCCTCGGTGGTGCGCCCCGCCTCGAGGAAGTGCATCGGAGACAGCGCCAGGTATCCGAAGCCGTAGCTCGGGTACCGGATCTGATTCCAGAGGAGACACGCGGCGAAAAGGGCCGAGGCTGCCAGCGCCGCGATGCGCCCCCGACGCGCGAAACCGCGAAGGCCCTCGAGCCCTTCCGCGAGCGCGCACGTGAAGAACGGCAGGACGTAGACAAGGAAGCGCTTGTCGGCCCAGTCGTAGAAGAAGACGACGAAGACGAGGATCGCCGAGGCCGTGCCGAACAATGCGGTCCGGTAGCGGCGCGACGCCTCATCGCGGGCGAGAAGCCGGATGCCGCCCAGCGCGTAGAGCGGAAGTAGCAGAAGGCCCAGGAGGGCAGTCCCCGAGATCGCGTAGGACGCCAGATTGGACAGCGTCGGCCGGAGCAGCGCTTCGAAGTCGTGGCGCGGTGCGTCCGGATGCGCGTGATGAAACCAGCTGCGAATCGCGAACCAGGAGAGGGCGACGGCCACGGTCGCAAGCGCCCCGATCCAGATCTCCCGGCTCCTGACGTCCTCCTTCCGCACCGCGACGACGACGAGGGCGAGCCCGATTCCCGCGGGCACGGCGGCGTACGAAAACAGGAAGGCCGCGCCGAGCGCGCCTCCCATCACGACGTACCAGCGGAGACTCCGATCCGCGCGCACGAAGGCCAGCGCGGCAAGGACGAGGAACGGCGTCGCGTACGTCTCGGCGAGGACGTACCTCGCGAGATCCTGCACGGCGTCGTTCGCGAAGAAGAACCAGGCCGCCATGGCCGCGATCCACGGGTCGTGGCGCTCGCGCAGAAGGAGGTAGAGAAGCGCGGTCGACAGGCCGAGGAAGAGGAAGCCCACGACGGGAAGAAGCGAGAGAAGCCCGAGCCTCGAGAGGCCGGCAATGACGAGTGGGAGCCCCGGCGGGCGCAGGCTCGCGAGAACCGGCTTTCCCGACCAGAAAAGGCCGTTGCTGATCCAGTCGTACGAGTCCGCCGTCATGTACGGGTAGCAGAGGTTGACGTCGGCGACGAGGAGAGAACGCACCACGGGGAGTGCCCCGAGCGTGACGAGGAGGGCGAGCATTGTCGGCGGGAGGCGATCCGAGCGAAGGACGGACATGGTCCCTCAGGATATCGAACCCGTCGACTTAACCCAGGGCGCGAGGGCTCGGATTCCCGAGCCCTCGTCCGCCGTTACGGATACACGAAGTAGAACGGGTCGTAAATCAGCGTCTGATTCCCAGGACTGCTGTGATACTCCTTTGCCTGCCCGTTGAAAGTGTCTGTCACGGCCACCCAAAACTCGACGTCCGTGAACGTCGGAATTGCGACCCAGGCCCTGCCGTTATTCGTCGCGGTATTGAACCTGATCAGGTACTCAAAAGTGCTCGAGTTCGCGATCCAGAACGCTCCTGTCGCGTCCGTCAGCTTCGCCTTGGAAAGTAGCGACAGCGCACCGCCAGCGTATTGGTTCCTCCAGTAGCTCGTGACCCGATACCGTCCTCCGAGGAGGCACATCGTGAACGCGTCCTCCGTGCAACCGGAGCAAGACCCGCCACGGAAGGTGACAAGGTTCGGGAAGACGACGTAGTCGACGTAGGGATAGCCCGCGCCATCGAACTCCGTGAGGAGAAGACTCAGGTAGTAACAGCCGGTCGGGGGCTGCGTGTAGGCTGTCGTCCCCGAGTTGATGTTGTAGAAGAAGTTTCCTGCCGAGAGCTGTCCCAGCGTGTGGGTAATGAGTCGGAAACCGCTGACGGAACCTCCCGCTGGCGAATTCGTCGTCGCCCATAGTTCAAGTCGGAGAGTTCCGGAGAGCCCGCTCGACCGGTGATTCGCGACACGGTCGGCCGTAAAGTAGCCGGTCGTCGCTCCGAGGCTGGAGAAGACGTTACCCTCAATGTTGAGTCCAAGGGCCAGAGCCAGGCTCCGTTTCGGCGTCGTGCCGCCGGGTCCGGCTGCGGACGCCGGCGGATCCGGGTAGGGCAGAGCTGAGTCTGCCCTGTACACCGAACGGGCGAGATCCTGGACCGCGGACATTTCTTGCGGGAGTCCGAATGCCTCCTCCGCGGGCTTCTGCGCTCTATCCACGTGCAGAAACGGCGGCGCGGGGAGCTGCGCGTCAGAGCCCTTGCCGGTCTGAGTGACCGTGAGCGCCGCTCCCTTAGAGTCGTAGGTCGCTCGGCCGACGCTCGTATCGGCTGCCTGCGTGGCTTCTTCTCCCCGGCCGGTTTGTTCGATGCCCACCGTAAGGCTGAGGGCAGCAAAGATCAGTACCCGAGTGAAAGCGGATTCGAATTTCTTCATTACCGATCTCCTTATCTCTATCTCTAAGGTGCGCGTCGTCTCGTCATGGAAACACGAAGGTCGTCGGGTCGTAAATCAGCGTCTGGTTGCCCGGCAGGCTGTGGTATTCCTTCGACTGGCCGGTTCTCGTGTCGGTAACGTCGATCCAGTACTCGACGTCCGTGAACGTCGGGATCGCGATCCAGACCCGGTGGTTGTCCGTGGCCGTGTTGAAGCGGATTAGATATTCGTACGTGCTCGCGTTCGCGATCCAGAACGCGCCCGTGACGTCCGTCAGCTTCGCTTTCGAAAGCGTCGCGGTCGCCCCGCCCGCGTACTGGTTCCGCCAGTGGCTCGTCACCTTGTAGCGGCCCGCGACGAGGCACATCGTGGTGGCGTCCTCGGTGCAAACCGTGGGGCCCCCGCCGCCGCCTCCGCCTCCCAAGGCCAGCCGCCACAGGCCGCGGCCGTGCGTCGCGGCCATGAGGA
>JARXKK010000236.1 GCA_030278895.1 Acidobacteriota bacterium
CGGCCGTCGGAACAGACCCGAGGAGAAACCAGTGGATGCTCGAGACGCCGCTCATGAAGAAGGCGGCTCCGAGCCAGGCGGCGCGCGCCCACGTGCGCCGGCGCGCGAAGAGGACGACGGCCTCGGCGAGGAGCGGCATCCAGCCGGCGAAGACGTACGAGAGGTGGGGGAGGTGGTGGAACCGGTACGGCACGAACGCGAACGCGATTCCGGCGACCCAGGCCGCGGGAGTCGAGCCCGTGAGCGTGCGTGCGAGGCGGAATGCCCCGAATCCGCTGAACGCGATTCCGAAGAGCATCGCGAGTCCGTGCACGGTGAGGGGCGGAAGGCCGGCGGCGAACGCCGGGAAGAAGAGAAGCGCGATGCCCCACTGGTGCTCGGAGAGCGCGAGCGTGTGCCGGTATGGAAAGAAGATGTTCGCGTCGAAGAGATGGAGCGGGTCGTGAAACGTCTGGTGGGCGTCCCACGCGAGGATCCAGGAATTCAGGTACGAGTCGCCCGGGTCGAAGGAGGTGTCGCGCACGTGGGCCGCCCAGGGCCACGTCATGAGGACCGTGAGGAGGACGAAGACAGCGAGGACGCCGGCGTTCTTCGCCGCGCGCCTCAGCGCTTCCAGCTGAATCTCCGGGGCGGGTAGTGGCGTTGCCGGCCGTCGGCCGATCGAAATAGCACGGCAATTTCGTGCGGACCCTCGTCTCCGGGCTCGAACGCGTACGTCGCGTCGTAGCCCGCGGCGCGGCAGTCGCCCAGCGACGGAACCGCCGCCTGGACGTCGGGGCGGGGCACGCGCGCGCCGCGCGCGGGCGGGCGCTCCTCGCCGTCTAGCATGAGCGCCACGTGAAGGTCCTCACCGGGAATCCGCGCCCAGCCGGTAACCCGGAGCGGGCCCGTCACGACGGCATCTTCCGTCGGCGCGTCGATCGAACCGACCAGCGAGGCGTCCTCGCGGTAGAGCGCCTGAAGCGCGAGCGGGCCCCCGGCGGGCGTCCATGGCAGCGGATCGAGCGCTTTCGCGTCTGGCTCGTTCTTCACGACGGCGTAGAGGTCGTTCTTCATGCGGCCGTCGAAGCGCCTCACGAACAGGAGACGTCCGGATGCGAGGCCGCGCGCGAGCCACTCCCGGTGCGGACCGCGCGTCTCCGGCGAAAGCCACGAGTCGCGCACGAGAATGTAGGACGTCGGAATCTTTTCGAGAAAATCGAACAGATCGTCGGGAATTGGCGTCTTCCTCTCGTCATTCTCGATGCGGCTCACGTAGGGAGCCGCGAAGCCGGAGACCGCCGTCACGAGCGGCTTGCGGTGGTCCGCGGCCCGGAGGACCGCGCGGTAGTTGCCGTGATCCTCCGTGCCCGCCGGCAGCTCGACGAGTCCGCCCTTCATGGGCGTCGCCGCGAGGAACCGCGTGACGTCGTCGGGATCCGCTTCGCCGCGGATGAGCTCGAGTGGCGCGGCCCGGTCCTCGAAGAGGAGGCCGAGGCACACGAGCGCGAAAACCAGCCCCGCCGCGGGCGCGCGGCCTGTCCCTTGCCGGCGCCGGACCCACGCGTCCGCGAGGGCCTTCGCTCCGACTCCCGCGAGGACGGCGAGACCGAGGTACGCGATCATCGCCCAGCGAGCCGGCGCACGGATGCTTCGGAAGAGGAACACCGTCTCGAAGAGAATGCGGTGGAACGGGAAGTTCAGGCCGAGCGAGCCGAAAAAGCCGATGACCGCCCAGATGGCGCCGACGAGGATCACCTCGGGCCGTCGCAGGAGCCGGAGGCTCTCGGGAATGTTCTTGCCGCGCGTGAACGGCAGGGCTTTTGGATAAAGAAACCAGCAGCGCACGAGGAAGGCAAGCGTGAAAACCGCGAGCGCGCGCGTGGAATCCGTCGCGCGGAAAACTTCCTTGCCGCCGAGGCGGACGTGGATGCCGGCGGGACTCGCCGCGAAGAGCGCGACGGTGCCGCCGATGACCGCCAGTCCGTCCAGCCACGGGATGGCCCGGCGCGCGCGCGTTGAGGGATCCGGCCCTTCAGCGGGCGGCGCGGGGGCGTCCGCCGCCGAGGGCCTCAGGAGCAGCGCCGTCAGCGGCAGGAGAAGAAGGAGCAGTCCCGGGAACAGGAGGCGCTCGTTTGGCGCGGGCCACTCGGCGAAGCCCCGCCAGGTGCGATTCCACGCGTCCATGTTCAGCCAGTCCTTCGGCAGGGCGGAAAGCTCGCGGGTCTCGCCCGTCCCCCGGGAGAAGCCGTAGAGCTTCGCGGCTCTCTGGTACGGAATCAGGAAGGGGAGAAGCGCGAATCCGGCGATGCCGAGCGCGAGCGCGCCGCGCTTCAGGCCCGCCCGGTCCCTCACGGCGTCGTTGCGGTATCCGAGCGCGAGAGCCGTCGCCGCGAGCGGGATGAGCGTCAGGATCAGCCAGTGGATGACGGAGAGGCCGTTCAGGAAGAACGCCGCGCCGAGCCACTTCGCGCGCCTCGGCGTCCTCTCACGCACGAAGAGGACGAGCGCCTCGAGGAGGATCGGGATCCAGCCCGAGAACAGGTACGGCAGGTGCGGCATCTGACCGAAGCGATACGGCACGAAGGCGTAGGCGATTCCCGCGACCCACGCGGCTCCCGCCGAGCCCGTGAGCGTGCGGGTGAGCCGGAACGTCCCGTAACCCGCGAACGCGAACCCGAGAAGCATTGCGAGGCCGTGCACGGTCAGGGGACGCACGCCGAGCGCGAAGAGCGGGAAGAACGGCAGCGCGATGCCGTAGTTGTGCTCGCTGAACGCGAGGCTGTACCTCATCGGGAAGAAGACGTTCCCGTGAAACAGGTTCAGCGGGTCGTG
>JARXKK010000237.1 GCA_030278895.1 Acidobacteriota bacterium
TACTACCGCCACGGCGGCATCCTCCACTTCGTCCTGAGGCAGCTCGCGGCGTCGTGAACGAGGCGACTCAAAGCCACGGGCGAAAGGAAGCTATCCGCATCTCTTCCCGCGAAGGGCGCCGAGTTCTCTATCTGCCCTCGTTCTCAACAGCCCCCACCTATAGCCCCTAGCGCTCTTCTTCAGGAATGTCTCGAAGTCATGTCGCGCTCCGCGCTCGTCATACAGCCGCCTCACCATCCCCGAGGCGAACACAAGCCCGAGGTTTTCAGGTGCACACCGCGCCTCCTCCAAGAGGAAGTCGTGAACGTCAAGAAGGTTGATGTCCGTCGCGGAAATAGGCAGGCGCCGAAGCTCGTCATAGCGCTCGATCATTTCGCGGTGGTTCATCCTCAGGGCGGCGAAAAACGCCCTGTTTAGGAGCACGGCGGCGCACCCCGGGGCCTTTGCCTCGATCTCATCCGTTACGGCAACAGCTTCGGCCAGGTTGCCATTCCGGTAAAACGCACGAGCAAGAACGATCAAGCCTCCAAGTCCAAGCTGGCCGCGGACTCTCTGTAAGAGTTCAATCGCCTCGGCATGGCGGTTATTTCGATGCGCTCGCGCGGCCCTCCGCGCCCACAGATCGACTAGGAGATTCTTCAACCTTTGCGCCTTCGTTGAGGCGATGGCGGTGCGGGCGACCTGCTCCCCGAAAAGTGATCCACGGCGGGTGTGAGTTCTCCATAGACTTAGGGAAGGAGAGCTCAGGTGAAAGGCAAACGAGCAACGGAAGAGCAGATCATCGGGGTGTTGAAGGAATCCGAGGCTGGGGCAGCGACGAAAGAGCTCTGCCGGCGGCACGGGATCAGCGAGCAGACGTTCTACCGCTGGAAAGAGAAGTACGGCGGGATGGAAGTCAGCGACGCCAGGAAGCTTCATGCGCTCGAGGATGAAAACCGGCGCCTCAAGCACATCGTCGCCGAGCTGACGCTCGACAATGCGGCCCTCAAGGGGGTGCTCGGAAAAAAATGGTGACGCCCGCCGTGAAGCGGAAAGCGGCGAGCGTCATGATCACGGAATTCCGCAGAAGCCAGAGACGAGCGTGCGACCTTAGCGGCCTTCGCCGCTCGACGTGCCGCTATCGATCTCGGAGATCAGGCGACGACGAGCTGCGCCAGAAGCTCCGAGAGATCGCTTTGCAACGACCCGCTTTCGGCTATCGACGTCTGGGATATTTCCTTCGGAAGGACGGACTGCGCTTCAACCACAAACGGCTTCTGCGGCTCTACCGCTCTGAGGGGCTCGGATTGCCTCGAAAGCGCCCACGAAAGAGGCTCTGGCAGCGCCCGAAGCCGCTTCTACCCGCCATCCGCCCCAACGAGCGCTGGTCGATCGACTTCGTCGCGGACCAGCTTGGCTCGGGCCGGCGTTTTCGCATCTTCACGATCATGGACGACTACTCGCGCCAGTGGCCGATGACGATCGTCGACACCTCGATCAGCGGGACGAGGGTCGTCCGGGCGCTCGAAGAACTCGCCAAGACTCATCCGCTTCCGAAGGCTATCGTCTCGGATAACGGGACGGAGTTCCCGAGCGGAGCCTTCCTGTCCTGGGCCGAGAAGCGCGGCGTCGAACTGCGTTTCATCCAGCCGGGCAAACCGAATCAAAACGCCTTCGTCGAAAGCTTCAACGGGAAGCTTCGGCTCGAGTGTCTAAACGCGCACTGGTTCTCCACGCTCGACGACGCGCGCCAGACGATTGAAGACTGGCGTCTCGATTACAACGACGTCCGCCCGCACAGCTCACTCGACGAGAAGACGCCGACCGACTTCGCCGCGGCTCACCGGGAGACGGCCGCGTGATTTCCACATTTCCACAGCGCGACTACTGCTACGATTTTCAACCAGGAAGCTCACACCCCAGGTGGATCAAAGTTGGGGAGCAGGTCGCGAGGGACCTGATCGAACAGTACGAATCAACACTCCGAAACGTGTGGTCGCAAGTTCGGCCAATGGAAGCTCGGGTGTCGAAGGTCATCGGGAGCCGGGCAGCGTTATTGCACCCGAAGTCCATCGGTTGTCGATATGAGATCGATATGATCCACCGGGTGGCGGCGCCGCTTTGACCTCCGACAGAAGTCACATACCCACTCAGAGCGACTGTATCGTCCATCGCGGATTTTGGTCTTGACGTAGCGTACGGTTTTCCGTACGCTACGACCATGAAGACGGTCACGGCGACGAAGGCGCGAGAGAACCTCTACCGGCTCATGGACGAGGTCGCCGTCACGAGCGAGCCCGTTCAGATCACGGGCCGAAGGGCGGGTGCCGTGCTGCTCTCGGAGACGGACTGGCGCTCCATTCAGGAGACGCTTTACCTGCTATCGATTCCCGGCATGCGCGCGTCGATCCGGAAAGGCCTCGAGACCCCGCTTTCCGAGTGCGTGGAGGAGTTGAACTGGTGAAACGCTGGCGGGTCGTCTTCACCCGCCAGGCGCAGAGGGACGCGCGCAAGCTCGCGCGCTCCGGTCTCAAGGTGAAGGCACAACTCCTTCTCGAGCTTCTCGCGGAAGACCCCCGCAGGAGCCCGCCCCCGTTCGAGAAGCTCGTCGGCGATCTCGCGGGCGCCTATTCGCGGCGGATCAACGTACAGCATCGCCTCGTGTACCAGATCCTCGAGAAGGAGCGGACGGTGAAGGTCATCCGGATGTGGACGCACTACGAATGACAGTCGCTGCTGCTCGCGCCCTTGATTTCGCCGTCGCCTCTTCGGCGCGACTCGTTCTCGTTTAAGATCCGCTCACCTTGAGCGCGCGCGCTGCGCAATGTCC
>JARXKK010000238.1 GCA_030278895.1 Acidobacteriota bacterium
CAGGAGGACTACCAGGAGGCCCTGAAGCGGGACGGACGGAGCATCACGGCGCGTTACAACCTCGCCCTTCTTTACGCCGAGACGTTCCGGACCTACGAAGCCGCACAGACGCTTCAGGAGGCGCGGGCCCTCGACGCGCGCGCGGTTCAGAGGTTTCAGGAGACTCCCACGCTCGTGAAGGTGGTGTCGCTCGGCTTCACGCCGGAGGAGGCCCGGGCGAAGATCGAACGCATGGGCCGCGACAACCGGACGAGGCGGCTCCTGGGCCACCACCGCCGCTATCGGCCCGGCGACGGACTCGGCTTCCCGCGCCTTCCGAATGGCCTCGAGCGGGGTGATCTTGGCATTCCGCTCTTCTGGGGGGTCTTCGCCGCGATCGGCGGGGCTTTCATTCTCGACCGGAAGCGCCGGCAGGGACGGGGCTACGCGTCCGAATGCCAGAAATGCGGCCGGGCCTTCTGCCGGCTCTGCAAACCGCCGGGAGAGAGCGCCCTCCTGTGCTCGCAGTGCGTGCACGTGTATCTCAAGAAGGATGGCGTCGCGATCGAGACGAAGCTCCACAAGCTCGAAGACGTGAGACGGCGCCGGACGTTCGAGGAGCGCATGCGGCTCATCCTGAACAGCCTGCTTCCCGGCTCGGCCGCATTTCTCGACTCGCGCCTCCTGCCTGCCGTCGCCGCCTTCGGTCTCTTTGCGTTCGGGTTGATCTCGTTCCTCCTGAGGGACGCGCTCGCGACACTCCCGCGGCCGACGATCACCGCCGGGACGCCGGGCGTCTTCTTCTGGCTGCTCGTGGCGCTTGCCGGCTGGATCGCCGGCTTCGTCACGTCGACGCGGAAGGCCTGACGGATGGCACTCGAAGGCACCCTCCGGGATTTCTCTCTGGCGGACATCCTCCAGCTCATCTCGCTGCAGCACAAGACCGGCCTCCTGACGGTCCGCGGCCCCGCCGACACGGTGACGCTCGGATTTCTCGACGGGATGATGGTATCGGCGGAATCCTCCGCCCAGAGGCTCGACACGCGCCTCGGCACGGTGCTCGTCAAGACGCGGCGGTTGACGGCGGAGGCCCTCGGGCGTGCTCTCGAGATGCAGGCGCAGACGCTGCAGCGTCTGGGCTTCATTCTTCTCAAGAACGGATTCTGCTCGGCCCAGGACCTGCGCGACGGGCTCGACATCCAGATCAAGCGCATCGCTTACGGACTGTTTCGCTGGACGGACGGCGACTACGTCTTCGAGCAGACCGAGCACGTCGACTACGACGCGGAGTCGACCACGCCCATCGCGGTCGAACGTCTCCTGATGGAAGGCGCCCGGATGATCGACGAGTGGCCCATCGTCGAGAAGGTTGTCTGGTCTCTCGACATCGTCTACCAGAAGGTCCCGGTCGCGCAGCCGGTCATCCCGGCCGAGGACGAGGATGCGGTCGAAGACGTCGAGGATTCGACCCTCGCCAGGCGCGCCCGCGAGAAGCGTCTCGATCCCATCCGTGTCTCGCGTGCCGAATGGTCCGTCTACGAGCTCGTCGACGGCTTGCGAACGGTCGCCGAGATGAACGAAATGGCATTTCTGTCGGAGTTCGACGGCTGCAAGGCGTGCTTCGACCTCGTGAGCCGCGGGCTCATCGAGGAGAGCATGCCCCGGGCCGAGGAGCTCGCGGAGGAAGCGCTCGTCGCGGACGCCCCGGCTCACGCGCGCCCGTCGCGAAAGCCGATCGACGTCGCGCTCCTCGCGGGGCTCGGCCTCGCGGTCCTTGCGCTCATCGCTCTCCAGTTTCAGGCTCGAAATCCTCTCAATCTGCTGACGCTTCCGCCGCGGCGCGTCCCGCTCGTGGACGGGTTCAAGAAGTCGCTTTCGCTCCTTCGACTCCGGCGCGTCGCGGAAGGAGTCGATGCGTACACGCTTCTTTCCGGCAGGCTTCCCGGTTCGGTCGAGACGCTCGTCGAGTCCCACATCCTGGCGCCGGCCGACCTCAAGGACCCCTGGGGAGCGAACTATCGCTACATCGTCCAGGGTGAGAAGTTTTATCTGGTCGGGTTCGACCCGCTCGGCCAGACAGACCCGGACCTCCTGTTTTCGCGGTCTCTCGTGATTCGTGACAACCGGAAGGACGCTGATTTCCAGTCCCACGCTTCGAAGGAAATCACTATTGTCGAGTGACTTAGAGGTATCTTATGCGACGCTGTAGGTGTGTCTTGTCGAGAACTTGACAATAACACGCTAAGATATTAGATTGCGTTCGGATCCAGTCGGGGGTCCGGAAGGAACACTGAAATGAGCAAGATCATCGGTATCGACCTCGGCACGACGAACAGCGTCGTCGCCGTCCTCGAGGGCGGCACGGTCGAGGTCATCGCGAACTCCGAGGGCGGACGCACGACGCCTTCCATCGTCGCGTACGGCAAGGGCGGCGAGCGCCTCGTCGGGCAGGTCGCCAAGCGCCAGTCCGTGACGAACTCCGAGAACACCGTGTTCTCGATCAAGCGCTTCATGGGCCGCCGCGTGGATGAAGTCAGCGACGAGATGAAGATGGTTCCCTACAAGGTCGTTCGCACGGCGAACGGCGACGCGCGCATCGCGATCGGCGGCAAGGAGCTCTCGCCGCCGGAGATCTCCGCGATGATTCTCACGAAGCTGAAGGAGGCCGCGGAGGCGTACCTCGGCGAGAAGGTGGACCGGGCCGTCATCACGGTGCCCGCCTATTTCAACGACGCCCAGCGCCAGGCCACGAAGGACGCGGGGCAGATCGCGGGGCTCAAGGTCGAGCGGCTCGTGAACGAGCCGACGGCCGCGGCGCTCGCCTACGG
>JARXKK010000239.1 GCA_030278895.1 Acidobacteriota bacterium
CCGCCGGCCACGGCCTCGAACGCGGCGCCGAGCGCGCTCGCGACCGCCCGCGCGTCCATCATCTGGATCTCGTGCCGCTGCAGGAGGTAGACGAGCTTTCCGTCCCGGAGGATGCCGATCGACGGCGAGGACGGCGAAGCGCCCGTGAAATACGAGCGGGCCTGCGCCGTCGCCTCGAGATCCTGTCCCGCGAACACCGTGACGAGCCTCTCGGGGCGGAGCGGATGCCTGACCGCGAGCGCGACGCCGGGGCGCGCCTGACCGGCGGCGCAGCCGCAGACGGAATTCACGACGACGAGAGTCGTGCCCTTCTGCCCGACGGAGGCGTCCACCTCGGCCGCCGTGTGAAGCTCGGTGAAGCCGGCCGCGGTGAGCTCGTCGCGAAAGGGCTGAATCATCCGGGGGTCGTAAGGCATCGGGATCTCCTGTCCACCGTTACTTCGGGGCCTGGAAGGCGGCAAGATCGAGGAGCACGTCGTCGCTGTGCGTGGCCGGACTGACCTTGACGTAGACCTTCCGGATGACGCCGGAAGGATCGACGAGGAACGTGTTGCGCGCGGCGTACGGCTTGTCCCCGGAAGTCGCGAGAGATCCATACGCCTTCGCGGCGACCGCGTCCGTGTCGGCGAGCAGCTTGAAGTTCAGGGCTTCCTTCGTGCAGAAGCCCTTGTGCGAGTCCACGGAGTCGAGGCTGACGCCGAGGATGACCGCGTTCGCCTTCTCGTATTTCGCGAGGTCGCGCTGGAAGTTGTGAGCCTCGACCGTGCAGCCGGACGTGAAGTCCTTCGGATAGAAGTAGAGGACGACCCACTTCCCCTTGCTCTGCTCGAGCGTCACCGTCGCGCCTTCCTGGCTCGGTAGCGAAAACGCGGGTGCCTTCTCGCCGGCGGCGGGAAGGTCGGCGGCGAGCGGGGCCGCGAGGAGGAAAAGCGAGAGAGCGAGACTCATTCTCTTCATGCAGCGAGCTTAGCAGAGCAGGGTCACCGCCTTCTCTCCCCTTCCTTCCTCGTTCGTCATTCGTTCTTCCGCGCCTTCAGCCGCGCGGCCTCGAATTCGTCGCCCTTGTTCCAGCGCGGCATCGCTGCGGCGTTCGCCGTCCGGCAGCCCAGCCAGAACGCGAGCCGCATGTCCTCGATCGCGCCCGAAAGGTCCCAGCTTTCCTTGAACTCGTCCGAGGGCTGGTGGTAGTCGTTTTTCTCGTAGGCCCGTTCGAGCTCCTTCCCGGTGCCTGCGGGCTTGTCGATGATGTCCGTCCCCTTCTTCACGTAAGCCGCCGGGACGCCGATTTTCGCGAAGTTGAACTGGTCCGAACGATAGAAGCTCCCCTTCTCCGGAAACTCGTCGCCGTGCACGACCCGGCCCTGCATCTTCGCGAGCGCCATGAAGTCCGCGTCGAGCGAAGACTTCCCGAGGCCGATCATGCCGACGTCGCGCGTCCGACCGTAGAAGCCGATCCCATCGACGTTGATGTTCGCCGCGATCCGGCCGGCGGGCACGGGGGGATGCTTCGCGAGCCATTCCGACCCGAGGAGGCCCTGCTCTTCCCCGGCCACGAACGCGAAATAAACCGACCGCGCAGGAGCCTTCGGAAGGTCCGCGAAAGCGCTCGCGATGCCCAGGACTCCCGCGACACCCGAGGCGTTGTCGAGAGCGCCGTTGTAAATCGCGTCGTCGCCCGGCTTCGCGCCCGCCTTCGTCCCGAGGTGGTCGTGGTGCGCCGTGTAGATCACGGCCTCACCGGCCCGCTCCCGATCCGAACCCGGGACGACGCCGATGACGTTGCCGGACTCCTTCTTCGTCACGGTGCTCGTGAACGCGAGAGAGACGGTGACGCCGAGCGCCACCGGCCGGAACGAGCGCGACTCGGCGCTCGTTCGCAGCGCGTCGAGGTCCTTCCCGCCGAGGGCCGCAATCCTTTTCGCGAGCTCGTCAGTCGCCCACATTTTCATGGCGACGCGCGGCGAGCCGTCGTCCGGCAGCTCGAAGAGCTCGCCCTTCCACGAGGTCTGGATGACCTGCCAGCCGTACCCGGCCGAGGGGGTGGTGTGGATGATGATGGCGCCCGCAGCACCCATCTTCGCGGCCATGAGGTACTTGTAGTCCCAGCGCCCGTACCACAGGCGCGTTTTCCCCGCAAAAAGGTTCGGCTCCTCCCGTGTTCCCTCCGGGTCGTTGTTCATCACGAGGAGAACCTTGCCCTTGAGGTCGACCCCCTTGTAGTCGTCCCATCGGTACTCGGGAGCCACGATCCCGTAGCCGACGAAGACGATCTCGGCGTTCTCGAGCTTCGACTCCGGCTTCTGGTTGCCGGAGACGGCGACGAAGTTCTCGCCGAGAACGCCGGCCTCCGAGCCCATCGGCGACGCGAATGCCGCGGGGCCCGAGAACGTCGGCTGGATTCCGACGAGAGGCACCTTCTGGATCCAGCCGCCGCCCGGCGCGCCCGGCTTGAGGCCCATCCCCTCGAGCTGCGCCTGGATGTACGCCTCCGCCAGCGCGTCGCCGCGCGTGGCGGGACCGCGACCCTCGAGCAGATCCGAGGAGAGAAAGCGGATGTGGGCGCGAAGAAGATCCGGCGTGATTTCGTTCGCCGCTGCCCTCTCGGCGGGGGTGACGGGAGATTCCCCGGCAAGGGCTGCGAACCGGGCGACTGTGAGAACGGCCACCGTGAGGAGACTTCTTGAAGCTTGACGCATGGTGGCGGATTATTACCCCTATGTCGAACGCCGAATCCACGAAGCCCGCCCCGCACGAGGCCGCCCCGTACTACGCGACGTACATCGACAAGGT
>JARXKK010000240.1 GCA_030278895.1 Acidobacteriota bacterium
GTTCCTATAATCGCCGATGTGACGGATGCCGCCCAGATCGCGACGACACTCGGGTGGGTGGCCCTCGTCGCTTACGCCTCGTCGGCGATTCTCTACACGGCGTCGCTCTATCGGACGCAGGCGGCGATCGGCCGGGCTGCGACCGCGTTCGCGATCCTGGGAGCTCTTTCCAACTTCGGCGCGCTCTACGCGCGGTCGGTCGCGCTTCACAGCGTTCCGTACCGCGACCTCCTCGGCTCGATGAAGCTTTTCGGCTTCTTCCTCGCGATCTTGAGCATCGCCCTCGAGTTTCGGCACCGCGACCGGTCCCTGGGCCCCTTCCTGATGCCCGCGGCCCTCGCGTTCATGCTCATCGGCGTGTTGCTGACGTCGCCCGTCCACAAGGACGCGCCCGAGCTGAAGGGCCCGGTCTTCGCGCTGCACGTCACGCTCAACATGCTCGCGTACGCCGCGTTCGCGGTCGCGTGCGCCCTGTCGCTTCTGTACCTCTGGGTCGGCCGTTCGCTGAAGAAACGCGCCTTCTCGGGGCCGGCGTCGCGGCTCCCGAGCCTGTCCTACCTCGAACGCGCGAACCGCACGTCGCTTTCCCTCGGCATCCTGGCCCTCGCGGTCGGTCTCTTCCTCGGGCTCTTCTGGGCGTCGCGCATGTGGAAGGGCGAACACCCGCTGTGGGCGCTCGACCCGAAGATCTGGTTCGCGCTCGCGACGCTCGCGTTCTACATTTTCGTGCTCGTGCGCGCCCGCCGCGGGGCGGCCCCCGTCTCGACGGCTCGGCTGTCGATCGCGGGGTTCCTGCTCGTGCTTCTTTCGTACACCGCGGTCAACGTCTTCATCAGCAAGCTGCACGACTTCACCTCATGAACCTCCTCTTTGTCGGCTGGGACCATCGTGCGGCGCCTCTCGATCTGAGAGAGAGACTCGCCTTCACGCCCGAGAAGGCGCGCGAGGCGCTCGACGGCCTCTTCGCGGAGCACATCCTGTCGGAAGGCGCGATCGTGTCCACCTGCAACCGCGCCGAGGTATACGGAATCGCCACGGGCGAGGACAGCCTCGACGCGCTCTCGGGATTTTTCTCGCGGTTCCACAGCGTGGACGACGCGGTCCTGCGGAAGACGGCGCTGTCGGGCCGCGGGGACGCCACGGCGCGCCACCTTTTCCGCGTAGCGGCGGGCCTCGACTCCATGGTCGTCGGCGAGGCGCAGATCCTCGGCCAGATCCGCGAGGCGCACCGCCTCGCGACGGCGGCCGGAACGGTCCGAACGGTGACGAACCGGCTGTTCATGAGCGCCCTCGAGTGCGGCAAGCGCGTCCGGGCGGAGACGGCGCTCGGGCAAAAGCCCACGTCCGTCGCGGGCCTCGCGCTCGGCCTCGCGGCGCGCATCTTCGAATCGCTCGAGGGGCGCAAGGTCCTCCTCATCGGGGCGGGCGAGACCGCCGAGCTCACCGCCCGGCTCCTCGCGGAGGACGGCGTCGCGGAGATCCTCGTGACGAACCGTTCGCACGACAAGGCCGAGGCTCTCGCCGCGGCCAACCGGGGGCGCGCCGTGCGCTGGGAAGACCGTGCCCGTGCGGCGGCGGGCGTGGACCTCGTACTCTCCGCCACGAACGCGACCGAGCCCGTCCTGACGGCCGGGGCGCTCCGCACCGCGCTGCACGCGGCCCCGCGCCGGGGACCGCTTCTCGTCCTCGACCTGGCCGTGCCGCGCGACGTCGAAACCGAGGTCGGCGAGCTTTCCGACGTCTACCGATACGACCTCGACGCGCTGCAGGAGATGGCGGACGTCAACACGCGGGCCCGCGCGAGCGAGGTCCCGCGCGCGGAGGCGATCGTCGAGGAGTGCGTCCTGAAGTTCCAGGAATGGCGCGGCGGCCTTCTGCAGGCGGACGTCGTCCGCGGCCTGCGCGAGAAGCTCGAAAGCATCCGGCGCGTCGAGCTCGAGAAACACGCCGGCAAGCTCGCCGCGCTGAGCGCGCCCGACCGGGCCGCGGTCGAGCGGCTCACGGAGACGCTCG
This sequence comes from Acidobacteriota bacterium, assembly GCA_030278895.1. GTDB lineage: Bacteria > Acidobacteriota > Thermoanaerobaculia > UBA5066 > UBA5066 > Fen-183. The sequence goes on from JARXKK010000240.1 coordinate 2,014, forward strand.
TGGCGCACATCCTCCACGATCCGATGGTCGGCCTGAAGGAAGGCGACGGCTCGGAGCGCGTGGAGCGCGCCGCGGCCGTGCGCGCGCTGTTCCGGCTCGACGGAGGAACGAAATGACGGCACTCCGGATGGGCACGCGCGCGAGCGCCCTCGCCACCACGCAGTCGGGCGCCTTCGCGGCCGACCTGTCGCGGGCCTCGGGCCGTTCCGTCGAGACGGTCATCATCCGCACGCAGGGCGATCAGCTCTCGAGCGAGGGCAAGGCGCCTCCCGGAGGCGATGCCGCCGGCGTCTTCGTGCGCGCGCTCGACGAGGCGCTTCTGAGGAACGAGATCGACTTCGCGGTCCACTCCCTCAAGGACGTTCCCACGGTCCTGGCCGCGGGCGTCCGCCTCGCCGCGGTGCCGCTGCGCGCGGACGGGCGCGACGCCTTCGTGGTCGCATCCCGGCACGCAGGCGTCACGACCGTGGCCGGCCTTCCGCAGGCCGCCCGCGTCGCGACGTCGTCGCCGCGGCGCGTCTCCCAGCTCCTCCGGATCCGGCCGGACCTCGTGACGGTCGCGATGGCCGGCAACGTCGACACGCGCCTCCAGCGCCTCGAGGAGGGCCGAGCGGACGCGCTCATCCTCGCTTGCGCGGGCCTCGACCGGCTCTCGCGGGGCGGCGTCATCACGCGGCGGCTCGAGGCGGACGAGATGCTCGGCGCGCCCGCCCAGGGCGCGCTCGGGGTCGGCTGCCGGGAAGACGACGCCGAGACG
>JARXKK010000241.1 GCA_030278895.1 Acidobacteriota bacterium
CGGATGTGATCGCGCACGGCGTTGATCGCGATGCGCGTGAGCCACGTCTCGAAGGCCGACTGCCCCTTGAATTCCGGCAGGGCGCGAAACGCTTTGACGAAGACGTCCTGCGCGACGCCGTCGGCATCGGCGGGATCGCGGAGGAGCGTGTAAACGAATCGGGTGATCCGCTTCTGATAGGTGACGACAAAATACTCGAAAGCGTCCACGTCGCCCGCGACGACGCGAGAGAGAATTTCGGACTCCCGCTCCCGCTTGACCTGCCGATTGTCGCGCTCGCCGTCGCTCACGAGGCCCGCGTGTCTCTCATCAGGATGAGCTCCATTCCTTCCGGGGAACGCCAGGACGGGGGCGAGTGCGGACCGGCTCACGGCTCTTGGACGCGCTTCGCCGGCCTTCGGTTTACGCGCATCCGGCTGTGAGCCATGAGGATAGCCCTACCCGGGTCTCACGCTCTCCAGGGCCGCGCGAAGGCCTTGAAATCGTCCCAGCAAACGATCCCCCGGCGGAGAGCCCTCACCGTGCCCAGCGCCTCACTCGGGACCGGCTCGGGCCGGAAGTAGCTCAGGATGAGGAGGTTGATGTCCTCTGGCCGGTTCAGACCGGGCCGGGCCAGGTCCCGGTAGCGTCGAAGGCGGGAAACGGGGCCCACGCCAACCCGGGCGCGGTTCAGGTCGACGAGCCAGAGGCGAAGCTTCCCCTCCTCGTTCGTGACGAGGACGTTTCCGTCGGTGAAGTCGCGGAAGAACACGCCCGCGTCGTGCATGCGGCGGGCGAGTTTGCCGAGAGCCTCGACGACCTCCTCGAAGGAAAACCGGAGCGGTGGGACGGGCCGCGCCGGGTCGTCCCGATGGAGGAACCAGGCTCGCATCTGCGCTGCCCCTTCCAGCCGGCGCGCCACGTACCAGCTCTCCTGTCCCACGATCCCGGCCGCGAGCGGTTCGGGAGTCGCGAGACCACGGGCGACGAGCGCCTGTGCCGTCGCGAGGGAGCGCATCGCCTTGGGGGTCGTCAGACGCTGCCTGACATCGAGCGGCACCTTCTTGACCACGACGGGAATCCGCTCGCCATCCCGCGAGAGGACCGCGTCCACGACCTCGTGCCGCCCGGGATGGCGCGCCGGGACTTCCGGAAACTCGAGGGAATCGCGAATCGACTTCATGGCCGGCCGAGGAGCATCGCCTCGTCGCCTCCCACGCGTTGCCTGTCGAGGACGCGCAGCTCCAAGAGACGCGGGTCTTTCCAGTACTGCAGTTCGCTCTCGTCGGCGAGAACGAGGGCGCCGGGCGTCCTTGAGACCCAGTCGGCGAGAGCGGCGTCCGTCTGGAAGTGCTCGGTCTTCCGCCGGAGCACCAGGATCGGGTAACAGCGATAGGTGCCGCCGAAGTAGGCGAGCGGCTCGCCGTGCGCCACGCGCGGCCGGAGGCGCTCGTAAAAAGGCCGCCCGGTCTTCAGGACGTCGATCGCCGGAAAGACGGCCGCCCCCGCGGCGGCCTCCACGGCCGCGAGCGCGGCCGCGAGCGCGAGCAGAGCCGGGACCGCCTCCCGGCGCCGGCGCGCGAGGACGACCAGCGTCACCGTGGCCCCGAGAGCGAGCGGGATGGCAACGAACGGCACGAGGCCGGCCTGACCGGGCGCGTACCTGAGCGCCGCCTGGAAGAGCGCCCCCGCGGCAGCCAGCAGAAGGATCGCGACGGTCGCAACCCAGCCCCTCACAGCCCGGAGAGCCGCGCGCGCGCCCCCCGCCGCCCGCCTCTCTGCCTCCACGGCGAACGCCGCCACGAGGACGGCTGCAAAGGGATAGGCGACGAGCAGATATTTCCCCTGTTTGGCCTGCGAGGTAGACAGGAAGACGAAGCACACGGCGCACACCGTCGCCGCGAACGCGAGATCGGGTCGCGCGCGGTAAATCCCGGCGCGTCCCAGCACGACGGCGCCCGCGAGCGCGAGCACGGTCCACGGGAAGAAATCGCTCCAGATGCTCTCGAAATAGAACCACCACGGCTGAATGTGGTCGAACGCCACGAAGAAGCGGTTCCAGTTCTGGTTCACGATGAGGTCGTGGGCATAGACAGGCCCGCCGGCGCGGGCGGCGAAGAAATACCAGGGAACGACGAGTAAGAGAAAGACAAGACTGCTTAGAAAGGGGCGCGTTGCGGCCAGCGGCGCCCACGAGCGGCGCATGGCGCAGCGGGCGAGGATGACGAGGCCGGCGAGGACGATCGCAAGAGGCCCTTTCGTCAGGACGGCTGCCGCCAGCGCCACCCGGAGCGCCCAGAGCCAGCGGCTCGCTCGGGGGCGGTCTCCCTCTTCACCTTCTAAGAAATCCTTTCCTTTCTCCTCCTCCAGAAAATACAGAGAAACGAACACGAGCATCAGCAAACAGGAGAAGAGCGCGTCGACCTGCAGGTACTGCGCCTGCCAGAAGACGATCGGCGTCACCGCCGTGACCGCGCCCGCGGCAAGGGCCTCACGTGCGCCGCCGCGCCGCCCCGCGAACCACGCGGCCGCGAAGACCATCGCGGCCCCGGCGAAGACCGAAGGCAGGCGCGTCGCGAGGGGATGGACGTCGCCTCCCGAAAGAGGTGTCGTCGCCGCCACGGCCCAGTAGAAGAAAATCGGCTTCTCCGAGTAGGGCTTCCCGTTCTCGTAGGGCAGAAGGAGGCTCTTCCTCTCGAGCATCTCGCGGACATGCTCGGCGAAGTCCGGCTCGTCCGGCGACCAGAAATCGCGCCCCGCGGCCGCGACGAGGTACAGC
>JARXKK010000242.1 GCA_030278895.1 Acidobacteriota bacterium
GGCAGCCGAGATGGCCGCGAAGTGGACGTGGAACCACGCGGCCCGCCGCATCGCGGCACGGTTGGACACGATCGGGTGAAGCGGGCCGCATGGCTATACGTATTCCTGACGCTTCTCGTGTGGGGCCTCTTCGCGTTCGACCAGGGACTCTTCCACGACGACGCAGCCGCACTCGCGTGGGCACAGGTGCGTGCGGCGCGCTTTCCGTGGGGGCTCTTCGAGCCATTCAACGGGCCGACGCGCCTCCTCTTCGGCACGCCGTTCGCGCTCGCGTGGGCCTCGCCCGCGCCTGCTGCAGTCCTTCAGCCACTACTCGGCGCATCGTGGCTTCATCGGACGCCCTCGCATCCGCGGCGGCCCTCGGCCCGCTCGTCCTCCTCGCCGCGCGCGGCCGCGCCGACCGTCGCTGGACCGCGGCGGCAGGCGTCTGGTGGCTCGCATGCCTTCCGTACGGCGTCCTGTTCGCCCGTTTCCTCGCCGACCCGGGAAGCTACGCGGCCGTCGCGATCGCACCGTTCGATGCCACACGGCAGGCACGCCTGACCACGGCCCTCGTGGCACACGGATTCATGCCGTGGCGCTGGGCGTTCCGGACACCCGTGCTCTTCGAGCACCTCCCGCCCGTCGTGCCCGCATGGGTGTATGTCCTCGCGACCGCGGCCGCGGGGGCGGCGTTTCTCGCAGCGGCGCGGACCTCAGGAGCTGCCTCGGGCAAGCCGGTGGGAGGCGCTTGCCGGGCACGCGATCTTCGCATCGCCGCGGCGCTCGCCGTCCTCGTCGTCGCGACGCACGCGGCGTTCTCTGGCGTGCAGCTCGCCGAGGCGCGTTTCCGGACGCACCTGGTGACGCGCCTTTTGACGTCTTTCCTCGTCGCGCTCGCGGCCGAGGCGCTCGCTCGCCGGCTTCGCCCGCCGCGCCTCGCGCTCGCCCTGCCCCCGGCCTTTGTTGCGCTGGGAACCGCCGGGGGGATCGAACGGCAGGACACATTCCTCGCGACGTGGGCGCGTCACCGTGCCGAGCTCGCGTCGACGCTCTCCGAGGTCCCGGCCCTCGCCCCGGGCGCGACGCTCGTTCTCTCGCTGCGGCCAGACCCGGGCGGCCTCCAGGCGACGCGGGTGCCCTATCTCGCAGGCGCGTGAATGTCGCTCCTCCGCGACGACGCGACGGTCGCGCCGCGCACGGTCGTCGACCTGCCAAACTGGGGCGCCGACTGCGCGCCCACCGGCACGGGCCTCTCGTGCGCGGGCCGGTCTGGCGTGCGCTTCTTCCCGTGGGACCGCGTCGTCCTCCTCCGGTTCGACGCCGCGGCATCCCGTTACCGCCTCGTGGAAGACGTCACAGTGGCCGGGGGCGCCTATCGCCCGCATGCGCTCGTGCGCAGCCACGGTCCATCATTTCGCGCCCGCGCCCTGCTGCACGGGCCCTACTTCCTGGGCCGGTTTTTGAGCCTGCTGGACGCTTGACCTCATGCATCATGAAGTCGACGGCACCAGAATTGCGGCGTGTGACTCGTCCGGGGGAAGGCGATGAGAGTTCGAGTACAACGACGGATATTTGTCGCTCTTCTGGCGGTTGCCCTGACACGGAACGTCGAAGCTCAGACGAATGCAACGCCTCGTTCCGGTTTTCCCGTGAGCCTCCCGCTTGCCGGACCCGTGAGATTCAGCACACCCGTCGCGGCAGACCTCGACAAGAACGGAACCAAATGGATCATCGTCGGAACCGCCGGGCTCGGGACCGGTGGGTGGCTTTACGTGATCAAGCGCGACGGCACGATTCGCCCCGGCTGGCCGAAGCAGCTGCCCGCCGAGATTGGGTCGAGCCCGGCCGTCGGAGACATCAACGGCGATGGCAATCCGGACATCGTGGTGGGATACGGCTCCAACACCGATCTGTCGTTGCCGGGCGGCGTGATCGCGTTTGACCGCTCCGGAAGTCTGATCTGGCAGTTCCGGCCGCTCGACATCGACCGGAACGGACAGCCCGACCACGTCTGGTCCACCCCGGCCCTGTACGACTTCAATGGAGATGGCGCCCTGGACGTCGTCTTCGGATCTTGGGACATGAACATTTACGTTCTCGACGGAAGAACGGGCGTGCCTCTCCCCGGGTGGCCCGTGTTTGCCAGAGATTCGATCTGGAGCTCACCCGCGATCGCAGATCTGGACGGAGACGGCGTCCCCGAGATCATCATCGGGGCCGACAGCCATTACGAAGGCCCACCCGTGAACTGGAAGGCGGGAGGAACGCTCTTCGCTCTTCGCGCGAACGGGACGAACTTCCCCGGTTTTCCGCAATTCGTGGTGCCTCCGCCAGGCCAGGCCCCGGTAGGGATCATGTCCTCTCCGGCCGTCGGCGACATCGACGGCGACGGATGTCCGGAAATCGTCGTCGGGACGGGGAACTCGGCCTCGCCCGCCGAGCGGGCTCTTTACGCTTTCCACAACGACGGTCGGACCGTGGCGGGCTGGCCCGTCCTCCTGAACGATCACGTGGCAACGGCCCCCGCGCTCGCCGATCTGAACGGAGACGGCACTCTCGATGTGGTGGCGGTCGACCTCAGCGGGTACCTCTACGCGGTCAACGGAAAGACGACCCCGCCGAGCTTCCTCTTCCCGCCGTTCCGGCCGAAGGCGTACAAC
>JARXKK010000243.1 GCA_030278895.1 Acidobacteriota bacterium
ACCGAGACCGAGATGAAGGAGAAGAAGGCCCGCGTCGAGGACGCCATGCACGCGACGAAGGCGGCCGTGGAAGACGGCATCGTCCCGGGCGGCGGCGTCGCGCTTCTGCGCGCGATCGCCGAGGTCGACAAGCTCAAGGAGCACGGCGACATTCAGATCGGTATCAACATCGTCAAGCGCGCTCTCGAAGAGCCCGCCCGCCAGATCATCGCGAACGCCGGGCTCGAGGGCTCGGTCATCGTGAAGGAGCTGAAGGAAAAGGGCGGATTCATCGGCTTCAACGCCCAGACCGAGAAGACGGAAGACATGCTCAAGGCGGGCATCGTCGACCCGGCCAAGGTCACGAAGTCGGCTCTCCAGAACGCGGCGTCCATCGCCGGCCTCATGCTCACGACGGAAGCCCTCGTCTCCGAGATCAAGGAGAAGGACAAGGCTCCTGCTGGCGGCATGGGCGGCGGCGGCGGCATGGGCGGCATGTACTAACCTTTTCGCAGGGGGTGCGTAGAAGGCCACCGCGAAGGCGACGGCGCTCTCGCACCCCCCGCGTGCCCCCCTCTAACCTCTCATATGGGTAGGGCCCGGCGGAAACGCCGGGCCTTTTTCTTTTCAGGCGCTGCGATACCCTGAGTCCGACCGATGCACGCGAATCTGCGGACGACGGCCGGACGGACGCGTCTCCTCTGGGCCCTGCTGCCCTACGCGGTCTTTCTCGTGCTGTACGTGGCGACGTTCCAGCGTTGGGTTCTGCCGTTCGAGGACTCGGGCCGCGAGATGAACACGGCCCTTCGGCTCGCTCAGGGCGACGTGCTCTATCGCGACGTCGGATATTCTTACGGAGCGCTTCCCCCCTTGATCGACGGCTTTCTGCTCCGGACGCTCGGTCGGAGTCTCGACGTCCTCATCGCGTGGCGGACGCTGCTCGCGCTCCTCGGAGTCGAATCGCTGCGCCGTCTCGCCCGGCGGTTCACCGAGGACGACGCGGCGGCCGCCGCCATCTGTTCTTTCGCGGTCGCCGCCTGCGCGTTCGGCATCGGAGGCTCGTGGCCATTCCCGTACAGCGTGGCGGCCCTGATGGGGACGGTCGGCGTGTGGTGGGCGCTCGAGCTCGCACTCGCTTCGGAGTCGCTGCGCGCGTCGCTCCTCGCCGGTGCCGTCGCGGGCCTTGCGGCCGGGACCAAGCTCGAGTTTCTGCCGGTCGCTCTTGCCGGCCCCCTTCTCGTCCTCGGGTTGCGGCGTTCACGCGGGGAGGCCGCACTGGCCGGAGCCGTGGCGGCGACCGAGGCCGGAATCGCGTTCGGCCTTCCCGTGCTGGCATTCGGCACGGGCCTCATGCGGCGCCAGGGATTCCTGATTGCGCTCGACGTTCCCGAGTCGTGGCGGCGCGTTTACGAGGCGGTGTTCTTCGGCGGGACGAGCGCGCGGGCGTTCGTGGGCGGCGGGTTCCTCGAAGTCCTCTTTCCTTCGGCGCTCGCGTTGGCGCTCGTTCTCTTGCTTCCGGCCGCGGGCGAGCGGCTCGGCCGGCTCCTGACGCCTCTTTTCTTTCTGGCGGGCGCACTCACCTTTTTCTCGTCCGGCAACGCCTGGCTGCATGCGCTTCTGCCTCTCGCGGCGTGCGTGGCGATCGCCGCGCTCATACGCGCGGCGATCCTGTGGAGGCGAGGAGATCCTTCCGCGAGCGCCGCAGCCGCGGGCGTTGCGCTTGTCATGCTCCCGGCGCTTCTCCGCCAACCCTTCTTCCTCAGAAACCCCGTCTACGGGGCCTTCGCGGCTCCGCTCGCGCTCGTCGTCGCCCTCGCGTGGATGGCGCGCCGTGTCCCGGCGCGGCCCGCATTCACGGCTCTCGTCCTCGGCCTCTCAGTCGCCCAGATCGGAGCGCGTGTCCAGGGAATCGGCCTCGCGTCCATGACCCTCGTGGAACTTCGAGGTGTCTCGGTATTCCTCCTGCCGTCCGAGGCGCGGTTCGTGACGGAGGCGGCGCGCGTCATTCAGGAGACGGTACCGGAGGGCGGGACGGTGGGCATTTTCCCCGAGCCGGGGTTCCTTCTCTTCACGACCGGCCGGAAGAACCCCTTCGTCGACGAGCTCTTTGTCCCCGGAATCCAGGACGCGGAGGCCGAGGATCTGATGATCCGCCGCCTCAGGGAACGGCCGCCGGACGCCCTGCTCGTCACGAATCGCGCGTTTCCGGAGTTTGGAAGCGCGGTGTACGGGAACGGGCTCCTCGACCGGTTCTTCGGCGAAGTGTCACGGCGATACGTTCCGGTAAGGCGAATCGGGGGAGGTGCGACTCCGACCCGGCACGCGTCCGAAGGCGTCCTTTTTCGACTATCGTCTTCCCGATGACCGCCGTGACGCCGCCAGGGCATTGCCGCCGGGCGCCGAGAAAATCCAGCGTCTCGCGGCGAACCTGGAGGAGCGCGAGGCGAAGCTGAAACGTCGACGAGGCGAACGATGACAGCCGGGAGATTTATCACAAGAAGCACGCCGCGCGCGTGAGGACGCCGGCGAAGCCGAACTGACGATCCTCGTCCCGGAGCGGCTGCGGCCGCGTGAGGCGGTGTGATCACGACGACGCGAAAATAGAGTAGGTCTTATCGTCCGGTACACTGCAAAGAGACCCTGCATGAT